>NZ_CP055282.1:0-5594 GCF_013374795.1 Acinetobacter sp. NEB 394 | reverse complement strand
CTTTTACCCCTTTTATTTGACCTGTAATCATTTTTAGATATAAGGGCTTGGTTACGGTTAATGTTGGGCAATCCGATGCCAAATCTTTACTGTCATCATGACGCTTAAACTGCATGATTGAGTTTTCAACCCATAATGAAAAATTCTCTTGGGTATCCGACAAAACCAGATTGATACACTGGTTTTCATTTTTTAAATTTTCCACATCTAAATTTGTCGCCATGGCTTCAAGAAATCTTTCAGTTGGCGTGTGAATCAATAAATCACTCGGATCAGATGTATTTTGTAGGGGTACATTATTTTGTAGCTCTTGAGCACCCACCAAAAAGAAATTACGCCAAGTTGAAGCCTCAGCAGCATAGCCCAATTGACGATACGTATTTGCCAATAAGTCTTTTGCTTGTTGGTTTTGAGGGTTATTCAACACAATATGTTTTAAAATCTCGGCAGCCCATCTATAGTCAGCTTGAGCATAGGCATCCCGCGCATTTTTTAATGCATTATTCTCCCCACCTGCCAACTCAATATATTTTTTTGCAACAGCTTTAGGCGGTAATGGATCTAAATTGGAAGGATGAGCATCGAACCATCCCATATAGTATTGGTATATCGCTTTTACATTATGCTTTAAGGTTCCATAATAGCCATGCGCATATAGCTTTTGATCAAGTGCCGCTGGAAGCTGAATTTTCTCGGCAATTTCAGCACCATTAAAACCAGAGTTCATATATCTCACCGTCTGATCATGTGTGAACTTATAAACATCTCGCTGGGTTTTAATAAAATCTTGAATATTGTCATTGCCCCAGACAGGCCAATGATGTTGTGCAATCAATACATCGGATGCTTTGGCATGCTGCATTGCTTGGTCTAAATAGCCTACCCATTTTAAGGCATCACGGACTTTGGCACCGCGGAGGGTATAAAGATTATGCATGGTATGCGAAAGAATTTCTGCGCCATTATAAAGTTTCAGTGATGGGATAGAGAAGGTTAACTCTGCTGGCGCTTCTGAACCCGGCACGTTATAAAACACAAAATCCAAACCATCAATGGTCATTTTCTGTTCTGCTTGGGTGATCAGTTGTGTAGGCTCAAGGATTCCCATTTTCCCAACAGCAACAGCCTTACCTAAACCTGTATCCACCAATCCTTCAGCATTCTTTGGTAAAAAGGTTCCATACATATAGGTCGCACGACGTATCATGGCTGAACCTGCCATCAAATTTTCACTGGTCGCTTCTTCCATAAAGCCTTGTGGCGCAATAATTGGGGTTTTTCTAGCGTTAATTTCTTCTGTAGAAAGAACGCCTAATGCACCACCAAAATGATCGATATGGCTATGGGTAAAGATAATGGCTGAAATTTTTTGCTCACCTAAATGCTGCCTAGCAAATTTAAGTGCTGCTTCAGCCGTTTCTTTAGAGGTTAATGTATCCACAATAATCCAGCCAGTATCACCCTGAATAATGGTCATATTTGCCAAATCAAAACCACGAATTTGCCAAACTCGATCTGTCACTTTAAATAGACCAACATTATTGTTGAGCTTTGCTTGTCGCCATAGTGCAGGATTAACAGTATTTGGTGCTGGATCATTTAAAAAATTAAACGCATCAAAATCCCAGATCACATTGCCTTTTTCACTTTTAATTTGACCTGTTGGCTTGGCAATAAAGCCTTTTTGCGCATAATTAAACTCTGTCATATCGTCTAAATTATATTTCGTTTTATACGCATTATTTGATTCAATGACCGCTTTTTCGACTTGTCCATTTGCTGCAAAAACAGAAAATGGCAAAATAAACATCAATGAAACCGTTAAAAATTTAACTTTCATTGTCTTTCCTTCTTCAAAATATCCATAAATGTTGATTTCCTTGTCTATACTATTTTTGATATGTGTTGAATTAATAGAAGCTTTTCAATTCAAACATTATAATAACAGCCATCATTTTTTATGATGGAATCATAAAATAATATTTTACAAGAATATACCTGTTTTTATTAAAACTACGCAGTCCTTATTGGGCATGAGTTAGTAGGAGAGAAAAATAAAAATTTTGTTAAAACCTAAAGAAAAACCCCTCTGAGTCTTGCAACTTAGAGGGGTTTTGTCTTAAATTTGGTGGTACGCAGTTATTTGATGTTCGAGCATCAAGTAACGAAGATCATAAGGTTTGACGACCGTTATGATTTCACCTTTCGGCTTGTACCGCTTTTCAAATTCTATCAAATTGATAAAAAATGGCAAGCATTGTATCAGTAAAAAGTCTTTCGTTACCTGACTCTCGTTCATCCAATAAGCAATACATAGACAGTATTCGAGCCTTATCAGCTTCTGTGCATCCTTTTTAAGGAAGATATGCGGTGCATGTGGAGGGAATAAGTGTCACTGGTGCATCGTAGCGATAGTGAAAGCTGAGAAGCAGGAGCTGAACCGTTACAGGGGAATCCCACAAAAGCGGAGCGTTGAGAGTAGTTGTATAGGTTGGTTAAGTTGCATGTTGGAGAAATCCTCGCAGAGATACCGCCATACTTCGACAGGGAGCGCGTGGGGAGAGGTGCAGTACCTTTAGTCCTTGTCTGCCATGTATGTGAAGCATGGTGCGGATACGACCGATGCGTGGCTCCGTCAGCCTAATCAGGTTAAATCGGCAATACTTAGGGGATGTGTTATTTTTTGAATGACAGCCCTTAGGGAGAGTATTGCCGAAACTCTCTCAACGCTCACCATCTGCCTGAGCAAAGCGAGGGCTGTGGTGGTGGTGAGAAAGAGTTGAGTGCTATTGTTTTACAAGATTTATGCCAGTTCTTATTAGGGTTTATATACTGTATCATTTGATTAAATTTTAGTATAAATAATTCTTTCCCTTTTTAAATAAGCAAGGATACACAGTTACCCCTATTTCACTTCGTTTAATAGTGCTAAGCTGTGACCTTGATCAGGGGCTTCACCCCCGATACCCCCGAAAACCGGTTTAAAGAAAAATCAAAGATTTTCCTCTAAACCGGTTAGACCAAGAATGGGATTGTTCAAGTGGAAATAGATTCAGTAACTAAACAGAAAGTAGTACGGGAACGGACGTTTAAAGTCAGACTTTCAGAATCAGAATATCAATTGCTCGATGCCAATAATCCTTTTGGTTCAATCGCAAAGTTGCTACGTCAGTCAGCAGTAGATAAAGCAACAAAGATTTATAATTCCAAAGCAGATGATGCTGAAAAAATTAAATCAACAAAGATTGTTGAATCTTCATATAGCAAGACAGAGAGAAATTTAATCCTAGAATTGGGTCGTATAGGTAATAACGTGAATCAGATTGCCAAAGCGATTAATACGGATATTGCAGGGACAGGTACTTTTGACAAAGTGAAGTTACTTCATTTGTTGATTTCCATAGATCAACAACTTCGGGAGTTACGACCAGATGATCGTTGATTTTTTTAGACATGGTTCAGGATTATCTAAAGGTTGTCTAGATTATTTGCTTGGTGAAGATAGAGAGCGAGAACATGCACAGGTTTTAAGTGGTGATGTTGACTTGACCGCTCAACTGATTGATAGCAGTCCTTTTGCCAAGAAATATACCAGTGGTTGTTTATCCTTTTACGAGCATGCTTTATCTGACCAGGATAAACAGCAGATCATGCAAAATTTTGAGGAATGCCTTTTCCCTGGTCTCGATAAAGATCAGTACCAAATTTTATGGGTACAGCACCAAGATAAGGTGAATCAAGATACTGGAGAGACACGGCTTGAGCTGAATTTTGTGATTCCAAACGTTGAGCTTTCGACAGGCAAACGGCTACAGCCATTTTATGCGCCAGTGGATTTAGATCGAGTGGATCTGTTTAAGCAGATTACCAATGCAGAACATCAACTATATGATCCCGATGATCCGAACAATCAGCAGCTTTTAATCAATAAGAAGAACTTACCCAAGGATGTGAAGGATTTTAAAGATCAGTTACACCAAAGGATTTACCAAGCTGTAGTCGATGGCAAAGTTGCCGATCGGCAAAAATTGGTTGAATGGCTTGAATCGAATGAAATCAAAGTCACCCGACAAACCCAAAAATCAATATCAATCGAAAATCCATACGAGGGCGCAACACGTCCTATCCGTTTAAGTGGAGAGGTTTATGAGCAAGGCTTTAGCGCTACTGGCGAATATCGACAAGAAGTACAACAGCGAATTGCAACGTACCGAGGAACAACTTCTGAGCGGTATCGAGCAAACGTCACAGATTATCAAAGACAGCTTGAGCACAAGAGCCAATATCACAGCGACCGCTATCCAGCAGTCAGACGAGAAATTAGCGCAGAACCTACAGAACAGCTCACAGCAGATCGAGAAGCAGCTCGACCAGTACCAAGCCTTGCTACAGTCCAAATTGAGCCGTTTAAAGCAAATGAACGAGCAGATACAGACAAAAGAACAGCAAGTTCAGAACAAAAGCCTACTGAAACAGCTTACCACTTTGAATATGGCAATGATTTTGGGAGCTGCTATTTTAATTATTCTCATTATTGCGCTCGGTTTTATGGGCAAAAGCAAGTACAACGAGATACGGACACTCAATATGACCATCAACGAGAAACAAATGCGAGTGGATCACCTGAACCGATCGGGGGGCAGTTTGACGTTCAGCACATGCAGACAGCAAAACAGCAAAGCCCAACGTCTATGTATTCAGATCAACAAGGACGCAGGGGATTGGCAGAACAACTTCATGGTGCCGATGGGGTATTAAGTGATGACCGAATTAGAAACACAGTTATTGAAAATCATCGAAGAACAACAGCAGCAATTACAGCAACAACAAACTCAGTTGCAGCAGCAACAGCAGAGTTTAGACGTGATGCAAAAGAAAATTATCCAAGCCTTATCAGCACAATCAAAGGCAATGGAGAGCGTACAGACAGACTTAGTGCAAACACAAAAGTCATTATCGACAATACAGACACAATTTCACGAATTGGAAAAAAATACAGCGACCTATACCGAGCAGATCAATGGCAAAGTCAGGGAGATGAGCCAAATTACAACGAATTACGAGGACGTACTGGAGAAAATCTCAACCACACAACGGTCAGTCTCGTCACAAGTAGCCAAAGCTCAGCAGAATTTGCTCGAAACGTCCGAACTATTGAAGCGAATATCGTCCAAATGAAGGAACGGAAAAAGGAAATGGAGCAGCCCCAACCTAAGCGAGATCGGGGCATGAATTTTGGCATGTAGGGTTTATGCTCGATTCCGACTGTTGCTAATCAAAAATATGGAACAATGATTAAATATTAGGCGTGAAACGTGAAGAATCAATAAAAAAGCCCGACTTAGACAAGTTAGGCTTTTTTATTGATTGTAAATTATTGAAATAATTAAACTAATTTTGTATTTATGTGCACTAATGTGTGCACATAAAAGCGGAGACTTTAATTTGGTAGGGTTCTTTAAGCCCAGTCATTTCATCCTAATCATTTGGTCGAGTGACAATTGGAAAAGTTGAGTCTGGACGTTTAAACATTGCAAAGAATTTTCCAATTTCCAATGGATTGCCTTTGACTTTACTTTCGTTAGAAAGCAGGA
>NZ_CP055281.1:0-6257 GCF_013374795.1 Acinetobacter sp. NEB 394 | reverse complement strand
CGATGCTTTGAAAGATGGCTTTAGCCATGTTTCAAAGTCGGGCAACTTTGCGCTTGCTGTAATCTGATCAGTAATGAGAAAAACCAAGCAAAGTATCGATCGCCTAGTATTTTTTAGGGTCGATGCGACACCAGTCATAAGTTTTATTTTTGACGTTATTTGGCTCAAATGAATAGCATTTCTTCGTCATAATTCTGACAAGCGTTTCACCATCACTTTCTCTAATTTGTAGCGGATATTTTTTAAGTACAGCCATATCAGCTCTACGTTCATCAATTTCATCTTTACTTGGCACGTACAAGAAGATTGCCAAAATGAACACCATCACCAATGTGACAAAGGTACTGGCAAAAATGATGATAAATTTTGAGTTAAGTCTACTGATTGCTTGATTTAACTGTTGAATACTGTTGTTTAATGCACTTGTATGCTTTTTATTTGCGTTTTCTAGCGATTTTTCAACCTTGTCTAGTACTTCACTAGCGACTTGGTTGTAAAATTGCTCTAATCGCTTCTTATCGTCTGCTATGGCTTCTCGATATTCCTTCATGGATGCCAATAAAATATATAACTGGTCATCTAGATCATTTTGATTACTCATAATGACATTCCGCCTCTACTTAGTTTTTGAGATGCCTTGCGGAGTGCTTGCTCGGCTCGTTGTTTATCTAATTCTTGCTGTCGCTTCATTTCCGCTTGGCGTTCCAGTTCTAGACGTTTGGTTTCTTGGTTCTTCTGCCATTGATCAAAACCTTGATCGACACGGTTTAAACCACGCTGTAAAACGCTCTCTTTCTGCTGTTTCTGTTGGTCAAGTTGTTGGGTATTCTGCTGTTTGACGTTGTCATTGAAACGGCTAATTTCAGTGTCTATGCCTTGTCTGCGTAATTGAGTGACTTTGGTGCCTTCATGGATGGTGGCTTGTAGTCCGTTGTTCTGATCGGCATAGCTGCGGTGATCTATTTTTTCTCGGTAGCCTGCACGTTCCAATGCTTTATTGGCTAACTCTGCCCATGTTTCTCTAATTTGCTTAATGTCTTCTTGGGTTGTCCCATACCAAGGCTTTTTCGTTTGGCGTTGCTGAGTTCAATATCGGTTTTGGTGTTCAGAGTGAGTTTATTGTCTGCGTCCAATTCGGCTTTTCGGGTTGTGAGCATGATATGGGCGTGATGGTTTTTATCATTACCGCCTTTACTCGGGTCATGGATGGCTAAATCTGCGATTACGTCATAGCGATCAACTAAGGACCTGGCAAAGTCTTTTGCCAAGTCCTTACGTTGATCAGCGTCTAATTCATCAGGCAGGGCAATCACCCATTCTCTAGCGGTTCGGGCATCTTTGCGGTTCTCGGTTTTTTCTGCCAAGTTCCAAAGTTCGCCACGGTCAATTTCAATATCTAAATTAGAGATAATTTCAGAATGGGCGACACCGTCTTTTCTCGTAAAGTCATGGGTTAGCCCTGTGCGTTCATCTTCTAGTTTTTCACCTGCACGATAGGCACTTGATGCAACCGCAGTTCGTCCTGAACTTCGGTTAACTGTTTTAGTTGAACAATGATAGATTGCCATGCAGTCGCCTTGAGATGCTTTTGCTTTTAAAAAATTGCGTAGCAGTTTTTTGGGGTTAAGGGGATTCCCCTTACGCAAACTTTGACTTGGATGAAATCCAAGTCGTAAGTGCGCATTTCATGAAAAACACGATAGCATATAGCCCGCTTGAATTTCAATTCATAGGGCCTTATGCTTGAGTGGTTTTCTATATCCCGAAATTAACCGTTATGACAAAATCTGCTGAAAATATCGAAAAGAAAATTGAAGCCCAGTTAGAGAAGCTGAAACAGTTAAAAGCTCAAAAACAGGCTATCGAAGCAAGAGAAAAATCAAAGCAAAAGGAGCAGGAAAGAAAAGATGATACTCGACGTAAAATTTTGCTCGGTTCTTATTTAATTAAAAAGATGCAAAGTAATGAAGCCAACAAAGAAAAAATACTCACGGAACTTAATGAATATTTAACTGAAAATAGAGATAGACAGCTTTTTGACTTACCAAATATTGAGGAAAATTAATTATGAATAAAGCCGATTTAATTGCCAAATTAGCACCTAAATTAAATATTAATCAAGACGAAGCAAGAGTTGTTCTTAATTCTGTTCTTGAAGTCATTACAGAAGCCCTAGTTGAAGATAAAAATGTCCGATTAGTTGATTTTGGGACTTTTGAAGTAAAACAGCGTGCCGAAAGAATGGGGCACAATCCTAAAACTGGCGAAAAACTTAAAATTGAAGCTAAGGAAATCGTTACTTTTAAACAAGGTAAGGCTTTGGGAGAGCAATTTATTGTTAAGCCAAAGCAAAAAAGTAAAGCTAAGAAGAAAGCCTAATTTTTCTTAGCTCTTTGTTTTTCTTGTTCGGCTTTATACTCTGGAATTAGCTCAGCTAAGACCTTTTGGATATTTTCCTTATCTTCGATCTGCAAATTATCCCGATAGTAAATTAAGTCCTCTATTTTGCCTTCCATCTGCATTTTTTCGGTGGGTTCGGCATTTTGGGATATTCGGGATAATAGGAAGATATAACTGCATATATTTTCCCTCGCAATTTCATAATTTACGATATCGAGGTATTCAGCTCGTGTGCCGTGAAATTCTTCTAATAGGTTGGTTAATTTCATCATGCTTGAAACCCTGCTTTTTCTAAACATGGATAAAGCTCTCTGAACTTTTCAGGCTCTAAAAGCATGTCAGCGATACGAATAGCAAATTGCTGAAAGCTTTCCGTACCTTGTGAGTATTTGCTCATTTCGGGCATTTCAGACATTTTATTTGCAAATAAATGGCGTTGTGGATCGCTCAATTTTATAAAAAAATCAGGGTTACTACGATTTTGCTTAGATATTATTTTTTTTGAGATTTTATCTACTTTAGGCTTAAATTTGAATGAAAAACCTATAATTGTCCGCCCCTGCTTATGTTGCTCGTATTTAATCGTATAGTCTGAATGTTGATTCACTTGCTCCACAGCCACATCTAGGACTCGCAACTTAAAGTTAGAAATAATTTTATATTGCTTAGGTTCTACACCTAATTGCCCTCGTAATTGTTCTATTTCAATAAATGGAATATGTCCTACATTTTTCCATTTCATTAGGAGTTCAAACAATCGAGTAGCGTAGGTACTGGTAAAGTCGGTAGTTTGTGATAAGTAATAGCTTGTGAAATATTCTTTTGAATTAGCAACCAATAGGACAACATCACTGGTAAGTTGGAAGTGTAATAAACCCTCTGATTCTGTATAACCGATCTTTTGTACCCATCGTGATTTCATAACGGTTGGTATATCGCAATCTCTTAGCTTTTTGGGACGTTTAAAAGTGTATTCCTTACCAAATTCCAAGCCATATAAGGTGTATGAGAAATAGCGTAAAAACAACCGTTCTGATGCTTCTTTTAATGCTCGATAAGCTACTGAACCATCAACCTTAAATTGTTCAGCATATTCCCCTGCATGTATGGTCAGAACTGTATCACTGGTAATTTCTTGGTGCTGATTATTAGCTTTGACCAAAGCCAATCCAATTAAGCGTTGTTCTACTAAGCTCAAGGTATAACTTGCATCAATCAGCGCATTATTTTTAACAACTAAATCATTTGCCATTTCTTATACATACATTCTTTTTAGTTGTAATTATATTACATAGATTAAATACGTATAGCAATACTGCATAAACGTATAGATAAGACTGCATAAACGTATAGATAAGACTGCATAAACGTATAGATAAGACTGCATAAACGTATAGATATAGCAATATAAGCCATTGATTATTAATATGAATAAGTGGTCTAAAATTATAAAATTATAAAATTATTAAAAAGAGGGGAGTGCTAAAAACTGCCCTAGGTACTCGCTAAAGCTCGTACTCTATTGAAGCTCGTTCCTCGCTTCGTGGGGCAGTTTTTGGTTAATCCTGTTTGTGAAATCTAAAAGCAAAAGCATTGGTAATGTATTCGCTTCGCTCATACTTTTTGAAAAGCAAAAGCTCCAAAGTTCGCACCCATTCGGGATGCTCTGTACCTACCGTTTAAAATCGAAAGGGAGCTTGTAATCAGAGAAAAGGCGAGCGTGAAATTTTGATGATGCTCAATCGCTCGTAGACACTCGCTCGGTTCTTATTATCTAGGTTTTAATTATTTAATGGAGCTAATCAAAGTTGTGAAACATTGATCAAAGAATAGGCGTGGAACGTGAAAAATCATAAAAAAAACCCACCTTGGGGAAGATGGGCTATCAACTAGAAACTACAGCATTGATTTCTAAGGAAAATTATAACACATTTCGTATAAGGTGTATTATGTTAATTTTAGGGAAACTTAATATTTTGTTCTTATAGATACTACTTTAATGATTATTTCTTAGAAGGACCATTCTTATCACTGAAAGGATCATTCCTCCATTCTTTATATAGCGAATAGACTAACCAAACAGCTAATATAAGTAAAAAGAGTATACATATAAGATAGAAATCCATGATTAATAACTAGTAAAAATATAGTTAGCAATTACACATAAATTAACAAAAATTAGCAATTATTTTACGAAAAAAAATTGGTTATATTACTGGATTTAAAAGAAATTGTTTAAAAAGTAGCAAAAAGATAAAATTTGATAAGCAAAATGAAACCTATACTCTTAAATATTAATACTAAAGAAGTATCAAAAAATAACAAAAAAGATGTACAATCCTCATAATAATTACAGAGAACAAACACTTATGAAGCGTCTTCTATTAGTAACTGCCATTTCATTTTCAAGTTTAACTTATGCAGATAGCGGTTTTTATACATCATTAAAAGCTGGTATTAGCGATACAAAGTTTGAAGACTATAAATTGACACTGGCTCAGGGTGATGAGAGCATCATCTTTAAACATAAAGATGCAGATGAAAGTATTTACCCAAATATCTCAGCTGCTATCGGTTTTGATTTTAGTAAGGTAAGTAAAGTAAATGCTCGTGCTGAACTAGAATATACATATAAAGATAAAGCTACATTCGCGCCTAATATCAGCTCAGGTATTTTCAATGGTAACGAAGAGCAAGCACCACCAAACATTCCTAGTTATGTAGTAAATGAACTTAGAACTCAGTCTTTAATGCTAAATGGCTATTACGATTTTAAAAATACAACTAAATTTACGCCATATTTAAGTGCTGGCTTAGGTGTAAGCCGTATTGAAAATGACATTTCAACTAACCCTGAAATGTTTAATTCTTCTGAGCATATCTCTACAGATACAAATAATAACTTCGCTTGGACAGCAGGTGCAGGTGTAGCTTATCAAGTAACTAAAGATGTGGCTCTTGATTTAGCTTATCGTTATGTCGATGCTGGAGAAATTGAGACTAGCCTATCTTTCGATGGTGCAAATTTTAAAAATACAGCGGACTTAATATCACATGACTACTCTTTAGGTATTCGTTACAACTTCTAAGATATTTAAGAGAATAGGGGGATGAAGTATCCCCTATTCTTACAATAGATAAATTTTTTATCATCCATTTAACATAATGGGCGTTATACGAAATTTAGTTGTTAGAAACCATTTATTACATCAAAAGTAATGAAAAAGTAAAGAATATGCCTTATATTATCTTTACTTTAATGGTTTTTGAGTGAGGAAATCATGTCCGCAGTCAATTTCAATATGCGCTTAGAAGCAGAGTTAAAAGAACAAGTCACACCTATTTTGGAAGACTACGGTTTGACTATGCCCCAAGCATTCAAACTGTTCTTGAATCAAATCGTTAAAACTAAGGCGATCCCTTTATCTTTTGACTATGCGCGAGAAACTGCTTTAACTCCTAAAGCAGCAGCCAAATTACTTCAATCTTTAAAAGAGATTGAAAATGGCGAGTACACCGAGTACGAAACGGTAGAAGAAGCGATTAAAGCTATGTCGGAAGAAGCACATGGCTAAACGTAAGATTATCGTAACCAGTTCTTTTAAACGTGATATTAAAAGACGTTATTTAGAACTGGTTACAGCTGAATGGGCAGAAGTATTAGATTGTTTAGTCGCAAATAATCCTTTGCCTGAAAAATATTTAGATCATCCCTTGAAGGGTGGTGCAGAGTTTAAGAATTGTCGTGATTGTCATGTGAAGCCTGATTTAGTCTTGATTTATAGGCTTGTTGGTGACGATATTTTAGAACTGCATCAGTTGGATAGCCATTCCGAAATTTTTGGATGACTATCGCT
>NZ_CP055280.1:0-6813 GCF_013374795.1 Acinetobacter sp. NEB 394 | reverse complement strand
TCTATAAGTCCAATTTAAAACCATGCTACGCATGGTAGGGCTTCGCCCTAAAAACACCTGTAAATATTGAAAATCTTTTACTAGATTACAAACTGGTTTTTTTATAAAAAATGGGCTATTTTTATGTAAAATCCCTTCATTACATAAATAACGATGATTGTATATAGCCCACACTCAAAATTTACTATGCAAAGAATCGCTGACCATGTTGCTAATGGAGCTTATTTTTATGCCAAAATTGACTGGAAAGAATATGAGGATTGGATAAATGGTGAGACTAAAACTATTTTTAATAGTGTAGATGGACTGATTGAAAAACTCACAGAACGTTATGATTTAAAGCTCACTCCAAGACAGCGTAATTATCGTCTTGAAAAAGGTTATCCAGTTTGTACTTGTATTGTTCAACGTGATGTTTTTGAAAAGTACAAATGGACGCTGCACTTATTATTCACTACTCCTAAGACACGAGATTTTAATTTGCAGTGTGGGGTAGCATCTCAAAAAATTGTTAATGCCAAAGATCGGGAAAAAGTAGAAAAATTACAGGATAAATTTAAGGGATTCACTTGGATAAAGCCTGAAATTCAGGCTCAAATGGATCTGATTTACAGCTATTTCAAAGATCGAGAGCCACTACAATTTATCTTGGATACTGCTATTTCTTTGAAAGTCACACAACACATGACTTTTGAGCTTGTGCGTACAGATCACAAGGTCTACAAGCCGACTGAAAAAGAATACAAAGACAGAATTCGTTCATTTTCTTGGTCTTGGAGATACAGCAAGCAGTCATATTTGCGAATGAAGGCCCGACTGATAGCTGTTGTAAATAAGCTTATTAGCCAAAAAAATAATAAGTTAGCTGAAAAAAACAGAGCTGATTTGCGTAACTTTTTTAAAATGATTGAGGCATGGGCAGTTTTTAAGAGCAACCGACAGCAATCGGGTGAATTGCTTCATTTTGCCCAGCGTTTTGTTCGTAAAAAAGTTAAAAAATCATGGCAGCAAATTGAGATTGAACCACCTCACTTGGTTTATCTACCTCGATTGGAAACTTATGCTGAAAATTTGAATGAATATCGTTATCGTAGAGAATTATTTGATCAATATGGGCTTGAGGTTCCTCTTGATTTAGTTCGGGAAGGCGACTTTATGAAGATTGCAGCTTATATGTATCGTAAAGATGTGAGCTTTGTCAGTGGAAATAAAAGAACAGATGAATCGTTATTATCTGAAAATTTGGAATGAGTATATTGGAAAATAAAATTTAAAAAATTCTAAATATTTGATTCCTAGCGTTTATTGCAGTTTCTTTTGATATTTATATATCATATTTGCGGTATATGTTTTTACTTTAAAAATTAATGGTTTAACAACTATGTCACTTTGATGTAAACTTTATTTAGAACGAAAAAAAACCCGATGTGGCGTCGGGTTTTTTTCGGGACTTGTTAAAAATAAATCTTAACTAGACCACAGTTATCTCGAACCCTAATTGTAGCCTAGTTGAGCCGAATAATTCAAATGATTTTTGAAGGGCAAAATGGCTTTAAAAAAACAGTTAGACCTGTTTTTTGATGATCTTGCGTACTATCCGCACTGCACAGATAATTTTGCGGATGGACAATACAGAACTAAAAAAACAGAAGCGATAAGAAAGAAATACATCGAATTCAACCAACCTTGCTTGGTGTCTTACTTTGTCTTTGATCTCGATTACCCTGAATCTGCACTTGCTTGGCGAGAAGAAAACTTGCCTGAGCCGTTTTGGGTCGCACAGAACCCGAAAAATGGGCATGTACATATCTGCTACCGTTTATTATTTCCCTATCCCACAACGGAAATCGCAAGCATTAAGCCAATGCAGTACGCTGCAAAAATTCAGGCTGCTATGGCTCGAAAACTCAAAGCTGATGCAGGGTACAGCCGAAAACTGACCAAAAACCCATACAATCCCGCTTGGCGGACGATGTACTTCACTGAGAAGTCGTATTTGCTCGATGAGCTGGCAGACTATGTTGTGGTTAAAGCACTTAGCAAAAGCGAGCAAGAGCAAGGTTTAGGACGTAACTGCACCATGTTTCAGCAGGGTGCATCGTGGTCGTATAGGGCTGTTATGGAGTTTAAACAGGCAAATGCCCCTTTCCAACTGTGGCATAACGCTGTCAAAGATCGCCTAAAGGACATAAACGCAGGTTTTCCCGAAGCCTTACCCTACTCAGAAGTTAAAGCTACAGCAAAGAGCATAGCAACATGGGTATGGCAGAGATTCAGTGAGCAAGGTTTAAAGAAGTGGCACGCAGAAAAAGGGCGTGAAGGTGGGAAGAAATCCAAGCGTGGAGCTAAAGCCGATTCTGAGCGTTCAACGAAGCTGTGGGAAGCAATGGGAATCAGTCGAGCAACTTACTATCGTAGGAAGAAAAAAGGACTGATAAAGTGATAGCAGATAAGCTATATCAGATATCCCCTCGAAGAGGGGGTATTTTGGCTGTCAAAAGGGTCAATTCTTATTACTATCGCAGACAGAAAAAACAAGAGAAAAAGTGAGACCAAATAAGCTATATCAGATATCCCCTCGAAGAGGGGGTATTTTGGCTGTCAAAAGGGTCAATTCTTATTACTATCGCAGACAGAAAAAACAAGAGAAAAAGTGAGACCAAATAAGCTATATCAGATATCCCCTCGAAGAGGGGGTATTTTGGCTATCAAAAGGGTCAATTTTAGGAATGTTCCACGATCTCAGCCTAGGCTATTTTTAGCTGTTTCTGTGTAGTTAATTTCTTTATTCTAAGCTTCATAATTTTAAGAGAGTTTTACGTTGTTTCCTAAATTAAGATTTAAAGAGTTTGATGGTGATTGGTTAAAGCTTAAGTATAAAGATGTTCTTACTATCAAATATGGTAAAGATCATAAGTCCCTTAATGACGGTGATATTCCTGTTTATGGTACTGGTGGGCTTATGCGTCATGTAAATAAATATCTGTATGATGGAGAAAGCATCTTAATTGGGCGGAAAGGTACGATTGATAAACCTAAATATATAAATGAAAAATTTTGGACAGTAGATACTCTTTTTTATACGGAAATTGAAGAAAGTATTGTTCCTTTATTTTTGTACCAACATGCCCTTGAAGTAAATTGGTTAGGTTTAAATGAGGCTACAGGTGTACCAAGTCTAAATACAACCTCGATTTATAATATTGATATAAGTATTCCCTCAAAAGAAGAACAAACCAAAATCGCCTCTTTTCTATCGAACGTGGATGAAAAGATTAGTCAGCTTACTCAAAAACTTGAGCTGCTTAGTCAATACAAACAAGGAATGATGCAAAAGCTGTTTAGTCAGCAGATTCGTTTCAGAGCGGATGATGGCAGTGAGTTTGGGGAGTGGGAGGAAAAGGAACTCAAAGATATAGCAGAAATTAATCCTAAATCTAAAAAGTTACCTGAAAGTTTTATTTATATTGATTTAGAAAGTGTTGAAAAAGGGCAACTATTACTTCAAAAAAATATTGAGCTACAGGATGCACCAAGTCGAGCACAAAGATTATTAGCTAAAGGTGATGTACTTTTTCAGATGGTTCGTCCTTATCAGCAGAATAATTATTACTTCAACTTAAGTGGTGAGTATGTTGCCTCAACAGGCTATGCTCAAATCCGTACAAAATTGGATTCTAAATTTATCTATTATGCTTTACACGAAAAGACATTCTTAGATGAAGTTATGAACCGTTGTACTGGTACAAGTTACCCTGCAATTAATAGCTCAGATTTATCTTCAATAGAAATACTTATTCCCTGCTTAGAAGAACAAACCAAAATTGCTAATTTCTTATCGAGCATTGGCCAAAAAATTGAAGTTGTGGCACAGCAAATTGAACAAGCTAAACAGTGGAAAAAAGGCTTGTTGCAGCAGATGTTTATTTAATGAAAAGGTTATTGCTACTTTTCCTTTGACACCCTCCCCGACCTAAAGGACGGGGATTCCTCCTCCGAGACGCTCATGTCCGAGCGCAAGAATATTCAGTGCTGAGTTTATATCTCGATTATGGAGCGTACCGCACTCCATGCACTGCCATTCTCTTATTCCTAAGCCTGCTCTACCTTTCGGACTACTGGAGCGTGAGCCACAGCACGAGCAAGTTTGGGTGGTATATGCGTAATTTGAGTGTCTTCATCCAATTATTTTAACCGTATTTTTTTTAATAGTGATTATAGCAAAAGTATTTAAAACGACATTTCATGTCGTATGGCTTACGCCAGTCGCTTATATCCTCGGGCTAAACCCCGAGGTTTTACGCTCCAATGGATAAAAAATTCTCACATTTCCATTTCCCCCTCCTAGATCAGGTATTTATCGAAAAATTTTTTAAGAAAAACCTGTACAAAATTATCTTTGATTAATTATTTTTAGTGTTTAAAATAGACAAAATGCCTACTTTTTGAATTGAGGTTTAAAACATGCAAGTTATTACAGCGAAAGATGCTAAATCTCGTTTTGGTGAATTATTGGATACGATGCAAAGAGAACCTGTCTTAGTAACCAAAAATAAACGTCCAGTTGGTGTTTTCTTATCGTTGAAAGATGTGAAAGGTACTCACTTGGAAAGTCTTTTTGATATTGAAAGTGATGATTATGAAGATTGGGAAAAAGAGAAAATAGCAGAAGCCCTAAATTCTTTGAAATCACATCCATCACAAACGACTGCAATGAAAACGGTACATGCTACAGCGATGCAAAAAGCACGAGAATTGGTAGCGAGCCGTAGCAAATGAGTTATGAAGTTTCTTATTTGCCTCAAGCAGAACAAGATTTAATTGATATTTTGGCGTATGGCATCGAAAACTGGGGTGAACAACTGGCTGAAAGTATGTACTTAAAAATTACTGATCAGTTAGAAACTCTCTACTTTTCGCCAAACCGTACTAAGAAAAAGGGCAGTCTAGGAACAAGAGAAATGCTGATTGTTGACAGTCCATATCGTGCCATCATTCATATTGATGAAGAAAAAAAACAGGTCTTCATTTTAAGAATTTTACATACATCAAGAAATATTTAATCAATGATCCCGAATTTGGCGCATAGTTTGCGTCAGGTTCAATTTTTAGAGTGATGGATTGGGTTGGGTTGCATCTAAGCGTAAAAGTTTCTTAAAACGCAAATGGTGCGCATTTAGAGCTATATTTAAATAGGTGAGTAGTGAGTGAAGAGCTAGAGTTGAGTCCAAACTCAAAATATATTAGTGAAATATACACGGATGAATCAGAGATTGAGATGCTAAAAATGGATTTAGTTATAGTCGCTGATACTGTGGATGAATGGTTAGAAGAAAATACATCGATAGACCCAGATATTTGTCGTTATATGGGAATGTTATTCCTGTCATTAGCTAATAGATTAGAATCAAAAAGAAACTGATTAGCTTAGAATTAGGTAAGGGTCGGTGACTACGCCACCGCCCTTGATAATGTGTTTTTAAATCTGCACCTGATTCAACCGACTCTGGAACGGCTGAACTCCTCTGCTAGCAAAGTCCACAGTGAACCTGAGTTTTCTATACTCAGAAATAGCGACAAAGATACTACTTGCATAAGAACAAGGCATCCAAAACAGTTGTAGCTCTGTATTTTCATCAACTTAGTTTAGTTCAAGCGACCAACTCGAACAGCAGGGGAGACCAATCCCCATTTAACCATTTTTGATTTTTTTTAACTTACAAGGCTGTTACCACCAAGTAAGCACATACTCAATATGCACCTCTGCATATCCCAACATCACTCTTTCGCAAAATCACGATTCCCTTAACAAGTCATTTCTGACAACGGTAGCTATGATTTTTACCCTTGCAAACAAGGACACAATTTCCACGATTTGAGTCGTTTTATATGCGCTACTAAAGATCGCTCCCACACTCATAACATCCACGTTTAACCAATTGACGTTTCAATTGTTTTGAGTGCTTCCCAAGTTAGTTTTGAAGTCTTAATTTGCAGTACGCCTATCTGCTAGATCACCTGATTAGCTCAAAGATTGTAAAATCAGTGAACCTCCTATTTCCGCACTCGCAGTTCCAAAAAATGCGTTATAAAATCAGATCATCATTTCGGCAGGTAAAGCACTTGCAATCCACATAGGGGGTTGTACTCCCCCATTGTCACGTTTGAGCTATGAATCGACCTTTCGAGCTTCAATGGAATGTCATCACGACAAATTCACCATTTGACAAGAAAGTGCCTGCAACGTATCCAGCTTTCGCCTCAACGCCCCGATAACTTCACAGTTACCTCAGAATCCATCGTGTGTGGCACGAACAATGCAAAAAATAAATCGTACATCTGCATTGAACGGTGGCTATTAACGAAATTTCATCCATGAAATTTCTAACCATATCTTCAAAACAGGATTTCAGCCCTTTCAGCCTAGTTCGGGAATTGCTTCCCGAACAACGTGTCACCACGCTTCCGTTTCCTTGTCGCCCAACTTCAAAGGGGTTTCCCCGACTTTAAAAATGGATTGGATCGAATAGGGGCATTGCATCCCCTAAGCTCCCATCAAAGCGTACCGAGCCAAATTTCTCCGGCAGTCCGCTTCGTCAGGTAGTCAAAAATTGGTTAAAAGTTTGACTATGAGCTGTTTAAAAAATCAAAGTTTTAGTGTGGCTGCGCACACTAAAACTCACATGGTTAGTCAGTTTTAAATATGCGTTGGTCAGACACACTTCATTGATGATAAAAATGATCATAAAACATAAAAAGCATACCGTCTATCGTGTTTTGCAGGAACTACTTATTACCCACTTACAAATACCG
>NZ_CP055279.1:0-7048 GCF_013374795.1 Acinetobacter sp. NEB 394 | reverse complement strand
CGTATTCCGGTGCCGGAGCATGTTGAACCGGAGCAGCCGAAAAGAGGGTGGTTAAGCCGGTTTTTCTTGCCGAATGGCTAAGGGCATTATTCAACTGAGCTAATCAAAAGTGTGGAACATTGATCAAAGAATAGACGTGGAACACGACAATTCACGTAAAAAGCCCAATCGGTGGTGATTGGGCTTGATGCAATACGATAAACTATTGAATTATATAAATATAAAAAGAGCATTTCGTATAAGGTGTATTATGTTAATTGTAGGATAACTAATCAAAGCTCTGGCAATGAACATACTTCTACGATTTTCTTCCAATTAAAAATAGGTCGATTCCCCTCCATCGTAAAAATATCTAACGCTTTCCACAATATTGTTTCATATTTCAGGAAACTTACTGTGCTAGAACTGCGAGCTTGCCTATTTGTATTTCTTTTTATCATACCTTTCAGCTCATAATCACTTTCTAATTCTAATTTCAATTTTTCAAATGAAAGATTATATTTTATAGGATTACTACTTAGCTTATCTAAATCAAAAATTAAGTCTAGATGTTTACCATGTAAAAGAATTAAGTTCAAAAAATAGTCTTTAAATAACCTACTATTAGGTCCATTCACCACTCCTAAGTGGTATATTTTCAAGCCTAGTTCTGTCAATTCATAATTAGAATCAATAACCTTCACATGCTTGCAAAATGTAATAAAGTTTTTTTTGATTGAATTAAAATAATTATCGCCAACAAACTTTTTGTCCATATCTTTATGGAGTTTCGTTATAGCATCTAACTTATCAGATCCCGTCAACGTTCTTATCTTTGCTAAATTTTTTTCAAAAAATAAAATATCTTTTTTTCCACCTAATGTTTTTATCGAATTACCTTGTATATCAAAAATAGGTTGGGGTAGAAAAGTTGTTAATATACTAGGTGGAGCAATGTAATTGTCCCAACAATATTCATAAGCATCTACATTAATAATTTTAATTTTTTTAAGATAAAAACAGTGAAGTATTAAATGAAATAAAGGTATTGGTAGGTCCTGATGCTTTGCCCAAAATCGACTATTTACCATGTCAGACGTTTGAGCTAATGCATTAGATACACTTACATTTCTTAGAATCTTTACTTGCTTTGGATCTTTATTATGAAAAGCAATTAGCCCTACCGCTAATTTATTGTCAATAACATCATTGAAGATAGACTCCATATAATTAGCTATTGCAAAATCTTCAATATATTCTGGAATAACTAGAAAAGAAGCATGTGACTTTTTTAGATAAGCAATAGTTTGGCCTAAGCCTGTGAGAATTCCTCTTTTAGTTTCAGTATCAGGCTTGAATTCAAAATTAATTTGCTTCTTTGTATTAGGATCATAAAAAGATGCATCAGGTGATGGAAAAACACTATCACAACCAACTCTATATAAACTTGGACCAATGTTTTCTTCTAAGCATCCCCATGCTCCACTTTTAAAATTGGCTAATACTGCATCAGTAGTAGTTTTAGCCAGCATATGATGATTCATTGACATAATAAAAACCTATTCAAGCATAGAATATTTCGCTAGATGCGTTGTATTTTCTTCTTTCCATTCATTATTAATGACTGTTCTTAAACGTTCACCAAAAATTTGAGCAACTAGACAGGGAAAAGCATTTCCCACCTGTAAGCATTGATTAATAATAGGTCCAACAAACTGATAATGATCAGGGAAGGTTTGAATACGTGCAGCTTCTCTTACTGTCAAGGTTCTATTCAAGACAGGATGAACAGGAAAAGCATTATGTCCTGGAACAATCGTTGAAGATGGTTTCTTTCGATCTAATCTTTTGTAAACATGACTAAAGTTTGCAATAGGCTTACCTGTTTTAGTCCCTGTTTTTAAATGCTCAGGTAGTCGCTCAATATCTAACTTTTTCCCTTCTTCTATATAAGAGTATCTTTCGACAATAGTAGGAGCATGTTTAGCTGGAACATGGTGCGAAAGTAAATCGTAAGATGAGGGGTCCATCAGATCTGTGATAACTTCCCCAACAGTTCTATATGGTAATTGCCATGAATCAGGTGTTGAGAAATATTTTGGCTTTGGAAATGGGATAACTAAATCTGTTTTAGTTCCAATTAATAAAAATCTCTTTCTTAATTGAGGAACACCATAATCAGCAGCATTTATTACCTTACATTCTGTTCTGTATCCATTCTCTGCAAAAAACTCTTGAATTGCTTTTACATATTCTCCATTTTGAGCAGATAAAATACCTGGAACATTTTCCATAATGAACCATTTAGCTTCTGATTTAATAACAATATTTGCAAATGCAAAAACTAAATTATTTCTTTTATCTTCACTAATTTGATGATTCTTTGTATTAACAAAACGTCTTTTTCCAAAGATAGAAAAACCCTGGCATGGTGGTCCACCAACAACAAGATCAACCTTCTGTTCTTTTAAGCGCATAGCGATATTATGTTGGATTTCTTCATCACTTAAATCTGCTTCAAGACATTCATGATCAGTGTGGTTCTTCCGATATGCTTCAACAGCATAACGATCAAAATCTGCACCTAATATGCAATCTAAACCAGCACTTTTTAAACCTTCAGTAAATCCTCCAACTCCACTGAATAGATCAGCAAATCTAAGGGATACACGTCCTGAATTTTTACTATTTTTAGTCTTAGTTAATTTAAATTTTTCACCAATAAATATATGATTTGTATCAATACTTTCGTAATCAACATCACTAATAAACTTCTCAATAGAATCAGCTAGTTTAGCTGCTAATAACGGTGGAACAGCATTACCAACAAGAATACATTGTGATCGGCGGTCCCCTTTAAAGATGAAATTATCAGGAAAGGTTTGAATACGTGCAGCTTCTCTAGGTGTTAAGCTTCTAGCTAGATATGGATGTACTGGCAATGCATTATTCCCAGGAACAATTGTCGATGAAATAGTTTTTCTATCTAATCTTGTATAAGTATTGCCAAAGTTTTTACGTCTAATATCTTCGGGGAGATCTTCAGGTTTCGGTAATTTACCGCCTTCAGGAATTAACTCATAACGACGTTTAACAATATCACTATGATTTAAAATAATATGATTTGGAAATTCTTCATTCTCAAAATTTGCTAAATCATTAATTGCATCACCAACATTTTTAAAAGATTTCAAAAAACCATATGGCTTTACATCAGGTTTTGGAAAATTGAATTTTTTATGTTGAAGACGTGTTCCCATTAAAAACACACGTTCTCTTTTTTGAGGAACACCATATAAAGATGAGTCAATAAGGGTATATGAAATACTATAACCTATTGATAAAAATGAATTAACAATGTTTTCAAAAAACCGCCCTTCAAACATTGTTAAAAGACCTTTAACATTTTCAAATAAAAAACATTTAGGCTTAAACGTATTCACTAAAGATACATAATTTTCAAACAAATAGTTACGTGGATCAGATGAGTTCTTATTGCCCATGTTTGAAAAACCTTGGCACGGTGGTCCACCAATAATTACATCAACTTCTTTATCACCAATAACTTTTTTAAATTTATCCAAAGGAATTTGTCGAATATCTTCTCTAAAAAATGGTACAGATGGATAATTATAAGAATACGTTAATTCAGCTTCTTTCATGATATCCGATGCTAACAAACAGTTATGTCCAGCTTCTTTAAAGCCTATGTCTAACCCACCAGCACCTGTAAATAAGGAAATAAAATTAAGAGCCATTAAAGTATCAAACATCAAAGTACAAATTTATGGAACGGCTATACTACTATATTAGTCAATTATAAATTGGGGTATATAGTTTGGCTGAGTAAAAAGACGACAAGTTAAGTCGTCTCTTATACGCAGCCCAGGTTAATCCTGGGCTTTTTGTTCAATCTGATCCTTGGCCTCAAACATACCAGGATTGGTAATCTGGATATTGTTCTGACAATTTTCGCAAAGCATCAGCCCTGCAAAAAGCTGTACGTTTTCCCTTGAATCACAGAAAGCACATGGTTTAGAAAGTTGAATAATATTACTCATGATTTTTTCCTTTCAGATAGCTAGCCTTGGCATGACTTTTTCCTTTAGCCTGCATTCCTCTAATCTCATATTTCTCTGTTTGTAGCTTCATAAGAATGCCTATTTGAAACATGTATATTTCCCCCAAATCTCCTAATAAATTTTCATTCAAAGAATTAGCCTGAGTAAATTGATCCAATGATCGATTAATATCTTTTTCAAAATCATTCACCAGTGTTTCAATCCGACTGACTTGTCTCTCAATGCTGGCCATCTGTAAATTACTGGTCAGCAGATCCCGTAAATAAGTTCCGAGTTTATCGCCCTTCAATTGAGCCAAACGCTCATATTCTTGTGCGACTTGATTGTCTAATCTGACGGCAACCGTTCGAGTACTGTTCATGAAAAACTCCTATCATTTGTTTTCAATCTAAGCACCTAATTTCTAAAAAGTAACTATCAAATATAAGTAAACACTGTGTTAAGTTTTAATGATTACAGGTTAAATAGCTAATATAAAAAGAGAAATTCACATAAAAGCGTAAACAAAGGTGATTACAATCTATCTTATTGTTTTGTAAGTAAATATTGCACTTTATTCGCAATAAAAAGTGTTTACAGCTAAGTCTATGAAAGATAACAAAAATCATGCTAAAAGCGTAAACGCTTTCCAGGCAGATGAAAAACCGCTGTATCCCTTATAGCATAAGGCTTTAGAGCCTTTATCTTTAGATGCGTGGTGTGTGAACCAAAAATTGCCGGTATGTACCGGCTACCAATCCATTTAATTGACTTAATTGACAGTAAAGATAGTGCTTGGCCAAAAGAGATCCTGACTATTGTGTTTCTAAGAGAAAAATCTATAAGCGCAAACTCTAGCTTACAGATCAAAAATAAAACCCAAGTTAAAACGCTCTTACATGCGATTTCAGCCACATTTTTACTTAAGACATAGAATCCACTATTGAAATGAGTAATCAGGTCAAAAAACGCAAATGAGCGCCAAATAGAGGCTATTTTTATTCTAATCGGGATGAATAGAGCGAGTGTCTACGAGCGAAGCAACAAAATTCGCACCTCGACTCTCTGAAAAACAGCTTTTTAGGCTGTGAAGCCTAAATAAGCGTAAATCACATGCAGAAAATTGCGCCTAGATCGAGCGTAGCGAGTAAAAAAGCTTTATGAGCGAAGCGAATTCCGAGTTTCTTTTGCTCTTGCCTTTGCTTTTTCTTAAAGTCACAACCGGATGAATAAAAAATTGCCCCGACGAATCGAGCGAAAGCGAGATTCAATAGAGTTTGAGCGTAGCGAAAACCAAGGGCAATTTTTCATTCCCAATGCTTTTAATAATTTTTAAGTTTTTAAATGCTTTTAGATCTGCTGTAAGCCTTTATTTATAGTATATACAAGAGATATAACACACCAAAAAGTCACCTATATCACACCAAAAAGTCACCTATACCACACCAAAAAGTCACCTATACCACACCAAAAAGTCACCTATTTACACCATTGATTAATGATGGTGTAATAACACCATGTATAATAAAGGTGTAGCAAATGCCTACCAGTGAATTAATAGTAAAAGATAATGCTTTAATTAATGCGAGTTATAATTTAGATACCGTAGAACAACGGTTAATTCTACTGGCTATCTTACAAGCAAGAGAAACAAAAACAGGGATTGATGCAAACACTAGGCTACGGATCCATGCCAGTGACTATATGAGCAGATTTAATGTTAGTAAGCATGCCGCCTACAAAGCCCTAAAAACAGCAGTTACTAACCTTTTTGGTAGACAGTTTAGCTACCAAACAATTGATGAAAAAACAGGAAAATCAAAGAAAGTAATTTCTCGATGGGTGCAAAATATTTCTTATATTGATGATGCTGCAACCTTAGAGGTTACTTTTACAATGGATGTAGTCCCTTTAATTACACGTTTAGAAAAACAATTTACAAGTTATCAGTTAAAACAAGTTACCCAATTAACAGGAAAATATGCCATTCGACTCTATGAGTTGCTTATAGCATGGCGTGAAGTCGGTAACACTCCTATATTTGAAGTTTCTGACTTTCGTTCGAAGCTTGGCTTAACTTCAGATGATTACCCAAGACTAGATACATTTAAACGACGTGTACTTGAATCAGCAGTCAAACAAATAAATGAACATACAGATATCATCGTTAAAGTTGAACAGCATAAAGAAGGTCGCTCTATTTCTGGGTTCTCTTTTAGCTTCAAACAAAAAAGAAATCAGAACAAAGCAATAGAACGTAAGAAAGATCCCAATACATTAGATATTTTTTCCAGAATAACAGATGCTCAACGCCACTTATTTGCTAACAAGCTTTCGGAATTACCTGAAATGGGGAAATACTCTCAGGGCACTGAAAGCTATCAACAGTTTGCAATAAGAATTGCTGAAATGCTTCAAGATCCTGCTAAGTTTCAAGAATTACATCCTTATCTTGAAAAAGTTGGCTATCGTTAAACTACTGATGTAACGTTACATGATTAATTATTGTCTACAAGCATACAGATTTTTACTTGGGTTACATAATGAAAGCACTATCTGTTATTGAGTTATCACAACTTTATGGGATGAATCGACAAAGTATTTATAAGCGTATAAATAAAGGAGATTTATCAAAAAATAGTGATGGGAAAATAGATTTATCTGAAGCCATAAGAGTATTTGGCGAACCATCTAATAAAAATAATAATGTAACCCCGTTACAGTCTACTGCGGTACAAAAAGAGACAGAAGTAGACATGCTAAAACAGCAGGTAGACATACTAAAAAAACAGCTAGAACTTGCACATGAGCGAGAAGTTTTCCAACGAGAACAGCTAGAAGCAAAAGACAATCAAATAGAAGCTATACAACGACTGCTAGAAGCCCCAAAAACCAATATGACTACGTTTACCGATCAGAAACCTAGCCAAGATATAGTAACGGATCCTCGGTCAGAACCTGAGCCGAAACATGACGGATTGACTACTCCGGTCGAAACAGAAAATAAG
>NZ_CP055278.1:0-7073 GCF_013374795.1 Acinetobacter sp. NEB 394 | reverse complement strand
TTGATTTCTAAGGAAAATTATAACACATTTCGTATAAGGTGTATTATGTTAATTTTAGTGAGGCTAAAAGATCTTTTCAATCGGTAATCATTCAAAAACCTATTCAGTCTTTCAACTCATTGGGCTAGTTATTAGTTTTTAATACCATTAACAACTTTCCCTGTTACATCCTCATAGAACAGCAATAGTGCGTAAACACGAGATAATTCTTGACTAGACCTACTGTATGACTCGGCTTTTTTGTAAATAGACGAAGACCATGTGCTATAGAGTTTAATAGACTTTAGAACATCTAATTTTCCAGATAGCGCAAGTTGTTTAATATTTATCGCATTTTGATATCTGTAATTATCTGGAATATAGTTGAGGCTTCCATAATTTTGGAGTAAACCTTTTGCACTTTTACAGTCTGTAGTATTTTCCAGTTTATTGTTGGACTCACATCCTTTAACGTTTATGGTATCAAAACCAGATACCATTCCATGAAATAAGAACCATTCATTAGTGCCCATGAAATTGTAAAGTTGACCAATAGAATTTCTATCATAACGTGATTTTAAATTAGATACTTTTTCTCTAAACCTCTCATTATTCGAGTCATTACAAAGAGTTACTAAAGCTAAATAAAGAGACTCAGATGTAATTTTTTTCGGGTCTTGTCTAGTATTGATTGGAGAAAGAATTGCCCGTTTTAGAATAAATTTTTCATCATATACCTGAATTAAGTCATCTATATAATAAGTATTATCTTTACAATCAACTGTAGTATTACTTAACAAATTTTCGTTTGTTTTAGAATTATGCACATAGATAGTTGCATTAACGAGTTTAGGTTCATTGGTAACAACTACAGAATTTTCATCTAAATACATCACACCTGCTAAGGATCTCCATTTCCTCTCAGCAGCATGAGCAGTCATACATGAAAAGAGAGTTATCACCAAAAAAGTTAATATTTTCATTAAGTAGTAGCATATTATTAAAAATAATTTGATAAAAAGTATAATAGAGAAGTGTAAAATTAGCACTTACATAGCCACTAATTTATCAACATTCGTCAGATGACACATAAGTTGTCATTTCTGATTAAATAATATCAATGAGTTATAGAATTTAGTGACAATCAATGACATTAGTTAGTGACACATAAGCTGTCATTTATTTTATTTTGTTATTCAATATCTTAAAGTAAATATTTCAGAAAAATAAAAAGATATAATAATGAAAGAAGACTTTTTTACTTAAACCAGATTGAGATGTTTTTAGAGCATGTGCTGTTTGTGATAAATTGAGATTATGTTGAGTGAGTTCTCTAATAATTCTAAGTTGTTGAAAGTTCATAATTTGGATATAGAATATAAAAATAAGAGCAAATATATAAATAAATGCTCTTTTAGATGATCAATGATTAACGCATTGTGACGAATTCTTCAGCAGAAGTCGGATGAATTGCTAAAGTGTTATCGAAGTCTTTTTTAGTTGCTCCCATTTTTAAAGCAACAGCAAAGCCTTGCAGAATTTCATCCATACCGTATCCAATACCATGAATTCCGACCACTTTCTCATCAGTTCCTACACAAATTAATTTCATTTTTGTGAGTTGTCGATGTTCTGTTATCGCTGTATACATGGATGTAAAGGAAGAACTATAAATTTTGATGGCATCTTTACCAAATTTTTCTATGGCTTGATCTTCGGTTAATCCAACTGTTCCAATAGGTGGGTGACTAAACACCACAGTCGGAATATTTTCATAATCTAAATGTTCATTTGGCTTATTGTTAAATAAACGTTCAGACAGTCTTCGACCCGCTGCCACAGCAACAGGTGTTAACTCGACTTTACCTGTAATATCACCCACTGCATAAATGCCAGACTGTGTTGTATTTTGATATGCATCAACATGAATAAAGCGATTCTCGTTCAATTGAACTTGAGTCTTATTAAGATTGATCGCTTCAGTTGCAGGTTTTCTACCAATTGCCCAAATCAAGCAATCTACACTATGTTCTGTACCATCTTCTAGGTGTAATACAAGTGAGTTATCTTGAACTTTAGTCACTTTGTTAATCTGACTATGAGTATGCACGTTAATATTTTCACTGCGCATATTCTCTAATAGTGTTTTACCAAGGAAATGATCTAATCCACGCAAAGGCTGATGTTTACGAATAAATAATTGTACATTCGAACCCAATGCATTAAGAACACCTGCCAATTCCACAGCAATATAGCCAGAACCAACAATAGCAGTCCGCTTCGGTAAGTGTTCTAATCCGAAGAAACCATTGGAATCAATACCATATTCAGCACCTTCAATTTCAGGTTTGAATGCTTGAGTCCCCGTAGCAATTAAAATATGGTCAGCTGTGTACGTTTCACCATTTACTTCAATTGTTTGAGCATCTAAAAATTTTGCAAAACCTCGAATGACATCAACATTATTTTTAGCTAGTCCTGTGTCATACGATGTATGTATTCGGCTGATATAGGCTTGTCTGTTTTCAACTAATTTCTTCCAGTTAAAGGATTTCAATTCTGTATTAAAGCCATAGTCAGGACCATATTTATGAATCGCATCGGCAATTTGAGCTGAATACCACATCACTTTTTTAGGAACACATCCTACGTTGACACAGGTTCCACCAATATCACCCATTTCTATCAGTGCACATTTCTTACCATACATGGCAGCACGATTGACTGATGCAATACCGCCACTGCCTCCGCCAATCGCAATATAATCATAGTGTTTAGACATAAATGAAATTCCTGTTTTTTAGATTTAAAAAGTTAAAGACTTAAGCATTCATTTGAATGACAAATCTAAACTTAACATCTCCTGCTCTTAAACGTTGTAAAGCATCATTAACACCTACTAACGGTACAGTTTCTATTTCAGGACGAATATTTGCTAATAGACTAAAATCGAGCGTTTTTTCTGAATCGTGAGGTGTTCCTGTTAAAGAGCCTTGAATTTTACTTATACAGTAATAACAAATAGACTTGCGAATACTAAGTTATATAGAACCTGCTAGCAAATTAGGGGTGGTTATAAAGCGAACTTATAGAAAACATTTAACATAAAATCTCTTATGCGAAATTTCAGCTCGATGCTTTGAAATATGGCTTTAGCCATGTTTCAAAGTCGGGCAACTTTGCGCTTGCTGTAATCTGATCAGTAATGAGAAAAACTAAGCAAAGTACCGATCAACTAGTATTTTTTAGGGTCGATCTGACACCAGTCATACGTTTTTTCTTTGACATTATTCGGTTCAAATGAGTAACACGGCTTTTTAGTCATAATTCTGACCAATGTTTTCCCATCATGCTCCTCGATTTGTAACGGATATTTTTTTAGTACAGCCATATCTGCTCTACGTGCATCAATTTCGTCTTTGCTTGGTATGTATAAGAAGATAGCCAAAATGAATACCATCATCACAGCAACAAACGTGCTAGCAAAAATAAGGATAAGTTTTAAGTTGAGCCTGTGTGTAGCTTCGTTTAATGCCTGAATACTGTTGTTTAATGCGCCTGTATGCTTCTTATTTGCGTTTTCTAGCGATTTTTCAGCCTTGTCTAGCACTCCGCTAGCGACATGGTTGTAAAACTGCTCTAATCGCTTGTTATCGTCTGCTATGGCTTCTCGATATTCCTTCATGGATGCCAGTAAAATATATAATTGGTCATCTAAATCATTTTGGTTGCTCATAACGACATTCCGCCTCTACTTAGTTTTTGAGATGCCTTGCGGAGTGCTTGCTCGGCTCGTTGTTTATCTAATTCTTGCTGTCGCTTTATTTCCGCTTGGCGTTCTAGTTCTAGACGTTTGCTTTCTTGGTTTTTCTGCCATTGATCAAAACCTTGATCGACACGGTTTAAACCTCGCTGTAAAACGCTCTCTTTCTGCTGTTTTTCTTGGTGAAGCTGTTGGGTATTTTGCTGTTTGACGTTGTCATTAAAACGGCTGATTTCCGTGTCGATGCCTTGTCTGCGTAATTGGGTGACTTTAGTGCCTTCGTGGATGGTGGCTTGTAGTCCATTGTTTTGATCGGCATAGCTGCGGTGGTCTATTTTTTCTCGGTAGCCTGCACGTTCCAATGCATTGTTGGCTAAGTCTGCCCATGTTTCTCGAATTTGCTTAATATCTTCTTGGGTTGTACCCATACCAAGGCTTTTTCGTTTGGCGTTGCTGAGTTCAATATCGGTTTTGGTGGTCAAAATGAGTTTATTGTCAGGGTCTAATTCCGCTTTTCGGGTGGTGAGCATGATATGGGCGTGATGGTTTTTATCATTACCGCCTTTGCTGGGTTCATGGATGGCTAAATCTGCGATCACGTCATAGCGATCAACTAAGGACCTGGCAAAGTCTTTTGCCAAGTCCTTACGTTGATCAGCGTCTAATTCATCAGGTAGGGCAATCACCCATTCTCTAGCGGTTCGGGCATCTTTACGGTTTTCGGTTTTTTCTGCCAAGTTCCAAAGTTCACCACGGTCAATTTCAATATCTAAATTAGACAGAATTTCAGAATGGGCGACACCGTCTTTTCTCGTAAAGTCATGAGTGAGTCCTGTGCGTTCATCTTCTAATTTTTCTCCTGCACGATAGGCACTCGATGCAACCGAAGTTCGTCCCGAACTTCGGTTAACTGTTTTAGTGGAACAATGATAAATTGCCATGCAGTCGCCTTGAGATGCTTTTGCTTTTAAAAAATTGCGTAGCAGTTTTTTGGGGTTAAGGGGATTCCCCTTACGCAAACTTTGACTTGGATGAAATCCAAGTCGTAAGTGCGCATTTCATGAAAAACACGATAGCATATAGCCCGCTTGAATTTCAATTCATAGGGCCTTATGCTTGAGTGGTTTTCTATATCCCAAAATTAACCGTTATGACAAAATCTGCTGAAAATATCGAAAAGAAAATTGAAGCCCAGTTAGAGAAGCTGAAACAGTTAAAAGCCCAAAAACAGGCTATCGAAGCAAGAGAAAAAACCAAGAAAAAGGAACAGGAAAGAAAGGACGATACTAGACGCAAAATTTTGCTTGGTTCTTATTTAATTAAGAAAATGCAGAATGAAGCCAATAAAGAAAAAATACTCGCTGAACTCAACGAATATTTAACAGAAAATAGAGATCGACAGCTTTTTGATTTGCCCGACATTGAAGCCTAATTTTTCTTAGCTGTTTGGTTGTTTTGTTCGGCTTGATACTCTGGAATGAGCCTATTTAAAACCTTTTGAATATTGTCCTTGTCTTCTATCTGCAAATTATCTCGATAGTAAATTAAGTCCTGTATTTTGCTTTCCATCTGCATTTTTTCGGTGGGTTCGGCATCTTTGGATAGTCGGGATAATAGGAAGATATAACCGCATATATTTTCCCTCGCAATTTCATAATTTACGATGTCGAGGTATTCAACGGTCACATGCTTTAGATCGGTTGATAGGTTATTTAATTTGATCATGGCTGAAATCCTGATTTTTCTAATATTGGATAAAGCTCTCTGAATTTTTCAGGCTCTAAAAGCATGTCAGCAATACGAATAGCAAATTGTTGAAAGCTCTCCGTACCTTGTGAATATTTACTCATTTCGGGCATTTCAGACATTTTATTTGCAAATAAATGGCGTTGTGGATCGCTCAATTTTATAAAAAAATCAGGTGTGTTTGGGTCATGCTTAACTTCAATTTTTGGCTGTTGCTTCTGTTTTAACTTGAATGAAAAGCCTGAAATTAAACGTCCTTTTTTATGCTGTTCATACGTCACGGTAATATCTGTATGTTCATTGATCTGCTTAATAGAAGGCTCTAGTACACGCTTTTTAAAGTCACTCATTGCTGTGTACTCATTTTCTAATAGTCCTAGTCTATTTCTAAAAGTACTAATTTCTATTTGTGGCACTTTACCGACTTCACGCCAAGCTATAAGAAGCTCATAAAGCCTAGTAGCGTACTTACTTGTTAAGTGTGCGACTTGTTTGGCTTGGTAGCTTGTGAAGTGTTCTTCTAAACGTGTTACCAGTGGGACAACATCAGGAGCAAAAGTTATTTCTAGTAATGCTAAATCATCAACATAAAAAATACGGCTAACCCAACGTGAACGTACAACGCCAGTTTTCCCTGTTCTTTTATATTCGGCTGTATAGCTAAACTGACGGTTAAATAAGTTATTCACTGCTTCTTTAAGGGCTTTATACGAAGCATCAATGGATACATTAAACAACTTTGCATAATCACTAGCATGAATTTCTAACTTACTATCGGCTGTGATGCCCTGCCCTGATTCTCTGGCATTAATGATGGCAAGCATAATCAAACGCTGTTCTGTTAATTCCAAGTTATAACTGGCATTGATTAAAGCATTATCTTTCACAACTAAACTGTTCTTCATAAAACAGCCCTTATTTTATTATTGAATTAGAAGACAATGTATTTCAATATCCTTTTAAGGTCAAATTATTTAATGTCCTTTAATTAAGAGCTACTGTCCGTTTATATAAGAGCTACTGTCCGTTTATATAAGAGCTACTGTCCGTTTATATAAGAGCTACTGTCCGTTTATGCCTTCTGAAATGCACGTATACCAATGCTTTCACCCTTCCTAAAAGCATTTAAAAGCTTTAAAAATAATTAAAAGCCTTTCGAGAGGGGAGTGCAAACTGCCCTAGGTACTCGCTAAAGCTCGTACTTTATTGAAGCTCGTTCCTCGCTTCGAGGGGCAGTTTTTAATTAATACTGTTTGTAATATCCAAAAAAAGCATTGATAAGGTATTCGCTCCGCTCATACTTTTTGAAAAGCAAAAACTCCAAAGTTCGCACCCATTCGGGATGCTCTGTATCTACCGTTTAAAATCTAAAGGAAGCTTGTAATCAGAGAAAAGGCGAGCGTGAAATTTTGATGATGCTCAATCGCTCGTAGACACTCGCTCGGTTCTTATTATCTAGGTTTTAATTATTTAATGGAGCTAATCAAAGTTGTGAAACATTGCTTAAATAATAGGCGTGGAACGTGAAAAATCATAAAAAAAGCCCAATCGGGTGTGATTGGGCTATAAACTAGAAACTACAGCA
>NZ_CP055291.1:0-8955 GCF_013374795.1 Acinetobacter sp. NEB 394 | reverse complement strand
TGCGCTGGTTTTTCATCTTTCTGGGCCATTAAAACTTCCGTAATCAATGACGTTTTTTCATCCAGACTTTTAAACAATCTCAGCAGTTCTGCGAGCTGATTTGACGAGCTTGACTCACACTCATCCAGCAAACTTTTCACATAAGTCGATACACGCATTCCCTTGGCAGCCGCTCTCATTTCGTACAAGAAATACTGCTCTTTGGACAGCCTGATCGTAACCCGATTATCATTACTCATTTCATTTTGATCTGTGACAAATACGTGACAATTATAAATATATAAAACAAATATTTATGTTTATATTTGTGACATTTGGCGTCGTCTAAAAACATGATGAAAGACAAGTAAAATAGATATAAGTCTTTGCTTTTAAATAAAAAATCGAAGATTTTTTAGCATCATGACTATGTGCGTATGGTGTATACCTAAAAATCGTCAAAAATCCATCTTCAATTTAGAGCAGAATTTAGAGCGAAAAACAGGAAAAAGGGCGTATATATCAATTTACTACTGATTTACTATCAAAAAGTTATCAAAAGGATATCAATTAGGTATCAAAATTATGAATTTACGACTGAAAACATATCAATTTGCAACCAAAGCACTAACAATTTACTATCAAAATAAGTTATTCCACTGAAATCTAAAGTCATGCTGCCAAAAATCAAATCTAAAGCCTTTATCCGTCTTTTACCCCAGATTTTTGAACTCAGAGAACAGGGCTATTCTTATGAAGAAGTGACCGCCATTTTAGAAAAAGAATATGGACTGATTCTGAGCGTCAACCAGTTTTCAGTCTATCTGGCACGGTACAAAAATGCCCACACTTCCAAAGTAAAAAAACAGGTCGAAATATCCCCTGCTCGAAAACAGCATCCAGAAAGTAAACAAGATCCGATCAAACCTGATAGCAATACGAAGGATTATGTTTTTGGTTCACCTGAGCACAAAGCAGCAATTCAAAAAGAGACCGAAGAAAATTTCCGTAAGTCCGATATGCGTATTGGTCTAGGACTAAAGTACCCCTAAAAAGCCACCAGATCGCATAGAAGACATTATTTTAAAAAAGATCATAGAACTGTGGGAAAATTAAAAAATTGGCTTAAATCGCCAAATAAAGCCAAATAGGAGCATTCTTTTTTCTATTATTGAAATATGAAATCGAAAGTCCTCACTACGATCTTTTGAGCAGAATAAAATTTATTTCTTATTCAGAGTTCTGTAACCCTTACAGTATAAGGCTTAAAGTCTTATACAATGACATTTTCCGATATTTAATGGATATCATTTTTTATGTCAGTGAATAAAAATATAACTACTAATAATCAATAGTTTGTTTAGCGAGTGTCTACGAGCGACACAACGAAAAGTCGCGTCTAGACTCCCTGAAAAACAGCTTTTTAGGCTGTGAAGCCTAAATAAGCGTAAATCACATGTAAATATTTGCACCTAGATCGAGCGAAGCGAGCAAAAAAACTTCTGAGCGAAGCGAAGTCATAGTCGCTTTTGCTTTTTACATAATTTTAGAAAGTATTTGCAAAAAATTGCCCCGACGAATCGAGCGAAAGCGAGATTCAATAGAGTTTGAGCGAGTGAAACGAAGCGAAAACCAAGGGCAATTTTTCCTTCCTTGGGCTTTTAATTATTTTAAAGTTTTTAAATGCTTTTAGGTAAGCTGAAAGCCTTGTGTAGAAAGCGTTATAGCTCCTATTAAACTAGGTTTATCGACCTATTAAACTAGGTTTATCGACCTATTAAACTAGGTTTATCGACCTTTAAAGCTAGGTTTATCGACCTTAAAGCTAGGTTTATCGACCTTAATAATTTTAATAGACACGTTTATTTAAATAGTCTATTGTACAACCTAGTTTAATTATAAATTTATTATTAGAAATGAGTGAATTAATTGTTAAGGATAATGCCTTAATTCAAGCTAGCTATACGTTAGATACTGTTGAGCAGCGTTTAATTCTTCTAGCTATAGCAGAAGCAAGACAAACAGGTCATGGGATAACAGAAAATAGCTTATTAGAGGTACATGCCAGTAGCTATATAAATACGTTCAATGTTGAAAAACATACTGCCTATACAGTCCTTAGAGATGCATCAAAAAGCCTCTTCGATAGATACGTCACATACCATGATGTTAATCCTAAAACAGGTAAGGATCGTAGTTTCCATTGCCGTTGGGTTGATAAAATTGGTTATGAGGCTCAGTCGGGAATTGTTTTTTTAAGATTCACTCAAGATATCGTTCCTCTTATAACCAGACTAGAAGAGAATTTTACTAAATATGAGTTAGAACAGGTCTCACGCCTAACTAGTTCTTATGCTATTCGACTCTATGAATTACTGATCCAATGGAGGTCAGCAGGAAAAACTCCCGTTTTTGATCTGTCTATCTTTAGACAACAATTAGGCGTTGAACCTCATCAATACAAAACTATGAGTAACTTTAAAACCTATGTTTTAGACTTTGCATTGAATCAAATAAATGAACTAACAGATATCATTGCTAAGTATGAACAACATAAGAAAGGACGTACTATTTCAGGATTTTCGTTCACTTTTAGACAGAAAAAAGATACTTCTAAAAAAGTGATCACAAGTGAAAATCCCTCAGATTATTTCTCGAAAATAACCGATCCACAGCGTCACCTATTTGCTAATAAGCTTTCTAGACTTCCTGAAATGAATACATATTCTCAAGGTACAGAAAGCTTTGAACAATTTGCTGTGCGCATTGCAGAAATGCTTAAAGATGCCCAAAAATTCGAAGAATTATTCCCTTATCTTCAAAAAGTTGGCTTTACTCCTGCCTAAAATTTAAACTTGATCATTTGTCTATTAGACAGTCTAATAGACAGTAACTTTTTACAAGTTTAGGCATAGGTTTACTGAATGAAAACCCTTACAGTTCTTGAACTTTCCAAGCTTTACAACATTAATAGACAAACGATTTACAACAACATAAAGAAAGGAATTTTAAGTAAAAATTCTGAGAATAAGATTGATCTAGCAGAAGCTATCCGTGTTTTTGGAGAACCAGTCAAAAAACAGGATGTAAAAGAATTTGTAAAAGTAGACAGTCCAAATTCGGCAGAAGTTTTACTGCTTAGACAACAAATAGACATGCTGAAAAATCAGCTTAATGATGCTAAAGATCGTGAGTCTTTCTACCAAAATCAGATCGAAACGATGCAACGCCTACTAGAAGCTCCTAAAGCACCAAAAATGGAAGATCCAACACCAGTTGTACCACCTCAAGAGACGATTGAAGTCCCAGTACCTGAACAAGCAACTGAGGTTAAAACTGAGATCCAAACGCAGAATAAGCGGATCCCCGTGCCGGAGCATGTCGAACAGGAACCGGAGAAAAGGGGCTTTTGGAGCCGTTTTTTTAGACCCTATGATTAACCACGATTGTTTAACTGATATGAACAAAGTTGTGGAACATTGATCAAATAATAGGCGTGGAACGTGAAAAATCATAAAAAAAGCCCAATCGGGTGTGATTGGGCTATAAACTAGAAACTACAGCATTGATTTCTAAGGAAAATTATAACACATTTCGTATAAGGTGTATTATGTTAATTTTAGAAATTATTAACTTAATAGAACCACTTGTATTCAGCTCAAATGTCGTAAAGGGAAAGTATTGTGAAAGAATTAGAATTATTTGATCATGTTGTTTTGAATAAAAGTAATATCCGTTTAATTCCCTTATCTTTTGAACATGAAAGTGGGCTTATGGAAGCATGTAAAGATGGTCAGCTATGGAAGTTAAGAGTGACATCAACACCACATTATTCTGAGGTTCATCAATATATTGAAACAGCTCTAATACAAAAACAGGAAGGTACACGTTATCCATTTGTTGTCATTGAAGAAAACTCTGGGAAAATTCTAGGTACAACTAGTTATCATGATGTTCTTTTGAACGTGAAACGCTTAGAAATAGGTTATACCTGGTATGCAAAATCAGTGCAGCGTACGCATGTCAATACGACATGTAAGTTGCTATTACTACAATTTGCTTTTGAACAGTTAAATATTGAGACGGTTGGACTTCGCACTGATATTTTTAATATTAAAAGTCAGCGAGCAATTGAAAGATTGGGCGCAAAAAAGGATGGGATAATTAGAGGTCATGCTTTACGTAAAGATGGTACAACTCGAGATACCGTAATGTACAGTATTATCAAAAGTGAATGGACTAACATAAAAGCACATCTAATTGATTTATTAGATAATTATTAACTATAAGATTTTATTACACTAATACATTAGGATTATGATTTAACATAAAAACTCTTATTCGCAATTATAAAAACTGGAATTTTCCACCAATTCACCATCCATTTAACATAATGGCGATTATACGAAGTACACTTGTATATTAACATAAATATCAAATACTTAATAAAACCAGAAAAATCTAAAAATGCAAAAAAAGCCGATTTTGAAACAAGTCGGCTTTTTATTGAACAAATTTGTCACTTTCGGCCAATAATTTTGACTAAAAATTACGCTTCTCAACTTGAGTGATACAATTTTGTGATACACTATTGTATATACAAATTTGAATGTTTTTTATGAAACAGTATTTCGAATGGGATGAGGCAAAGAATCGAAAGAATCAGAAAAAACACGATGTCTCTTTCGAAACGGCAAGCCTTGTTTTTGAAGATCCACTGAGGATCTCAATCCAAGACAGACATACCGATGGTGAAGAACGTTGGCAAACCATTGGAAAAGTAAAAGGCGTACTAATGCTCTTAGTAGCTCATACCATCTTTGATGAAGATGACTGTGAAATCATACGAATCATTAGTGCAAGACAGGTAACTAAAGCGGAGCGAGATAAATATGAGCATGGTTAGATACTCACGCAAAGAACTGAATGAAAAATTCAGCGACAAGCAAGATGCTGAAATTGAACGCTTGCTTGCTAAGGGAACGATTCCTGACGATCAGCTAGATCTCTCAGATATTCCTGAAGTTGCCGACTGGAGTAATGCTGTACGCCAAAATCAATTCTATCGTCCAGTAAAGCAACAAACATCTATTCGTTTAGATGCTGACGTACTTGCATGGTTCAAAGCACAAGGTAAAGGTTATCAGACACGAATGAATGAAATCTTGCGGGATGCCATGCTAAAAGAGTTAAAAAATCATCAGTAAAAATGGGAGCTTAGGCTCCCATTTTTGACTGCGTATAACGCGTATTATGTTAATTTTAGAAAATCTTTAAACTATGGAGAACTCAAAATGAAATTTGCATTACTTGATCACGAACTTAACTTCTTGTCTCTTTTAGATAAATTGATCGATGAAACGGATGTATTTGAGAATAAAGTATTATTAATAGACAAGAAGTTAGATTTCATCAATAAATTAATAGAATTAGAAAAAGCTCATTTAGAAAATAATTTGAAGATGGAGCAAGCAGACAATGATTACCGCCTCGAACGTAGAAAACAAGGAGATAATTCTGAACTCGAATCGAAAAAACAAGATGATGAATATAGACTAAAGCGCAGACAACAAGACGATGATTATTCACTGAATATTAGAAAATAAAAATATAGTATAAATCCCTAAAGAATGACTATTATGCAAAGTAAAAGGGGAGATAAGGTTTATCTCCTCCTCCAATAAGAGTCTATAAATCTCACTATCTCAAAAGGTCTCTATTCGTAAGTGCATTATTCATTAGACCAAATGCTTGATTGTGATAGCCTTGTTGTGTCTGATGATAATTGGAATTAAACGTTTTATTTACATCAGCCCAGTTCGTATTTTGATTCATATGAACATTAGCATTATTAGTGTCTTGGGTTTTCAATAAGTCATAGTTTAACTCTGAGTGACGTATTTCTTTTTCAATTATTGCCTTATTCGTCTCTAGGTCAAACTTACTTTTAGCTTCTATAAGTTTGACATAAGCGTCTAAAAACCCCTTATGGTCTGGGTTTTGTTCTAACATTTTTTCTAGAAATGCTCTAACTGTATTGAATTCTTCTGTAATCATGCCAAAACTCTCAATATCTGAATGGTCTTATTCCCATCAATAATAGTCTCTAAACTATCCCAAAATCACCTACAATACTTATGTTCTCCTAATATGTAATTTGTTATGAATTTCCCTCAAAATCCCGATCTATTTTTTCAAGAGATTCCCATCATTGGAGATAACTTTGGGCCTAAAGTTGAGGAATATAAAAAGAATGATGACACTAATCCATTATTTTTATTAGGTGATTGCCTAGATGTCCTAAAACAAATTCCCGATGAATCAGTAGATACAATCATTACCTCACCTCCATATTGGAGCCAAAGAGAATATGAAAATGGTGGTATAGGTCTTGAAAAAACTTTAGATGATTTCTTTAACAACCTATTACAGATTACAAGTGAACTGAAACGGGTTCTAAAACCAACAGGTTCTTTTTGGCTAAATCTAGGAGATGTATATAAAAATAAACATCTTTTAGGTATGCCTTGGAGATTCGCATTTAAATTAATTGATGAACAAAATTGGGTTCTTCGTAATGAAGTAATTTGGAACAAGGTTAAAGGTGGAATGGATAACTCTAAAGATAAGTTAGGGAATGTTCATGAAACCATTTTTCACTTTGTTAAAGATCCTGCTAACTATTTTTATAGTACTGATGCAATCAGATCAAAACCAAGACAAAGTAAGGTAGTAAATGGCAGTATCGTCTCGGCTACTGGAGTGTCAGGAGTTAAGTATAAAAGAAAAATTGAGTTATCAACGGAACTCAGCGAGGAAGAAAAAAATAATGCTTTTAAAGCATTAGAAGAAATGCTGAAGTCGATACAAGATGGAAAGTATTCAGATTTTCGCATGGTAATACGAGGTGCTAACCGTACGACTCATTCTAACAGTGATAAAGTATCTGGTCGTGCTAAAGAGTTATTAACAAAAGGCTTTTATTTTCTTAAATACCACCCTGATGGCAGTAAACCTAACGATGTATGGGAAATTTTGCCTGAAAGTTTTTCAAAAAATAAAGAGCATTTTGCTCCTTATCCAATTGATCTATGTAGAATTCCTATTTTAGCTACCTGTCCAAATGATGGAATCGTTTTAGATCCATTTGTAGGAACAGGAACCACCTGTATAGCAGCTAAAATTTTGAATAGAAAATCTATTGGTATAGATATTTCAAAAAGCTATCTAGATACAGCAATACGTAGAGTAATTAATGAGTAAAATTGTAGAAATTTTTGGTTTGAAAACTACTCATGAGCCGAGTGATTTAATTAAAGCCATAGCAGATCAGACATGTCCTTATTCTAAAAAAAAGTGTTATAAAACAAGAAAGTCAGATCCCTCTATTGCTATAGGAACATGCACCTTACAATATTCTAGTCCTATAGATAAAAAGGCAGAAAAAGTATCAACTATTATTTGCCCTAATCGCCTTCTAGAAAGAAAGCAGATATTTATAGACTGTCTTCATTTGCTCACGGGTCACACACCTGGCAATGAATTGCATTTAGTACCAGAAGTTAAGATTCCTGGGGGGAATGTAGATTTTTTTCTTATTTCTGCAAAAGATGGAAAAGTTAAAGACTTTGTAGGTATTGAATTACAAACATTAGATACTACAGGAACGATTTGGCCAGAACGTCAAAACTTGTTGAAAGAACTAAAAATTATTGATGCTAACACTGAAGTCGAGAAAAAACCTTTTGGCATGAATTGGAAAATGACAGCTAAAACCATTCTCGTTCAAATGCACCATAAGGTAGAAACTTTCGAACATATTAATAAAAAGATGGTACTCGTCATTCAAGATGTACTATTAGACTATATGAAAAAAGAATTCTCATTTGATCATCTAAACGAGAATGTTGATATTGCTGACTCATTCCATTTACATGCGTATCAGCTTAAAAATGATAACTCGAAACAAGATTTCATGATCTCTCTGAGTAAAAGACTAAGTACAGATGCTGATGGTATAGGGGTTTGCCTTGGTTTAAAAACTGAAGCAAAAGTAGAGTTAGAGGCTTTAATCGCTCTATTACAAAGTAAAATTTCAGAGCACACTTCTTTAACTTTAGAGCTATAGCTATGATTGTTAAATAAAAAGATAGTCATCAAGCTATCTTTTTATTTAACATAAAATCTCATATACGAAATTCTGTTCAGTAGGTGAAAACCTCAGTATTTCTGATCGGCTGGCGAACCAAGTCCGATCTAAACTGCTGCATCAATTCCTTGGTAAGAGATCTGGGCTGCTGGATCTGCATAATGAGAAGCTGTAGAAACTGTCCATGACTGAATACAGCCAGATTCTTCTTCACATAGTGAGGGGTCAAGATCTTTAGCTTTTCCTGAAAAGCCTGTACCCGAAGATACAGATTCTCAAAAGACTCTGCATCGTCAGCATCCCTGTGCTGATAATCCATTTTCTCCCAGTACGCATTTACCCATGCCTTACGGTCATTCAGATTGGTATTGGCACACTTACGCTCTGACAAGTAGCTGAACTCATGTAAATGCTCATCAACCTCTAATGAAAGGCCGTATTTTTCCAATATTGGCGCTGCGGTCTGCTGAGTCCGCAAATACTTCGACACGATCACATGATCGATTACAGGCAGTTTGGAGCATAAATCCTGAGCCTGTCTATGACCATGCTCACTTAAAGCAATTGAAGCATGAGAAAGCGTCTTTCCATTGATATTCGCTTCACTTTCAGCATGTCGAACCAGAAAAATAGCCATATTTAATTCCGTTGAAATGAATCCTATGAGATGGATCTGATCTGGAGATTAGTAATCCTGCAAATTGAGAATAGGAAAATCCTTCTCGCGCATCCGAGCATGTGCCATTTTTAACTGTTCAGGCTTAGCCATTGCCCGAAGCATCAGCAGCATTTCCAGACTTAAATTATCCACTGCGCCACTTTCTGTA
>NZ_CP055290.1:0-10333 GCF_013374795.1 Acinetobacter sp. NEB 394 | reverse complement strand
TGCACAATTTGCACAACATAAAGATCATGTTCATGAACAACTTGAGTTTGTTTGCTCAGGTAATATGCCGAGCTTTGCCGAGGGGAATCCGGAAGAATTTTGGCAGGCCTCGGATCTGTATGAACGCAAAAATGGTCGAGTCTGTTCAAGTTTGGTGGTGGCATTACCAAAAGAGCTTACATCGGAACAACGTATCGAATTGGCAGAGCAGTTTATTCAAGAGTTTGCTGACCGTTATCAATATCCTTATAGCTGTGCTATCCATCATCATGTTGGTAGTCTAGGTGGTCAAGAACAACCCCATTTGCATCTGATTTATAGTGAACGCCATGTGGATGGAATAGAGCGAACACCTGAGCAGTTTTTTAAGCGTTATAACCCTGAACAGCCAGAGAAAGGGGGCGCTCAGAAATTAACAGCCGATGTATTAGGGATGGGCAAAGCACAATTGCAGTTGTACCGACAAAAAACTGAAGAACTCATTAATGACAGCTTACAGCGTTATGCACCGACCAAAGTGCTTGAAATTAGAGGGCTAAAGGTAGAGGTTCCGAATGAGGTGAGTTGTCTATCCAATGAGGATTACAATAAAAAATACGATACTAATCTGCAAGATGTGCCGATGATGAATAAGGCACTGCGGTTTGCCAAAGAAAGTGATCCAGTTCGCTATCAGCAAAAACAGGACATGATTGTAGAAATTAATCGGTTGAGAGCTGAAAATCGTTATGAGCTGTACAAACCCTACTATGAGGTAGAATTGAATAAGCAAAAGTTACTAGAGCAAGAAAAGCAGAAACAGACACAAGAAAAAACGAAAGGATTTGATGGTCCTCGTTTTGGATTTTGATAGAGCGTACAAAAATCTGTGTCAGGTAAACTGACTGTAGGACTGTAAATTGTGTAATGGTCCTTTAAAAGGACCATTCAGGGAGTCTAGCTATTCAATTAACAGTCTCAAAATTGCATAAATGCTCCATCAGGAAAGAATGCTAAAAAAGCGCGTTTAACGTCTTCGTAATCATCATCTATATGTTGATCAAGATAATGCTGCGTCCATACCAGCGTTGCTTCTCGATCATCAAAGCATTTATTGACGTTTAAAAATAACCCCAGATTGTAAGATCTATTAATTGAGAAATCTTTAATTAGCTGTGTTCCAATTTTTCTACCGTTTTCAGAAAGATATAGATGATTGATCAAGTTTAAATTACCCATAGTAATGCCTCATTTTAAGGATAAATAATTAAAGGTACCTTCTTCATATGTCCTGAAAGAAGGATATGGGAGCATTTAAACACATAAATAGTGTGTTAATCACATTATTTATGTGTTTAAATGTAAATAAATGATCTGTGCTATACTTTTCCATCAGAACAATTCTGCTTTTTAAACTATGCCTTACGAAGAATTTCAAAGACTTATAGGTAAGTCTGGCCTTTCTATTAAAGAATTTGCAGCGCTTTTAGATATGAACGCGAACTCCATTACCAACTATAAAAAGAACGGTAAAGTGCCCACTACGATTGCAGTAATTGCGGTCATAATTTCAGATATGAAGGATGATGGTCTGGACTTTTATCCAATTTTTGAGAAAGTTCGAGCTTATCGTGATCAATAGAGTATTTGATGTGAACCCAATTAAAGATTTAATTGGGTTCTAACACGTGCATTTCGTAGAAGAGATTTTATGTTAAATGAATCTGAAGGTAGTGGTCAGAAAAGTATCTATTTAATTTTATTAAAAACACTAAAAAAACTTTATTTTCAATATAATAAATCAATTTTACAAAACAAATTGGAAGTGAAAATGTCTTTTTTCGATGAAATATTTTTAGATAATGACCCTATTAAAATTAATAATATTAATGAATTGTATAATTCATTAGATGCAAAAAGTTCTCATAGCTCACTGCGGGTTATACAACAAGAGTGTATTGATATTTTAGATTCTAAATTAGACGAACAAGGAGTTATCCTTAAACTTAGTACTGGTTCTGGAAAAACAACAATCGGTTTACTCTACTTAAAATATTATGCTCAAAAATATAATGAACCAGTTCTGTTTTTGGTTCCAACTTTACAATTAGCCGAGCAAGTAATAGCAGAAGCTACAAAGTTAGGGATACAATCAACTCTTTACTCAAAAGGACATAGAACGGTAAGTCCAGAAGCTATGTGTGGTGATGAAATTATTGTCTCAACATATGAAAAGCTATTTAATGGGTTTAGTACTTTTAAGACATATGGGATCCAACCTTCTGCCATTGTTTTTGATGATGCTCATACAGGTATGGATATCATTAAAAAACAATTTTCTATTATTTCATCGGGAGAAATTTATACTGAATTATTATCTATTATAAAGGGATCATGTAAAAAACATTTAGGTATACAATGGCTTGAATTTGAAACTGATGGTAAACCTTTTGAAGTCCCTTATTGGATATGGCAATCAAAAATAGAAGAAATTTCTAAGTTATTAAATAAACATAAAGATCATAAAAGTTTGAAGTTTAATTATCCTCTTATTAAAAATGAGCTAAATTTTTGTAGATGTATATTTAGTCAGGCAAATTTTGAAATTTCACCAAATATTTTAAATATTAAAAGTATAACTCCATATTATGAATCTAAGCATAAGCTATTTATGTCTGCGACTTTTTCTGATTCAGATAATTTTATTAGATTTTTAGGGCTAGAAAAAGATATTGTTAAGAATATGGTTGCACCCACATCGGATAAAGGTACAGGTGAACGTATGATCCTTGTACCATCTATTATCTCGCCAGATTTAGATAAAAATAAAGTGATTGGTCTTTGTGCTGATTTAAGTAAACAAACGACAGTTTTTGTGCTTACATCATCTATAAATCAAGCAGAAGTTTGGGTTAATGAAGGGGCAATTTTCTTAAATAGTGAAAATATTAATGAAGCTTTATCAGATTTAAGTTCACAAATAAATAAATCAGGTTTCTATGTAATGGCACAAAGGTTTGAAGGATTAGATCTTGCAGATGACTTGTGTCGAATATTAGTGATAGATGAAATACCTTTTGGAGAAAGTATAGTTGATAATTATGATACTGAATGTTTAGGCAATATAACTGGATTCGGTGGAAAAAATATATTTAGACTAGAACAAGGTATGGGAAGAGCTGTACGTTCTCATGTTGATTATTCAGTAATACTCTTAGTTGGTAGTGATTTAAGTTCATTTATTGCTCATAAAGACTGTAGAACGGCATTAAGTCCAGAAACAAATTGTCAGTTAGATTTAGGTATTAGAGTTAGTAAACAAATTGCTAAAAACCAAAAAGATCCGATAGAAAACATTAAAAAGACTATCGCGAGCTGTTTGAGTCGAGATCTAGCTTGGAAGAATGGTTATCAATCTGAAATGAAAAAGGTTAAAAAAACTGAATTTTCATATGATGAAAAATTACTAAATTTGGCTTATGCAGAACGTAAATTTTATGAGGATGCCTATATAAATCAATTTCATCTTTCAACAGAAATATTTAACAATGCTATTAATTTGTTATCTGATTCAAAGTATAAGGGGAAAATGTTAGAAAACTTTGCTCGTATTGTAAATTTTACTGATGAATTGGAAAGTATGAAAATTCAAAATAGGGCTATACAATTATATCCTAGAGCTATTCGACCATTAACAGTTTACCCAAGAAAGCTTTTTAAAGAACCAACAAACTCTGCAATAAATATTGAAAAAATTATAAAAGATTACAATAATTTGGAAGGTATTTTGATACAACTACAAAAGATTAAGTCTGATTTTGGATTTGAGGACGTTAAAAGTAGTAAAGTAGAAAATAACTTCAAACTATTAGGATACTTCTTAGGCGCTGATTCAATAAATCCTGAAAAGGAATATAAAGAAGGTCCTGATGTATGTTGGTATTTAGATAATAGTGTTTATGTAATAGAGATAAAACATAATCAGGTTGAATCATTACATAAAACCGACTCAGGGCAACTGAGTGATAGTTGTCAGTGGGCACAGAAAAATTATCCACCTATGGCAAATATAATACCAACTACTTTAACTAACGTTACATTTTTTGATAGAGACGCTCACTATTTAGAAGATACAGTTGTTATCAATGAGTTAAGAACTTTAGAACTCCTGGATGTCCTCATAAGATTCTATGAACATATTATCAGGGAATCTAAAAATACAGCTCAAGAAATAACGAGTGAATTGAATCAATATGGCTTGAATAATAATACTATCTTTCAAAAGTATTTTAAAAAATTTAACTCTATTATGAGGAAAAAATAAGAGACTCTATTTTTTTCTGCATATTTAAACTCTTATGTTGATTGTATAGAAATTTTCAAATTAACATAATTATTAATAAAAATGGGAGCTTAAGCTCCCATTTTTATTAATAATTTTTCAAAAATTAGAACCTGGATTTTGATCTAATATTCTTCAATATCATTGATTTCAATTTGTGCAGTAGTTTCATCTGAAACATATTCAACAGTATCATAAGAAGAATCATCAGGATGCTCATATTCATCTGGATCTTCATCATAACGACCTAAACCAACCTGAATTTCATTAAAAGGTTGAACAATAAGATGATTAGAAACTGTTCCAGCCCCTTCTAAATCTGTACTTACATTGAAAGCTAGTATTCTATTTTCTTCCTCATCTCTAACTGGCTGGATGCTAATATCATCTGTGTTAACAGTTTCACCATTAGTAAATGTAAATTCCTCTGGAAAAACAAATTCATTGTAATCATCTGAAAATATTTTAGTCATTTTTAGCTCAAGCAGTTCAATAAAATTTATCTTATCAATAGCAATACTTTTGAAGAAAATCAAGATAACTATATCTAATGGATGTGCACATATAATCATATGCTAAAATTTGCTGTCAACAGGTGCAAAAAATGCATAGTATAAAGTTAATTTAGTACCATGTATTTTATTAATATCTACACATTTGAGTGAATTACTAAGCTCTTTCTAATACTAAAGTTTCGCTAAAATTAACATAATACACGTTATACGAAGCCAAAAATGGGAGCCTAAGCTCCCATTTTTACTGATGATTTTTTAATTCTTTGAGCATGGCATCCCGCAAGATTTCATTCATGCGTGTCTGATAACCTTTACCTTGTGCTTTGAACCATGCAAGTACGTCAGCATCTAAACGAATGGAAGTCTGTTGCTTCACTGGACGGTAGAACTGATTATGGCGTACAGCATTGCTCCAGTCTGTAATTTCAGGAATATCTGATAGATTTAGCTGATCATCAGGAACAGTGCCTTTAGCAAGCAAGCGTTGAATTTCAGCATCTTGCTTCTCACCAAATTTCTCATTCAGCTCTTTGCGTGAGTATCTAACCATGCTCATATTTATTTCGCTCCGCTTTAGTGACTTGCCTTGCACTAATGATTCGTATGATTTCACAGTCATCTTCATCAAAGATGGTGTGAGCTACTAAGAGCATTAGTACGCCTTTTACTTTTCCAATGGTCTGCCAACGTTCTTCGCCATCGGTGTGTCTGTTTTGGATTGAGATCCTTAGAGGATCATCAAAGACAAGGCTTGCAGTTTCGAAAGAGACATCGTGCTTTTTCTGATTCTTTCGATTCTTTGCCTCATCCCATTCGAAATACTGTTCCATAAAAAACATTCAAATTTGTATATACAATAATGTATCATAAAATTGTATCACTCAAGTTGAGAAGCGTAATTTTTAGTCAAAATTATTGGCAAAACATTCCAAAACCGCTCATAAAAAAGCCGACTTGTTTCCAAGTCGGCTTTTCGGGTTTGCGTCCCCGATTTTTTATAGCATAACTTTTTGAAATATAAAACTATTTTTATATGCGTTTCGTATAACGCCCATTATGTTAAATGGATGGTGAATTGGTGGAAAATTCCAGTTTTTATAATTGCGAATAAGAGTTTTTATGTTAAATCATAATCCTAATGTATTAGTGTAATAAAATCTTATAGTTAATAATTATCTAATAAATCAATTAGATGTGCTTTTATGTTAGTCCATTCACTTTTGATAATACTGTACATTACGGTATCTCGAGTTGTACCATCTTTACGTAAAGCATGACCTCTAATTATCCCATCCTTTTTTGCGCCCAATCTTTCAATTGCTCGCTGACTTTTAATATTAAAAATATCAGTGCGAAGTCCAACCGTCTCAATATTTAACTGTTCAAAAGCAAATTGTAGTAATAGCAACTTACATGTCGTATTGACATGCGTACGCTGCACTGATTTTGCATACCAGGTATAACCTATTTCTAAGCGTTTCACGTTCAAAAGAACATCATGATAACTAGTTGTACCTAGAATTTTCCCAGAGTTTTCTTCAATGACAACAAATGGATAACGTGTACCTTCCTGTTTTTGTATTAGAGCTGTTTCAATATATTGATGAACCTCAGAATAATGTGGTGTTGATGTCACTCTTAACTTCCATAGCTGACCATCTTTACATGCTTCCATAAGCCCACTTTCATGTTCAAAAGATAAGGGAATTAAACGGATATTACTTTTATTCAAAACAACATGATCAAATAATTCTAATTCTTTCACAATACTTTCCCTTTACGACATTTGAGCTGAATACAAGTGGTTCTATTAAGTTAATAATTTCTAAAATTAACATAATACACCTTATACGAAATGCGTTATAATTATCTATAGAAATCAATGCTGTAGTTTCTAGTTTATAGCCCATCTTCCCCAAGATGGGTTTTTTTTATGATTTTTCACGTTCCACGCCTATTCTTTGATCAATGTTTCACGACTTTGTTCATATTAGTTAAACAATCGTGGTTAATCATAGGGTCTAAAAAAACGGCTCCAAAAGCCCCTTTTTTCCGGTTCGTGTTCAATGTGCTCCGGTACTGGAATCCGCTTATTTTCTGCTTCGACCGGAGTAGTCAATCCGTCATGTTTCGGCTCTGGTTCTGGTCGAGAATTTCCTGTCATTTCAGAATGAGTAGTAACTTTACGTTCATCTAGCTCTGTCTTTGATTGTTCAAGCTGACCTTTAAACTCAATTCTGTGGGTCAAATCTTCTATATGCTGCATCAAAGACTTTTCTCTTTGGTTGGCTAGATCTAACTGATTTTTGAGTAGAGAAATCTGATCTTTCAATACATGTTCAATCTCAGATTGAACATGTACGTGTACATCCTTATGGGCGTGTTCAGTACGTGTACTGGACTGAACACCGATAGGATTTCCATAAACTCTGATAAGTTCAGATAAATCTATGAGTCCATCATGATCCCTTGATAATTCACCAGTTTTTATAGCTTCGTATATTGTTGTTCGAGACTTTTTAAAAGCTTTACTCGCGTCCATAACGCTGAATTTTGTTGTGTTCAATGTAATCCCTCAGTGCATGTACAAGGATGTTTAGATGAACATCCTACCTGAACATGAAGTTTATTTTGTGCTAAATCCTACTTTTTTAAGATATGGCAGAAGTTCTTCAAATTTCTCTTTATCTTGTAGCATTTCAGCAATTCGAACTGCAAATTGTGGGTAGCTTTCTGTACCTTGAGAATATTTATTCATGTCTGGAAGTTCAGAAAGTTTATTAGCAAAAAGGTGACGTTGTGCATCGGTCATTTTTTTTGAAAAGAGATCTAAATTTTCGGAATTTTTTAGATTTTCGTTTGATGTATTTTTAGATTTTTTCTGTGTAAATGAAAAAGAAAATCCTGATATAGATCGTCCCTTTTTATGCTGTAGATAAGTAGCTTCAATATCTGTTTTTTCACTAATTTCTGTAATAGCTAAATCAAGAACTCTAGTTTTGAAGTGATCCATACGCTTATATTCATTAACACCAATCCCAAGCTGTTCTCTAAAGGTCTCTAGCTCAAATACTGGCGTTTTACCAACAGCTTTCCATTGAATAAGTAACTCGTATAGTCTTGCTGAGTAGGTACTATTTAGTTGTGCTGTTTGGCTTAGTAGATATTGAGTAAAGAAATCCTTTATTCCATCAATTTTACTAATGCCTTGTACAACCGCTAGTGTAAAAACTAGTTCAATAGCACCTTCATCATCTAAATATTTTACTTGCTGAATCCATCTACTTTTTACAAGTTTTCCATCTTCATCAAAGAAACTAAATCTGCGATTAAATAAAGAGTCTTCAGCTTCCTTCATTCGCTGATAAGCATTCTGTCTCGTTGTTCCGAAAATTTCAGCATATCTCAAAGCATCTATTCGCAATGGGGTATCCGTGCTAAGGCCTGTACCGGTATGTCTTGCATCAACAATAGCTAGTTGAACAATATGAAACTCTGATAAGGACAAAGTCTGAAAGGCTTGATTTAAGCGATTTGTTTTTACAACTAATTCTTTTGACATAAGTTTGATTAAAAGTTCTTATACCCACAGATTATATCAATGTGGGTATAACCACAAATATTTATTTTGGGGGATTTTAATGAATATATATAGGTAACTAAACGTGGGGAAGTGGTAACTAAACGTGGGGATATAGGTAACTAAACGTGGGGATATAGGTAACTAAACGTGGGGATATAGGTAACTAAACGTGGGGATATAAGCTCTGAAAGCCTTTTAAATAAAGGCTTTAAGGATAGTTAAAAGTATTTAAAATCTTAAAAATAATTAAAAGCCCTGGCAAAGAAAAATTGCCCTTGGTTTTCGCTACGCTCAAACTCTATTGAATCTCGCTTACGCTCGATTCGAGGGGCAATTTTTTAGCTCATACCTTTATGACTTTGAGAAAAAGCAAGATCAAAAGCAACTCGGAATTCGCTTCGCTCATAAAGCTTTTTTACTCGCTACGCTCGATCTAGGCGCCATTTTCAGCATTTGATCTAGGTTCTTTTAGGCTTCACAGCCTAAAAAAACGGTTTTTCAAGGAGTCTAGGCGCGAATTTTAGGGGTTCGCTCGTAGACACTCGCTCTTTTGATACCTATTAGGTATTAAAAGCATAAAAGGCGATGGGTTATTTTTATGGGTTCTATAAAGCCATCATTTGCGTTTTGAGCGATGATTGGATTTAAGACCAAGGTTTGTATGGTTTAAGTCTAAATTGCGCTGAAATGAGCATTTATTGCGATTCTCGCACCTTTTTTAGCAATACCTTATGGAAGTCTTCCTGCTGGATGTTGTAGGTTGGGAGTTTCTCTAGTGCAAGAAAGAAGAGCTTTTGGGCCTCTTGGTGGTCTTGTGTCATTGCGAAGGCTTCTTTGTAAAGCGCACTTTTTTGTATTTTGGATTTCGAAAGAAAACTACTCTTAATTCTATTTTCCACTGTTTTTAAATTATTTGGATCAATGTCCCATTCGGCATGTTTCCAAATCGATAAAATTATTCCCCCTAACGCATATTTAAGTTGATTTTCAGCATTCCGCTTCTTTTGAGCTTCCGTCTGTTTTTTGTTGGTTTTATTCAAAATATCGCGTTTATGTTCGTTCTCTAAACGGATCCGGTTTTCTAGAGCTGCTTTTTCTATTTTTTGGTAAGACTCTAGTGCTCGATCTAAGCGAAAGAATGTGTCCTGGTCTTGCTCTTGTTCAAGTAGTTGCAAAATTTCTATTTCGTTTGCCAATAGTTGCTGTTGGTTTCTTTGTTTAATTTGGATTTGAGTGATCATCGCCTGTCTTTGTTGAAACTGAATTTTTTCACGGTGAACTATTTTTAAAAGGCTGAGGTCTTTTTCATCTAACTCTGAAAATTCTTTGCTGTGAAGAAGCGAGATTGCTAGGTTCTGATTTTTCTTTAGATATGGTAAATCTGCGAGAAATTTTTCTAATTCTACTAGGTCAGTTGTTGTGAGTATTTTTGCTGGTCTTCCGCGTGTGGCCATCTATGCTCCATTCGAAAATAGGTGTAATTCTGATGCTTCAGTCTAGCATATGCCATCACGGGAAAAGATTTAAATTAATGTGAGAACATTTATTTAAATCTTTAAGCTCGTTTCCGTGTTTCTAATTCGATATAATTACTAACGCAATTATATCGAATTAGAAACACTTCTCCTCGTGCTCCGCAGGCCATTAGAGACGTAAGTTATTGATTTGTATCTATCAGAGTACTGTTGCTGCATTTTTGACATTTGTTTCTGCAATAGCGATCTACCGTTACAACATCAAAAATGTGTGTTGCTGCAAAAAAAGTGTCGTTACAACATCAAAAATAACGTGAGGGCTAGACGCAAATATGTTCTTCTGTAATCTTGAACACAACAGTAAAAATCCGCCCCAAAAAGGTGGTAAAAATAACAAGCCTAGAACGGCCAAAGAGCGCTTTCACTACATCACTCGAAC
>NZ_CP055289.1:0-12103 GCF_013374795.1 Acinetobacter sp. NEB 394 | reverse complement strand
ATATATTTCTGCTGAGATAGCCTGATTCCAATAGTAATACTTAAGCGCATCATTATCGAAATTACAGTTAAAGCTTGTTTTATATGTATTTAATCTAGGGGAACTGATAGCATCTACTAAAGACATAGTAAGTTTTTAATAAAAAATTTCCTTATATTACAATAATTTTAAAGGTATAAACTTCATCAACTAAACTTATGTTTACCTGAAATTCAGTTGTAAGTCCCAAATAAAAAGACCCTCTTTTAGAATATATATATTTGCTATTTTATTAGCAGACAGTTTGATATTTTGATGTCTATGTCAGTTACCCCCACTGCTGCGATGTATGCAAAACTCTTAAAATACGAACCGTGTCTTTAACGTCATACACCACAACATAGTGCGGATGAAGCACTAACTCTCGTGTGCCTTTCTCTCGACCGCTTCGCCCCATCAACACATGATCAACAAGTAAATCAGTTTTTTCTTCAATTAAATCATCAATTTCAATAGCTGCTATAGGGTTATGCTCATCAAGATAATCATAGATATTTCTACGATCCTGACGAGCTGTTTCCGTCCATTCAATCTTCATTCTTTGCAGCCAGTTTTGCCAATGTTGCAGCACGTCTAGCAGCAAACTCTGCCTTTACTTCCTCATGTGGAATTAACTTACCAGCATTGGCTTCATCTAAGCCGATCTGGACCTGCTTCTTAAACCACTCATCATAAGATGCAGCTTCTTGTTGCTTCTTCACAAAATCACGCATGAAGTCACGCAGTAATTGCGCTCCGCTACGGTCCATATCCTTCGCAAAACTCGAAAATTCTTTCTTCAAAGATTCCTCTACGCGGAATGTGAAAGTCGCTTCTGTCATGGCTTTAACTCCAATGTGTTACATTTGAATGCGATTATAACACAATAGAAAACATGACATGCCAAAACAACCGCTAGAATCAGCCTAACGACAGCTCGGACCCTGATCCCTCATGATGAAAATTAAAAATATGGACTCGTCTAAGCTGTCCTATATGTACTTCTTTCCCGTGGTGTTTTTCCCATTTCTGAATATTTACCAATTTCGAAACAATCCAGACCTTAAATCATGGCTATTCAGTAATTTATTAATCGGCTTCACGGTCATTCTGATCCCACTTTTCCTTGCTTTAAGCATGCTCATCACTAAGTTTTTATACCGAGATCACAACAAAAAACCGGAATACAACGCCATGGGGCTAGGACTGTTATGCCTAATTTTCCTCATGGGCAGCAACTACTACCAATTCCAGAAATTTACCGCAGGCACGGACCTCAGTATTGACCTTTATCGCATGGCGTTAATGCTGAGTTTCCTCATCGCGTGCTTTGTTTCAAGCCTGTACTTCACCCTGAAATATAAGCAATATTCAAAAAAATACACAGTGGATTTAAACACAAAAACCCAAAGGTTTATGGCGAGTGCAGCACTGCCTTTGATCTTAACCATCTGTGCTTTATTTACGATCTAAGGGTAAGTGCCTCAAACAAGATACTCGTTAAGAAGATCATTGTAGGTATCTGGATGAACAGCATCCTTATTCAAAACCACATCTGCAAACTCATGTACTCTCCGCATCAAAATATACTGAGTGAAATGATCCGCATAGTTTTGCATTCGGGGAAGGTAATTGAGTTCAAGCGCAACGTAATAGTCGGCTTTCCTAAAATCATGTTTGGTTTTTTTATAATGATAACTTACCGCCTCCACGAATAACTTCCCGATCTGATGGCGATTGCCCTTGAAGACCGAATAACGCTTGAGATCATCATAGAAGTCTTTCAGCGCATTCATCCCAACACTCTTATCCTTGTTAGAAATCAGGGTATTCATGATTCCAACATATTTCTTCTTAAGCAATTGAACGGTTGGCTCATCGTATCGCCATGTCCATGTGTAATTTTTGGCACTTTTTTCAGTCGCTGCATAGGTTTTTGACTTTTTACTGGAGTGAGATAAACGCACCAGTTCCACAAATTTTCCTTGCCCAAATGCCAGTTTTAAAAATGGCTTTTGCAGTACAAATTTGAATTTCTCATGATCTTGAAAATACGCCTGAATTAAAGCAACCTGCGCTCGTTCTTCTTCACGATTCCACGTTGTTTCAACTTCCGAGACACGCTGCTTCGCAATTTTCTTTAACTCTCCATCTTCTTTAAGCGCATTGTATTCATGACTTTTCGGAGTAGTCACAAGCAACCAGAAATCCCAAGTGTCCAGATCAAATCGCTTTTGCACAATCAAATCTGCAATAGGTTCATTTTTGCTGTTTAAACGATAAGTTCTTTGTCGGGGACTTAAATCCAAAGCATATTTTTGAGTTAATTTTTGAATAATATTCTGAATCTTATCTGCCAATAGCATCTCATCACTTTCAACAGAAAAGTGACTATAAAAATACGCACCATTCGATACCTTATCTACAATTTTTTGGGCGGTATATCTGCTATTCGGGCTGTAATGAATCATTTTATTGTCACCAAGCAATATTTATAAAATTGTCATTAAACAATATTCTAAAAACTTCATTGTCATCAAGCAATATTTATTTTCAATGAAAGCCTTATTTTATAAGGCTTGTAGTGGCAAAGCCACGTTTACCAATGCCTTCGGCATTGGTCGGACTTAATTGACACAATTTGTCATTGTGCAATTAAGTGGTTCCTAGGTGACGGAATTTACGCCTCTTTTTGTTTGGTTTATAGTCGGGATATTCATTGACTGAAAGCAGTCTGACCAACTGCCTGACCATTTCGTTTTTACGATTTTGAGCAGGCGACAGCCTGCTTAAAGCCATGTTTTTTTAGATAGCGCACGGTCGCGGATTAGCCATCCCCGACTGACCGATTGAGCGTACTACTCCCGAAGGGGCGTTCGGTACGATCTGATGGGCGCTAGCGAGTTGTAATACTCGTTTTCGATCCAATCCGTGCAAACGGGGTTGGGCGACAAGGACACGGGAGCCTATAAACTGACTGTTTTTCAGTCGGGGAAGTGGTCGTTAGGTTAGATATAGCCTAGCTAGATGCTTGCATCGAAACCCTGTTTTAACGATTACCGTGAGAATCCGACAGGACGTTAAGATTCGTTAATAACGGCAATGTGTTGCGGCAAATGCACTTGTAGAAATACAAGGGGTGCGCAGCTCATTGGCACAACTGATGGCGTTTGAGGTAACAGCAATGTTACAGGCTAGCTGAGGAGAAATCTGGAAGCAGCGGCACCTTTGAGTAAGATTACATCAAGCAAGAAGGGTCAACGGATAGCTTAAACAGTATACATGGGGAAGCATAAACCCCAGACACGTGTAGATTAAGAGCCATACGCTCAGATTTTGTCTTTAGATCATATCCTCGTGATTCCAAGGAACCGCGGTGAGGGGAAACCGGAAGTATCGATAGACAAAAGGGCATTGGCGTTCTAATCGCTAAGATCGTTAGAAATAACTTGGGAATCTCCATGCTGTTAGACATTGAGTTGTTACGGCAAGGCATGGAGAGGGAGAGACGATGATTAGGGCGTATAAGCCGTTTACGGTGAAATCGTGGCAGGTTGTTGACTGCTAAAACACAAGGCGAACTCTAGTTGCATTGGCAGTGCGATTAGGTAAAGGGAGTCTTAAAATCTGCATCCTTGATGTAGATGTGTTTCCGAAAGTTTGAGTCGGTTTTATGTTGTTATCTAAAAAAGCGAAAACATAGCTAAAAATGGTTTGGTCGCCATTGTGTTCTGATCGATCGGGATTGGTCTCCCGATCTAAATCAGGACTAAGCAAATTTCAATGAAAAAACATGATGTGATATTTCAACAGTCCTGTTAATCACCAATCTGTTTGATAGTTTTCTTGCTAACTCAGGGAATATTTGCAATTTAGAAAAATTGATGTGAGCAGGCATACTGTGAGTTTTTTCCATTTTTTATATAAAAAACGACGTATTGTGAGGATGACATGAGTATTTGCCTACTCATCTCTATTCGATAAACAACGTGAACTCTACGATAGTGAGATATAGCTCCCTCGGTTACGGCAAAGTAGCGAAACGAGGTGAGTGTCTATTTCGCTCTGATTTGCGATTTAAGCCATTTCATAACAAAAACCATCATTTCATCACGTAGCTTTGTAATCGGGCTAAAAAACGCCATTTTAAGCCGCTAAAAGGCATTTATAGAGCGAGTGTCTACGAGCGAACCACCAAAATTCGCACCTAGACTCCCTGAAAAACAGCTTTTTAGGCTTCACAGCCTAAATAAGCGTAAATCACATGTAGAAAATTGAGCCTAGATCGAGCGTAGCGAGCAAAAAAACTTTATGAGCGAAGCGAATTCCGAGTTGCTTTTGATCTTGCTTTTGCTTTTTCTCAAATTCACGGGAATATTGACCAAAAAATTGCCCCGACGAATCGAGCGAAAGCGAGATTCAATAGAGTTTGAGCGTAGCGAAAACCAAGGGCAATTTTTCAAATGCCTTTTTAATTATTTTTAAATCTTTTAAATCTTTTAAGGTAGCTGAATACCTTATATAGCAAGGGTTTTAAAGATTAACTATGAGGGATTGACTACCAACTATGAGGGATTGACTACTTAACTATGAGGGATTGACTACTTAACTATGAGGGATTGACTACCAACTATGAGAATATTATAGTTCTCATAATTTATTTAAAAAGTATAACTAATGAGCTTATCTAAAAAAGAGTTAATCGTTAAATCAAATCAAGTAATTGAAGCTTCATACCAGTTAAGCTCAACAGAACAACGTATAGTTTTAGCAGCTATCAGTAAAATTAGTAGGGATGCTGAAATTACAGATGATGAAATTTATCGAGTTACCGTTGATGATTTAAAAAATTTAGGTGTACATGAAAAAACAGCTTATCGAGATCTAAAAGATGGTGTTAACCGTTTATACGAGAGGTCGATAAACCTAGCTATTGACGATGAATCAATAAAAATGCGATGGGTTCAATCTATACGATTTCTAGAAAGTAAAAGTGTTGTTGGTCTAAGATTCTCTAAAGAAATTTTACCGTTCATTTCTAATTTAAGTCGTGAATTTACTAAATATTCCTTATCCGATATAGCTGGTATGAGTAGTGCGTACGCTATACGTATTTACGAGCTATTAAGCCAATATCGATCCATAGGAAAACGTGAGATCTCTGTCGAGAATTTACGAACCATGCTAGAACTCGGCAAAAGATACCCTCTGTTCGCTGATTTAAAAAGATGGGTCATTGACACGGCTGTAGACCAAATCAATGAATACAGCCCTTTAAACGTAAAGTATGAGCAGAAGAAAACTGGTCGTAAAGTCACTCATATTCAGTTTTCATTTAAAGAAAAATCCAAAAGCATTAACCATCACAGTGAGCCAGAGAAGTTTTATAAATTAACAGATGCTCAAATCAATATGTTTGGCAATCAACTTTCTCGTCTACATGAACTCTCTCATTTAGCCACTCAAGGAGAAAGTTATGATGCTCTGGCTGCAAAAATCAAAGAAATGCTGAGAGATCCAATACAGCAAAAGCAATTTACTCCTCATCTTAGAAATTTAGGTTTCAAAGGATAAAGCTTGAGTGTGTATGTAGCGGTTGACAATTTCTTGATGTATCTTGGTTCACATAATAGACAACCCAAATGACAACATGAAATCACTATCTGTTATTGAGCTTTCAAGTCTCTATGGAATGACTCGTCAAGCAGTCTATAAACAAATAAATAAAGGCAATTTAAGCAAGAATAGTGATGGTAAAATTGATTTTTCTGAAGCCATTCGTGTCTTTGGTGAACCATCTAAACATGTGAACAGTTCACAGACAACCGAAACACGAAAGTTGTCAGAAGTTCACTTACTTGAACAGCAGGTTCACATGCTTCAAAAACAGCTTGAACAAGCTCATGAGCGTGAGAAGTTTCAACGAGATGAATTAAAAGCTAAGAATGATCAGTTACACGTTAAGGATGAACAAATTGAGGCAATGCAGCGTCTACTAGAAGCCCCAAAAACCAATATGACTACGTTTACCGATCAGAAACCTAACCAAGATATAGCAACGGATCTTCGATCCGAAACTAAACCGAAACATGATGGATTGACTACTCCAGAGCCAACAGAGAATAAGCGCATTCCTGTGCCAGAAGTTATGGACGTAGAACCTGAGAAAAGAGGCTTCTGGAGCCGGTTTTTCCTGCCCAATGGCTAATACTTAGAAATCATCGCTCAGTTGATCCATTTTCCGTACACGCTTAGGCTGTTTTTGTAATTCTAGTGCTTTGCCTACTTGATCCTGATTTGGATCAGCAAGATCGTACACCGAGTCCTCAAGCCCTAAGATCATTAACACGGTCACCAGATTCTTAAAATTAATACTGCTATCACCTTTTTCTAACCGGCTGATGGTGCGCTCATCAACATGACTCCGGTTTGCCAGTTCTTTTATCGTGATATTCCTGCGGATTCGAGCGGTTTTAATATTTTGACCGACTTGTTGGAGTAATTCTTCAACCCCAAACATCACGAAATGATCGGAGGATTTTTTCATGAAAAGCTCAAAAACATGACATTAAATGCAGTTTAAATTACCTTAAACCACATTTAATGTCTTTTTTCCTGATTTTCACTGTTCCTTGCTTAGGTACACGTTTAGAAAGCTCTAAATTACGAAACAGACGTTTAATTACCACAGGGAGTTGATTCGGTGATTTCGACATCAAGACATCATTTTCAACATAAAAAACTGGTCCAGTTTGAGCAGCTTCGATAAAGCTATCGTGCAACACACGCGCTGCGGCTTCGGCAATCTCACGCTCTTGATCATCTTCGGTCATCATAATCTTCATCTCTATCTCACGGACGTATGACTAACTCCAGTTTAATACCATAAAATGAGCCTCAACACCTGTAGGTGATTGTTCAGTCTAGCTAAGCAAAGGCGTGGAACTTTGATCAAAGAATAGGCGTGGAACATGAAAAATGGATAAAAAAGCCCAATGTGGAGATATTGGGCCGAGGTCAGGGGACTATCGAGTTGATTTATATCACAAAAACAAGTCAATTTCGTATAACGTGCATTATGTTAATTTTAGGAAAACTAAATAAAAAGCATCCATCTTTCAAATATTTAACTATTTATAATTTCAGTAATAGGAGTTGAATAACGATGTATATCATATTTCTTGTGATGACAGCTCCAACTCCAGTACCGTTCTAAATCTGATGCAGCTTTAATAAATTTTTCCATATTTTCAATACTGACATACGACATAAGACTTTTATTATTAGATGGATAACCATCTATAAGTAACGCATAACGAGGGACTAACTCGATATCTATAGTTTTTTTTACATAAACATATTTAGCAGTTGTCTTTTTGGGTTTTAAATGAACTAAGGCATTCCTGAAATCTTTCATCTTCTTAATTGTCTGCCAAGGCTCTTTAGACCAATCTACCTCTAAATCAAGCCTTTCACTGACTAAAGAAACTTTTCCTAAAAAACTAGAACTTTCCAGTAATTCCCAATTTTTAACTAATTGACTTCCATACAAATTGCAAATCGATTCAATATTAAATACTGCAAACGACATTGCTGGAATAATCCATCTAAATTTATGTCCTATATCTTCTTCTTTTGCCATTTTGGCCTGATTTAGCATAATTGCTGCTAAATAGTTATGATTTGTTTCAAATAACTCTATTTTCACTTTATAGTGAGTATCTTCATTTTCTGCTATTTGGCTCATAAAAACTCCTAAGTTGCCATAAAAAAGTAACCATGTGTAAGTCTGTTTTAATTTCATATATAAACAAGCTAAGCCTAATTTTCTAAAAGAATTTTTCGCACGTTTATTTTTAATACTCAACTTATTTATATAAAATCAATTTATCATCATCAGTTTTTTATTAAAAAAATCAAAACTCCTGAAGGCTTCACTTTATCTAAAATCACGGAATTTAGTTACTTTAGTAAAATGAATATTGTGATTTAATTCTTGAACTACCTCAGCAATTTACTATATCATCAAGATTTTATTAATCACATGTTATCTAACATAATGAAAAAAATTTCTTCTACATTAATTTTATTATTAACAACTATAGCTAGTACTTCTGGTTTTGCTGATAACACTAATTTGGTGGATCAAACAAAAAAAAATGTAAAAGATCTGCTTAAAGATCCCGAATCTGCACAATTTCGTAATATCAAAGTTGTTATCAATACAGAAGGAAGGAAAAGTGTATGTGGGCAGGTTAATGCTAAAAACTCTTATGGTGGTTATACTGGGTTTCAAAGTTTCTATGCAAAAAGTAATGATAAAATTGTATATCTGAATGATGATGTAAATTACCAACTAGCAGGGTGTGAAGGAAAGACTAACGAGCTTAAAGCTAAAGAATTACAGAAAGAAAAGTTACTGAAAGAAAAAGAAGAATATGTAAATAAAAGAGTAAATAACATTTGTCATCTTCAAAACCAGTTTATCGACGATGTTATTTATAATAGAAAAAAAATAGATATTGCCTATAATAGGGCTAAGCAGTGGTTTAATCTTGACTCAAGTCTATTAAAAAATTTTGAAAATGAAGAATATTCCTCATCACAACTTAAAGATGATTACCTAGAAGCACTTAACAAACTTCAAGCTGATCCAATAAAAGTTAAAATATTAAGAGGAAATGATTATACAGCTCGGGCTAAGATTATGTTAGATATTAAAAATTCTTGTATAGAAAAATATACATTATTTTTTAATTAACGCTTTATTAAGTTGCCATAAAAAAGTAACTATGTGTATGTCTGTTTTAATTTCATCTATAAATAAGCTAAGCCTAATTTTCTAAAAGAATTTTTCGCATGTTTATTTGAATACTCAACTTATAGTCCAAGTTGATACGACTCAGCTTGTATAAAATTAAATTAGTTTCATAGTTAAAATGGCCATTTAACATAAAATCTCTTATGCAAATTCTAGCCCTGCATAGGGCTAGATATAGCGATTAGACCCAATTCTCTAGCTTCAGACCATCAATCCGTTCAAATTCTTTTGTATTGTTCGTTACTAATACAACATCCAATGCCAAAGCATGAGCAGCGATCAGCATATCTAAGCTGCCAATCGGTTTACCTGTGGATTGAAGATCTTGGCGTAATTTGGCGTAATGCCAAATTGCTTGTTCATCGTAAGGAAGAATCTCTAAAGGTGACAAAAACTTGTTTAACGCCTGTTTATTGCGTTCAGATCCAGACTTCTCTACACCGAAAGCCAGCTCAGATGCCGTGATACTCGAAATCGCAAGCTGGCCGAGTTGATATTGCTTAAAGCGCTCAAAAACGTGTTGAGGCTTATTGTTGATGACATAGATACAAATATTTGTGTCTAAGAGGTAAATCATCTGAACTCCTCACGGAACTGTTCGCCTTGATCAGCTCGCTCCAATTGGAATCCAACCTCAAACTCATTTATGGCTTCTAACATGACATCCCAAGGATTGTCGATGGGCATGAGTAATACACCACGCCCAAAGCTTTTGATGGCCACTTCCGTGCCATTAAAGCGAAAGGCTTTAGGCAAGCGAACAGCCTGACTGCGACCAGTTTGAAATACTTTCGCAATTTCCATAATTACCTCCCGAAACCAAGATGTATATCATTGATATATACCATAGCATTAAATCTTGTAGAGTCAAAGTGAAATTAAAATCATAAGGCAATAAAAAAGCCCGACATCCTGTCGGGCTTTTTCATATCGGGTTGCTCGTCTTGCTGATTTCGTGCTGCCCATTCCTTGCGCTACTTTTTTTATTCTTGTTTTTCTGGAAACATCCTATTCCCTATATAGTCATCATAGGATTAATGCCTTGAATTACCAATCCGCAAAATCCTTAAATCTGTGTAAGTTTTAGCTTACAAAGTTGGCCTATTTTATCCCAAGAGTTGTCCGCAGAAATTGGGGATTATTTCTGAATTGTGACCCTTGAGAAATCAGGAAAAAACGCAAAAAAGAATGTTTTTAATCAATCTTATTGGCTAAAAGTTACAGCTTTGCTTAATAAAAAACCGATTTATTTATAAATCGGTTTTTTAGGTTGGTTAATTTTTCAACTATATGAAAAACAATGATATTTTAAAGTGTGTTTCGTATAAGTACCATTATGTTAATTTTAAAAATTCTAACAAAATGCTATTACAATATGAGCTATTACATAAATCGAGATATATAAATTGAGCGCAATTGAACTGTTTTCAAAAAGACAAAAAAAATTACGGGGAGAAGTAACCGACGTTTATCAATATAACGAAATTTCAAATAAGCTACGTGTACAAGTCATTCAAATAATAGAAGATTCTTTTGGCGACAAACATGAGCCATCAGTTCAAGAACTTTATAAGGAAATCCATAAAATATTCTGCAAAGAATATGGACAATTTTCTCTTGGAAATAAATATGATAGTGATAGTGATGCACTTTTCAATTTTTTCTTAAACGAAAAAAATTATGAACATTGCCTAGATATTATTGAAATATGTTTTCAGGCTATACACATTATTATTAGGGATTCTCCAGATGACTATTGCTCTTCACAAGAACCAGATAGTGCAATTGATGAATTAAATATAAGATTTAAAGAAGCTGGTGTTGGGTATCAGTTTGAACAAGGTGAGCTAATTAAAGTTGATTCACAATTTATTCATTCTGAAGTAGTCAAACCAGCCTTACAACTTCTTGGAAAAGATAAAGACTATCAAGGTTCATCTGCTGAATTTCTAGCTGCTCACGAACATTATAGACATCAACGATATAAGGAATGCCTCAATGAATGTCTAAAAGCATTTGAAAGTGTCATGAAAGCTATCCATAAGAAGCATTCTTGGAACTTTAATAAAAATGATAACTCTAAAAAGCTTATTAATAATTGCCTAACTAATCATTTAATTCCTCAATACCTTCAAACCCAATTTTGCTCAATAAGTACATTACTCGAAACTGGAGCAGCTACCATTCGAAATAAAGAAGGTGGACATGGGCAAGGTACTGAAGTAAAAGAAGTTCCAGAATATTTAGCTAGTTATGCACTTCACTTAACAGCATCTAATTTATTGTTTTTAATTAAATGTGAAGAAAACTATATTAAATAATAGATGGAGAATCTTAACTATAGGTTTAATCGCTACATCAGGACGTGAGATCCGACAAGTGTTATACCTAAACACCCAATACGAAAAGCCCAACAGGATGTCGGGCTTTTTTATAAACTGTAAACTAAACTTTACTTTAGCATCTATTCATATATACTAGATATGTAGCCTTTCAGAACCTGCATGTTTTTTCATGCAAGCTTAATTCCCAAGCGCGTATTAAGTGGTGTCTGTCAGCATAGATTTTAGAGCCACTCTTATGAGTGGCTCTTCCTTTTTAAAGACCAAAATCCTGTATTGTTTGATGCTGAATTAATTTTTGCAAATTTTTATAAGATTTTGTTTTTATATAAAAACTATAAGTATCCGTACACAACCAACCCAGAAATCTAACCGTTGCGGCAATTTCTTGATTCAGATTAGAAAATATTTGTGTTGGAGAAGATGGTTCTGCAATTACTCTATTACCAATTTTCCTTTCTTTGAATTTCCATACAGGTTCTAAATGCGCCACTCTGTTCCTCAGTAAGCCAATTTCACGTAAGCGATCCATTACAACTTTACGCTTTTCTCTATTTCTAATATCACCGTAATGCACAAATATCTTTGGATTAATTTTATCCCATTCTATTACTTCCCCATTTTTACAATGAGAAATTTGAAAAATATGTCGCCAAGCACCAAAATCAATATTCGATATCACATTCTGAGGTGTTTTTCTCATTCTTTTTTGACTTAACTTTCTTTTCGCAGATGCTACAACTTTTCCTGTTTCACCTAGAACCATTTTTGTTGGATCATCTTTATCTGGTACGTTGAAATCAAAAAATTCATACCATTTGTAGTTATCTGAAAGAGTATCATTATTTAATTCAGAAATATTTAAGCTTAAAGCTGTATGTATTCTATTACGTAAACAGATTTCAATATTATGAAGTAATAC
>NZ_CP055288.1:0-13036 GCF_013374795.1 Acinetobacter sp. NEB 394 | reverse complement strand
CTGGATCAAACCTGTTGATTGGAGCATTATATGGGCTGTTTTGATAAACCTGTCCATTGAGTTTTGCAAATACATACACTTGTTTTTTGCAGCTAGCGTTCTTCTTGGCGACTTCAATATCAGTTGAGAATGTTAAATTACCAGAATTTACATTGTAGAAAGGTTTTGATGATTCAATGTAAAAATTTTTATTAACGTAGCCCTTTGGTGACAAGTTGCTTATCAGGATCGTAGTTTCATAATTTGTACCCAAAATAAGTCGTCGACCAAATAAGTTTCCTTCAGTACTTCTTACATTATATTGCGCCTCATCAGGATCATATGTGACAGAGATTGAATCCAGTTTGAATGCATAAATTTTGTCTGAGTCTAATGATTTAGTTTGTATTCCTTTTGCTAATCTAGCTTGATATTCTGCTGTAGTCTCGAACTCCCCTTTTTTTACAATTACGTCTGCTTCTGAAGAATACTTCGTCAGAAATTCTTTGATGTTAGATGCGGTGAATTTCTGAGGGTTGAAACTATCCAATGGGTAGAGTGCTGAAGTACTACTTTTAGGAGCAGCAAATACAGATGTTAAAGCAGTTGAGACTAATAGCGTTATAGCTAGCTTTTTCATAAAATTAAATTTTTATCAATTAGTTGTGTCAATAATACATTATCCTAAACCAATTACATATTTAACTTTATGTTAATGATTTAGCTCGCTTTCTCGTATAGTGATTATACGAGATTAGCACGTCAATTAGCTGAATCTCAATCGATTTGGTTATTGCATGATAGTCAACTAGATGATTGGAATATGGCTATAGATGAAATTAATCTGTTAGGTTAGGTGGCCTAACTTAAATAAAAAGCCTCCGACAAACCCATTACGGTTCAGTCAGTACATTGAAACAGTAATTCTCCTGTGAAAAGAATTGCTTTGCCATTTTCGAAAGTACCGATGTGTTTCTGTATTTCATTAGGATTTCTTGTATATATTTCATCGCCATCGACCCTATAGTCCGATAGTGAACCTCCGTTAATGTTATATAAAAACTCTCCGTCAAACTCTCCAATTAGATTCATATCTTTATCATAAGCATCTAGATTTTTTTGCATTTTTTGAAGTTCCTAGTTTTTTTTAAATTAATTACATCATTTGGGTCATAGTTGCTTGCCCGTTTGGATATATAACACATTCTGCTTTGTGATATATTTTTTCATGACTAGCATTACCGAAAGCAAAGCTAAGAGTGACGACTTCACGCCCTTCTTGATTTGTAAAGTTAGTAGACTCATTTGGATAATATTCAAACTTTTCAGGATGAGATCCATAGCTTTTTACAACCCCAGCACATCGTTTAAACGCTAATTTATCTTTTTCACTAATAACTTCTACAATAGGTTCAGAATCACTATTGCTACAGCCGAACAGAAGAGATGAGAGCAATATAATTAAGTATTTTTTCATTTAAAGTCATGCATTTTAATAAAATATTATCTTAGATGAAAAAAACTATCATTACACTATAAAAAGAATACCAAAAATAATTTTATTAAATTTAATTATAGGGGTGGATCAGAACTATAGCTAAATTCTAAAAAAACTAGCACATGGAAACCTCTGTAAAACCTCATTTCCTATGGTTTTAGGTGTGATAATAAATTAAGTATTCAGCTATAGTTTCTATAGGTATTGTCATGGGATATTTAGGATCAAAGAAAAGTTTACATTCAATATCTTTTGACAATTACCTCTGTACACGACAAATATCATAGGGCCCTTGACCTATCAGGCTTTTTCTTTCTTAAAATTGCTAGCACTTTCTTAAATAAAAAAGTCTCCGACAAACCCGGTACGGTTCAGTTAGAAAAAGTGGGGTTCAGCGGACGCTTACATAGTTATAAGCTTTGATACAAATCATAAAAAGCCTAGATGCTAAAGCTAGGCTTTTTAATTTTAAATTACAGCCAATAAATTTGGTTTTTATTTAACATATTCCACATAGTCTTTAGTTAGACATACTGATATTGCTGAATTATCTTTCATTTCAAAAGCAGCATTTAGTTTAGGATATGAAATCCATTTAGATAATCTATCTTTAGAGACATCGATGTATTCGGGTTTTCCAAAAGTTTCATAAAAAACGTTTTCATATACACTATTTGCATGCCAAATACCTTCTATAGGCATGTCATCAGGGTGTCCACAGATCATAGATGTGACTAAATTATCTTTATCAGTTCCTGAAAATGTAATAGCTAAATATTTCCCACTTGGATACCCGTAGTACCAATATAAGGTATAAAAACCATCATGATCTTCAATCTTATCAATTATCGTTGGTTTCCCTTTTAATAATTTTACTTCTTCTTGGCTTAATCCTAAACGTAACCCTGCCATTTTTTCAATGGTTTGATTTTTTACAATATAATTGTCATAGGCAGGAATTACTAAAGCAAGTATTATCCCTATAAGGGTAATACTTAGTAATGTATAAAAAAAATATTTTGTGTACTTTTTAACAGTTTCTTTTTTTATAAAATTAAAATTAGGTTTTTTGGGTGAAGTATAAGTGTGTGTATGAGCATACGATTGAGTAGTTTTTTGATTTGTATTTTCATGTTTATTTTTTTCTTTTATTTCCTTCAAATAATTATCGTAAGCTTTTCTTTTTTCAGGATTGCTTAAGACTTCATATGCCTCTCTAATTTTTACCATTTTGTCATTAGCATCAGGACCTTTGTAGCGATCAGGATGATATTTTTGAGCCAATCCTTTATATGCTAACTTAATGATTTCATCAGGAGCATCTTCTGATATGATGTGGTTCTAGGATGTAATATTTTATAAAAACTCATATGTTCATGCATCTAACTTTAACTATTGTATTGAATTATATTATTAACATAAGAAAATTACTGATTTTTATAAATAAATTGATTAGTACGTGCTTCTATTAACGCTTATTTTAATTTGGCAGTAAAAAATACAATTTTCTTATCGGGAAAAGAAAAAAATTTAAAGATTTAGCTTCTTCTGTTTTGAGGAACACTATGGTTTATTACCTCAATGCCTGAGAAAGCAAGAGGTGGATCAGGAAATTTGAACAACACTTATAAGTGATATTTTGCTCCCCAAATGATGTTATAAACATCAATATATGGAGTATTTTATGGCACGTAGACCAAGAAGAAATCATTCAAATGATTTTAAAGCTAAGGTAGCACTTGCTGCGATTAAAGCAGAAAAAACACTTGCTGAATTGAGTGCTGAATTTGATGTTCATCAAAACCAAATTATCGACTGGAAAAATCAACTGATTTCAGCTTCCTCGCAAGCTTTCGATCAATCAAAAGCTCCAACAGAACCACCCATCGATCTAAAAAAACTACATGCAAAAATCGGTGAGCAGGCATTAGAAATTGATTTTTTAGAAGGTGTGTTGAAGAAACTGGGCCGCTTCAACCACAAAAGTTAATCGATGACTCACTTCAGATTTCAGTATCTAAGCAAGCTCAGCTGCTGAAAGTCTCCCGTGGTTGTTATTACTATCGCCCAAAACCTGTGAGTGCATCAGATCTGAAGCTAATGCGGTGTATGGATGAGTTACATATGCAATACCCTTTTGCAGGTAGCCGGATGATGCGTGATTTGTTGAATCGTCAAGGACATCATATAGGACGACGTCATACACGTACTTTAATGAAGAAAATGGGCATTAATGCGTTATATTGCAAACCAAATTTAAGCCAGGCTAATCAAGCTCACCGCAAATATCCATATCTGCTCAAAGGATTGGCTATTCAGCGCAGTAATCAAGTGTGGTCTACGGATATAACGTATATCCCTATGGCAAAAGGCTTTGTTTATTTATGTGCTGTGATTGATTGGCATAGCCGCAAGGTACTTGCGCATAGAGTATCGATTAGTATGGAGGTTACATTTTGCATAGAAACATTAAATGAAGCTATTGAAAAATATGGTCGACCTGAAATATTTAATACAGACCAAGGCAGTCAGTTTACCAGTGATGCATTTATTGATGTATTGAAATCAAATGGCATTCAAATCAGTATGGATGGTAAAGGTCGATGGGTTGATAATGTGATGGTTGAACGATTATGGCGGAGCGTTAAATATGAAGAGGTGTATCTCAAAGCCTACAGCAATGTTTTGGATGCGAAGAAGCAATTAAACGCATATTTTGAATTTTATAATTTGAAACGACCTCATTCGAGTCTGGACAAAATGACTCCAGATGAGTTTTACTATGACCAGCTACCACAACAAAATAAGGTAGCTTAACTAGAGCAGAGTATCACTTATAAATAAGCTTTTAGTTGTTCAAACATGTGGGACCACCTCTGCATTTGTACAAAAAATAGTTGTTAATAAAGACACACCTAAAACTGTTTTTCATAAAAACTCTATAAATTTTAATAAAATAGATTGTGATTCTGTCAAATAATAAGGGAGTTTTTATAATAATTTATATTGTAGATTTCCTACAATTAACATAATACACCTTATACGAAATGCTTCTTTTTATTTTATATAAATCATAGTCTTATCGCATAGTAAAAAGCCCAAGTATGCGTACTTGGGCTTTTTTTATGATTTCTCATGTTTCACGCCTAATATCTGAACAATGTTCCACAAGTTTGTTTAGTCACTTTCAACAATAGCCCTTTAATCATCACTCAAAACAGCCTGTAAAACTCGACCAAATAAGCCTCGCTTTTTAGGTTCTGGTTGTATCTTAGACGTTTGTTGAATGGGTTTATTTTCGATAGGTTGAACTTGTTCAATATGTACGATTTCTTGTAAGTCTGTGGTTGTACGGGTTTGTTCATTCCGACTGTCAGGCTGACTGTCAGGCTGAATCTCTTTTGGGGTATATCCGAGTGAAAGTGTGAGGCTGTCAATCTTATCTTTAAGTTGGTCAATCTCTTTGTACATACGTCTTTCACGTTCTTCAGCAACTGACTTATCGTGTCGTAATTCTTCAATTAACTGCTTGTACAGTTCTATTGTAGTGTTGTCAGTTTGAGTACTGTCAGGCTGACTGTAAGCCTTACTGTCAGGTGTACCGTAAACACGTTGCATTTCACTAAAATCAATGACTTTTCGATTCTTAGCATCAATTTCATAACTGATAGAACCATTCTTCATACGATCATAAATAGATGTACGAGCGATCCCATATTTTTTAGCTAATTCAGCAACAGTAAATTTAGGCATTATTAAACTCTTCAAATTGTTGTAGATCTCAAAGTATTTCTACCAATGCAAATAATTGTGTCTTGAGATTATTTGGTCATGACTAAAAAACCACGCCAAATTCTTTCAATTTGTTTTCCCATTGATTTGCTGTTGTATGAGTTGTAATTTCTTCTTTGATACGTTTCATCATGCCTATAATTGATTCATTACCTTGCTTAAATCGATCTGCTAAACCATTCGACATGATTAACCCTGTAATCCTACTTGCTCTATGCCCTAAATCGCTTTCTTTAGCTTTTTCAGGATTTTTCAGAGCATGGCTAAAGATTTGGATGTTAGGGGCGACAAAATCCCTATTTCTCTGAGTTTCAAAAAGCGGATTATTTGTTGACTCTTTTGGTGTTTTTAATGATTTTTTATCTTGAAATTTAAGAACAATACTTGTGATTTTGCGTCCTGTCCGTTTTGGCTCAATAGTAAGGTTGTAAGGGCTATGCTCATTAATTTCTTTGATTGCCTGCTCAATAACTCGTTTTTTTAAGTCAGCCCAAACAGGATATTTATTTTGTAGCTGGAACATCCAACGAAGATTTTCAAGGCTTATTTCACGATGGCCGACGCTACGGTATTGCATTATTAGTTCATAGAAACGAATAGAGTAAGGACTAGACATACCAACAATGTCGGATTCTAAGTATTTAGTGAACTCAGCTTTCAGATTAGATAAAAATGGCAATATGGGCTTTGAGAAGCGAATAAAAGCTACTGTAGACTCCTTAAATACTTTCTCTTGAATCCATCTAAATGAGTCAGACTCATCACCATCCCGAAGTACGATAGATCGCTCATATAAACGGTTTACGGCATCCTTAAACTCTTTGTGTGAAGCTTTTCCATCTCCACCGAGTTTGACCAAATTTTTGGTAGTCAAAGGGTATAAAACATCGTCTGATATTTCCTCACCTTTTGGCACCTGAGCAATGGCACTTAGAATTAATCGTTGTTCTATTGTTGTAAGAGTATAAGACGCCTCAATCACCTGATTTGATTTTACGATCAAATTATTTTTAAGCATATTGATAGTAACTTTAAATTATTATGGACAAATATATATTTGTCCATCTTTGATGTCAACAGTGCGGGAATCTGTCCATATTGATGCGGGAATCTGTCCATGTATAGCGGGAATCTGTCCATGTATAGCGGGAATCTGTCCATACTAAAAGCTGAAGAAGCTTGCTATATAAGGGTTTCAGAAGGCTTAAAATCTTTTAAAAGTATTAAAATAATAAAAAAGAGTAAATTTAAAAATTGCCCTTGGTTTTCGCTACGCTCAAACTCTATTGAATCTCGCTATCGCTCGATTCGTCGGGGCAATTTTTAGGTTAATGTTTCCGTGAATTTGAGGAAAAGCAAAAGCAAGATCAAAAGCAACTCGGAATTCGCTTCGCTCATAAAGCCTTTTTACTCGCTACGCTCGGTCTAGGCTCAATTTTTTACATGTGATTTACGCTTATTTAGGCTTCACAGCCTAAAAAGCTGTTTTTCAAGAAGTCTAGGCGCGAATTTTGGTGATAGCGCTCGTAGACACTCGCTCGGTTGATTCCGTGTCATATCGAAAAGTTAAAGCCAGTGTCTTTTTTAATAGTCGGTGTTGGTTTATTTTCAGGAGTGAGATTGAGTTCTTGATTCTTAAAGGATGGATCAACTAAAGCTTGTTGCTGTTGAATCGCGGTTATTTCTACTGAGTGGGTATCTGGATTTAAACTCTTCAATAAGGCTGTTACTTCTAAACTGCTATACGGCTGGTCATTCACACTGTAAAACGGTTTAGCACTGAGGTTGAGTTCCTGGTGTTTCTGGAGTTGTTCGCGTTCAAATTCTTGTTGGTTATGCTCGCGGATTTGTTTGATCTGCTCTAAATATTCAGGTGTATTGTTTTGATTGCCAACTCCAAGCTTGGGTTCGGCAATGTAAAAGGTGCCGTGATCTAAATTATATTGTTTATAACTTGAAGACGATACTCGATTGGGGATGTTGATCTCTTGTCCATCGATTTGGTAAGTCAAGGTCGGGGCATATTGGCGTAAGGCATCATTCATATAGTTTTCCCACTCCTTGCGGATATACAGTAAGAATGAACGGTAGTTGTCAAAGCCTTCATCAAGTTGTCTTTTTTTCGCCCCGCCTTTTTCCGGGTTTTTCGGATTAAAGCGTTTGAAGTAGGTTTCTGGCGTGCGGTCAAGGCCATCATTGGCTTTTAAAGACAACATGAGATGACAATGCGGTTGATCAATGCCTCCAATTCTCGATTTAACGTTGTGTATGGCGTAAGAATGCGGATATTGGTGACTGGCTACGTGTTCATTTAAAAATGCCTCTACCAGTGTTTTACGCTGTTCTGGTGTAAGTTCATTGGGGAGAGCCAATTCATATTCCATGTAGACTTTGGCATTGGCTCGCTCATGGGTATCTGCTGCTTTCCAGAAGTCAGCAGGATCTTTCGCCCAGATTGGCATGCAACGGCCAGGTTCGATATGTTCTAAGACTTCTTCGCTTTTGACTCGCACATGCTGATATTTTTCTAATCGAGCAATATAGAAATAATGTTCGAGTGCATAGCCTTTGGGTTTGTCTCTTAGTTGCAGGTGATAGCTAGCCATTTTCTGCCATTGTCCTAATAATCTGCTTTAAGTAAATCGGCAAACCATCTTCGTCGCGATAGTCTGTGAGTTGATCTAAAACCAGTGGAAATAAGTTCTTGGCTTTAGTGTCACTGAGGCCAACATTGAGCATTTCTTGAAAAATGATCGTATTGCAATTGGCTAAATTAAAGTGCATATCTTGACTAAAAAGAGCACGAATCATTTGTGCTGCGGTCAGTTTGGTGACATCAATATTTTTTGTTTTTAACAAGGCTAATAGTGCTCCTCCTAATTCAAATTTTTTCTTGTTATCAGCATTCCGTTTTGCTTTATTCTCTTTTTTCTCTAACTGACTAAGATACAGTTTTAAGCTATTTTCATCGACTTTGTTGTCTTTAAAACGAAGATATTGAGTTGCCATTGTTTTAAGCACATTCAGTGTCTGATCTTCACGAGTGCTTTGGTATTGTTGATATAACTCGACGAACTTTTTTTGAAAGAAATCATGCGATGTAGTTTTACAAAGTTGTTGATAAAGCAGTTCAACTTTTTGAAGCTCTCTAAATGGTTTAATGGCTTGTTTTACGATGACTAATGCAGTTGGTGACAAGTTCTGCATTTCAAATTGAGATGCTTGAATTTCACGAACTGCATTTTGAGTGACTTGATCCCAAATTTTATACTTTCTCACATAGTCGACATAGGCCTTTAACTCTAGTTGATTGAGTAAAAGAGCTGGTCGTCCACGTTTTTTTGACTCAGAGTTTTGCATCTTAACAAGAAATCCATTCACGAAAAGTTTCATTATGCGTTGTAGCATAATTCATTTTTCGAATGGATTTTAATTAATAAAAAATAAAATTAATTTTATTTTTTATTAATTCGCACTTAACAGTTTCTCTTCGAGAAACTACAGTCCGTGAGGGAATCCTTCCCCTCAACCCCTGGGCATCAGCAGCTTAGGTATTGAACCTAAGCTGCTGATATTTAAGCAATATGCTTAAATTTTAAAATCAAAACAATGCTGTGCTTTTCGCTTAAATTGCGCTTGTTTCCGGCAAAAAAGATGTCTGTTGCTGCATTTTCAGTTTCGTTTCTACAAAAACGTTTCTGTTACCGCATTTTCAGTTTTATTTCTGCAAAAAAAAAGTCTGTTGCTGCACTTTTAGTTTCGTTATTACACTTTGCTTGATCGTGTTAGCAACGATTAAAACAAGTCTTAGATTTATACGTGACAATAAAAAGCCCATGAACTGGCTCTTTCTATTTGGGATTTACTTACCAATTGCGATTTTTTACCGTGCCTCTCATAAATTAACAGTCAAAGCTGAAGAAGTGCTCTGGGAAACAAGAAACAAAGGCTTTTTGAATATCGCTGTACTCACACTCAGGATGCTTCTCTAAATAACGTCGAGTCCAAATCAGTGTGGCTTCATAATCATTAAAGCACTGATCGAGTTGTAAAAAAATCCACAGTTCATGGGCTTTTTGAATGAAAAAGTCATTGATGATCATGAGAGCAATTTTCTTTTCAGTGTTTGAATCCGGGTATGAGTACATATTACATTTCTCCGATAGTAAGGATAAATAGGTTAGTTGATAAGCTATTTATAACACATAAAAAATGTGTTTGTCACATTTTTTATGTGTTTTTTTTAAGTTTTATGGTCTGTGTTATACTTCTAATTCAAACAGATTGTATTTATCACGATGCCATACGAAGAATTTCAAAGACTTATGGGGAAAGCAGGTCTTTCAATTAAGGAATTTGCAACCTTATTGGACATGAACCCAAACTCCATAACTAACTATAAAAAGATCGGAAAAGTACCTACTCATATCGCTGTTCTGGTTTACTTACTTTCTAACATGAAAGATGAGGGTGTAGACTTTTACCCTATTTTTGAAAAAATTAAGTCGTATTCAAAAGACTAAAACTCTCGTTTTTTGATTGTTGTAAGCTTTTTAGTAGATATTGATGATGTAAAAAATGCCTGAACTTCAGGCATTTTTTTGTTTCAGGAACTTATAAGCCTCGATAGAACTTTTCAATAAAGTATCGAGTTTTGAGAACCAGGGTGATCATCAAATTCTTATTTTCTGAGATCTTAGGTCGAGCATTCGGTAAATCATGTACTACAGAAGATAAACAGGCCGATGTATGTGAATAAAACTAAATTAGTAGAGTAGTTCTGCTCTTGCTTCTGCTTCTGCTGCTACTTCTTCTGCTGCTATTGATGCTTCTGCTACTGCTATTCTTGCTTCTTTTACTGCTATTGCTGCTTCTGCTGCTACTCTTGCAGCTTTATATGCAGGGGTTCCTTTTTCTTTTATATCGAATCCCTGTTCTTTCATCTCTGCATTAATTTTAGCTTCGTATTCTTCTGCTTCTTTAGCCTCTTTAACTAGTATTGAATTTGGATCGCTCTGTTCACCTGTACATTTATTTTTAATCGAAAAGTATTCAATTATCTTTGGATTGATCTCAAAATAAGTCGATTCAGTCTCGCTCATAAAGTTAAGAAAATTAGAAATACGTGAATCCATGTAAGAGATTAAGGCCTCTTTTGCAGGAGTTAAACACTCACTGACTTCTGACTTTTTTAAATCTCTTCTTATTTCTTGTAATTCACTAATTGGTGTAGCTAATGCTATACGTGCTGTAGATGAGGCTAATATTTGAGTATCTTCCCAACGATTTTCAATAGTATTTAATTGGTCTATACCTTTATCCTTAGCTTCAAATGGATTTTTGCAACCGCTAAGCAATATTGAGAAAACACATGTTGTTAATATTAATTTATTCATTAAATGCAAAAACCTTTTTAAGAAAATCGCCCTATGCAATCCTCTAATATTAATAAACCATCAATATTATCATTAGACTATTGTTTTTTTAGGCACGTTAGAATTTCAGAGAACGTGAACATTGTTAACGCTAAGAAGAATGATGATATAGCTGTGATTAGAGCGAAAAAGGTTACTCCAAACTGAAAAAAACCACCTAATACACCTATGATAAGAACTAACCAACCAGTGATCGCTAACAGATCCTCTAAGGCAAAACCACTTTTAGAACTCATACTACCCTCAGCAACATTTTAATATTTATATTAATTCTATAGGTTAGTGCCGATTTAAGTAACCTATTATTGCACTATAGCTGAATGATAGCGAGCCAAATAATATAAAGCATCTATCATTAAACTTAATGCAATAATTAAATGATAGTATTATCATTGATCTAATCGAATTAAGGCTAAATGATAGAAATGAATACACGTATTTATCTACGAGCTTCAACTAAAGATCAAGATGCAGAAAGGGCTTTGCAGATTCTTCAGGATCTAAACCAAAATTTGAATTTGGGCGAAACCATTGTGTACGTGGAAAACTATAGTGGTACGAAGTTAGACCGACCTGAATTGAATAAGCTACTGTCAGAAGCAAATCAAGGTGACACCTTGTTGGTTGAAAGTATTGACCGCTTATCACGCCTAACCCAACGAGATTTTCAAGAGCTGAAGCGCAGGATTCAGGAGAAGGGACTTCGTTTAGTCGTAGCAGATCTTCCTACTACCTACCAAATGATTCAAACCAGTGACAGCATTACTCATTCAATCCTGGAACTCATCAATAATATGTTGATTGATCTTCTGGCAACGATGGCTCGTCTGGACAATGAGAAACGTATAGAACGTATTAAGCAGGGCCTGACACGTTCGGGTTACAAACCAACAGGCAAGAAGGCAAATGAGGCTAAGCACAAACGGATAAAAGAATTGCTAGCAGTTGGCAATATGACTAAGGAAGAAATTGCTAAAGCAGTGAATTGTGGAGTTGCAACTGTTTATCGAGTTGCTAAAGTTATCTAAAAGAGGCTTATCTCAACGCGCCCCAATGGGGCTCCGCTGCATTCAGGTTGCTTCACATAAGAGATTTTATGTTAAATAGATTATAGCTATACAATTTTTAATCTAGGGGCATTTCTATTTTTGCTATACTAAACATGAAATAGGAGAACATTATGCAAACTCAAGCCCTAAGCTTAAGAGAAAAGGCTCGTCGTTCTTTTGAAGCCCGTAAGAGTGATCATCAGGCTAGATTAGCATTTTTGAAAGATGCCAAAATTCTTGATGCAAGTGGTAATTATAATGACCAATTCTTTTCTAAATCATCTACTAATACTGATCAGGCTAGAGCTAAATAATTAAATGTATAGTCGTCGTTCTAATTTAGTTCTTGGTTTTCATGGTTTAGATGAATCAATAGGTAAGCGAATAATTGCTGGTGAAGATGAATTACTTCCTAGTGAAAATGACTATGATTGGTTAGGTCACGGCATCTATTTTTGGGAGAATAGTCTTGCTCGTGCTCAAATGTGGGCTGAGCAACAAAGCCAAAGAAAAGATACAAGCGTAAAGAAGCCTTTTGCTATCGGTGCAACTATAGATCTAGGAAATTGCCTCGATCTTCTCGATCAATACTGGTTAGATTATGTGGGTGATGCATATACATTTATGGTCGAAGAGTTAGAAGCCGAAGGTAAAGAAATACCTAAAAATACTGCTTGGACAACTACCGATATCGACTTTAAAAAAAGAGAATTGGATTGTGCTGTGATTTTATATGCCATTCAGATGGCTGAAAAAGAGGGAGAACCATTTGATTCTGTAAGAGCTGCATTTTGGGAGGGAGAAGATCTATATCCTAATGCAGGGTTTAAACAGCACAGTCATATACAAATTTCGATTATAAATCCTCAATGTATCCGTGGCATCTTTCTTCCTAAACAAGATATTTGAAAATTTTTCAAATATCTTGTGGAAAATTTATATGTTTATAATATTTAATTTAACATAAATAATTGATTAATAAATGGTAAAATATTGCTAGTTAAAATTGCAGTCCCAATAGTTATGTGATTTGACATTAATGTAGTTAGGTTATTATAAGCACTTCTAATACTTGATTTAGTATTAGCTTCTTTTAACTCATAGATTACATTCTTTACTTCATTTTTGTCTTCTTCGCTATCTAAAGAGTTATCTATTACATCAATCAGTCTTTGACAAATTTCCTCAAGAGCTTTGTTGAAATTTTGATTCATAGACAGATAAGACAGTCCCTGTCGAGCATTTCAATACCATACCTACTACATCCATGGGAATTGTGTAAT
>NZ_CP055287.1:0-13799 GCF_013374795.1 Acinetobacter sp. NEB 394 | reverse complement strand
GGAAAGATAATTTCAAGGTTAAGAAGCTAGTCTAATGGGCTAGCTTTTTTACTTTCTGAATTTCAAATTTTCGTTTAACACGCCCCTATTAACATATATTCGCATTTCTATTATCAGCTTATGAATGAAGAAAAAGACCCTGAAATTAAATATTTATCAAATGATGAAGACCTATTCCATGTTGAGAAAAAAATTTACCTCCCGACATTCATATTCCAAGAGTTTTTCGTTTTCCTATGCATAACCTTTGGTTCTTATTTTTCCATATTTATTTCGAGTCAAAAGTTTGCAACTGAAGAATCTTTCAGTAAGTCATTTAACTTAGTTTTTGCATTTTTTACGATCGAAAATCTTATAGATACTAGTATTGGATTATTTATCGTTATGGGAATTTTATGCTTTGTAAATCACTTGACTACACACTCGAAACTTAACATACAGCCTATTTTGAACAGGCTGATCAGTGCAGTCACAGATTTTTACTATCTAATGTTTTCGACTATTTTAGGTTGTATGTTAGGGCTATTCCACTTTTTACATAAATTCCCCATGATCAAAGAATATGAACAACTTCATCAACTTGCTATAAGTGGCATGATTACTATAGGCTTAGTCGGTTCTACAACTTCAATAGCAATACAGTTTTTCGTACATAAAAATAAAGTACTGCATAAAAAACCAGATTAACTCTGGTTTTTTTGTTCAATCTGATCATTGGCCTCAAACATACCAGGATTGAACCGTACCGGGTTTGTCGGAGACTTTTTTATTTAAGTTAGGCCACCTGACCTAACGGGTTAATCTTATCATAGTACATTGCTTCAAACTCAAAAGGTGATACATAACCCAGTGCACTGTGTACACGCTCTTTATTGAACCAATCTACCCAGTTTAGTGTCGCAAGTTGTACATCCGCTAAACCTTGCCAATCCGCTTTTAAATATTCAATCACCTCTGTTTTGTATAAGCCATTCACCGTTTCAGCCAAAGCATTATCGTATGAATCACCGGTCGTACCGACTGATGCTCGTAAATTTGCTGCTTCTAAACGATTGGTATAACGAATGGAAAGATATTGCACGCCTCTGTCACTATGATGAATCACGTTCTTTGGCATGCCTCGATCATGCAATGCTTGCTCCAGTGCATCGAGCACCATATCTGTATTCATCCGTGTTGATACTTTCCATCCAACAATTGCTCGCGAGAACACATCAATAATAAAGGCGGTATAGACCCAGCCTGAATGAGTTTGAATATACGTGAAGTCAGCGACCCACAGCTGGTCAGGATGATCTGCATTAAAATTGCGTTTTACTAAGTCATCTGCTCGTTTTTGATCATCTCGGCTACGGGTGGTTTGTTTATTCTTACCACGCCAAACACCTTGTATACCTAGCTTCTGCATCAATCGAGCAACTGTACAACGTGCGATAACATAACCTTCACGTTTCAATTGTTGCCAGACCTTACGCACACCATATCGACCTAAACTTTCTTTCCAAATACGTTTGATTTGCTCTGCATGATGTAAATCATGCAGAGCACGTTTCGCTCGATGTTCTGGGTTATCAACGAGATCTAAAGCCCGATAATAGGTCGAAGCTGCAATCGGTAAAATTCTACAAATCGCTTCAACACCATATCGATCTTTATTGTTCTGGATAAAATCCACCATTATTTGTGTGGGCGGTCGAGCTCCGCCTGGGCGAAAAAAGCGGCTGCTTTACGTAGAATTTCGTTAGCACGTTGCAGTTCTTTATTTTCACGTTCGAGTTGTTTAATACGTTCTTGATCTGAAAGTTGCTGTACTTTAATTGGGTTTTGTTTATCTAAATATTTTTGATACCAAACACGTAGAGTTTCAGGAGTACAACCTATCTTGGGAGCAATAGCGGTGATTGCAGCCCAAGTAGAAGGATAATCTTTTTCAGATTCAATCAATAATTGAACCGCTCTATCTCTGATTTCAGGGGTGTATTTTACTTTTTTCATCGGGACATTCTCTCAAGAAAAGTGGTCTCCGACAAACCCGGTACGGTTCAGGATTGGTAATCCGGATATTGTCCTGACAATTCCCACAAAGCATCAGCCCTGAAAAAATCTGTACGTTTTCCCTTGAATCACAGAAAGCACATGGTTTAGAGAGTTGAATAATATTGCTCATGGCTTTTTCCCCGCAAAATAGTTCTTTTGGGCATATGCATTTCCTTTTGTTTGCATTCCTTGGATGTCTCCTCGATCGACTTTTAGATGCATCAGTATCCCAATTTGAAACATATATATATGGCCAAAGTCTTCAAAGAATTTTTCATTTAAATAATTGGCCTCAGTAAACTTATCGAGGGAGTAATTAATTTGCTTCTCAAAATCATTCACCAATGTTTCAATCCGATTGGCCTGCCGTTCAATACTGGCCATCTGTAAATTACTGGTCAGAAGATCCCGCAGATAAGTCCCTAATTTATCACCCTTCAACTGAGCCAAACGCTCATATTCTTGTGCGACCTGATTGTCTAATCTGACGGCAACGGTTCGAGTACTGTTCATGAAAAACTCCTACAATTTGTTTTCAATCTAAGCACCTAATTTTTAAAAAGTAACTATCAAATATAAGTAAACACTGTGTTAAGTTTTAATGATTACAGGTTAAATATCTAATATAAAAAGAGAAATTCATATAAAAGCGTAAACAAAGGTGATTACAAGCTATCCTATTGTTTTGTAAGTAAATATTGCACTTTATTCGCAATAAAAAGTGTTTACAGCTAAACCTATGAAAAATAATAAAAATCATGCTAAAAGCGTAAACGCTTTCCAGATAGATGAAAAATCGCTGTATCCCTTATAGGATAAGGCTTTGGAGCCTTTATCTTTAGATGCGTGGTGTGTGAACCAAAAATTGCCGGTATGTACCGGCTCCCAATCCATTTAATTGACTTAACTGACAGTAAAGATAGTGCTTGGCCAAAAGAGATCCTGACTATTGTGTGTCTAAGGGAAAAAATCTATAAGCGGAAACTCTAGCCTACAGATCAAAAATAAAACCCAAGTTGAAACGCTCTCAAATGCGATTTCAGCCACATTTTTACTTAAGACATAATCTCACTATTGAAATGAGTAATCAGGTCAAAAAACGCAAATGAGCGCCAAATAGAAGCTATTTTTATTCTAATCGGGATGAATAGAGCGAGTGTCTACGAGCGAAGCACCAAAATTCGCACCTAGACTCTCTGAAAAACAGCTTTTTAGGCTGTGAAGCCTAAATAAGCGTAAATCGCATGCAGAAAATTGAGTCTAGATCGAGCGTAGCGAGTAAAAAAGCTTTATGAGCGAAGCGAATTCCGAGTTACTTTTGCTCTTGCCTTTGCTTTTTCTCAAAGTCACAACAGAATGATCCAAAAAATTGCCCCACGAATCGAGCGAAAGCGAGATTCAATAGAGTTTGAGCGTAGCGAAAACCAAGGGCAATTTTTCCCTCCTAAGGCTTTTAATAATTTTAAAGTTTTTAAATGCTTTTAGAGATGCTGTAAGCCTTTATTTGCAATAGTTTAAGGGGTGATAAAGATAGGTTTAAGGGGTGATAAAGATAGGTTTAAGGGGTGATAAAGATAGGTTTAAGGGGTGATAAAGATAGGTTTAAGGGGTATTTAAATAGCTAGATTATTGACTATTTAAAATATATAACATATAACCTAGTTAAATGAATTAATAAGCTTCATATCATGACAAATAACAATAAATTAGTTGTTAAGGATAATGCTCTTATCGATGCCTCTTTCAACTTATCACTCATAGAGCAACGTATTATGCTCTTGGCCATAGTTGGAGCTAGAGAGTCTTCTAATCTCACATCTGATACACCAATAGAAGTTTTCGTAAGTGACTACGTTCATCAATTTAAAGTAGATAGTAATAATGCCTATGGCTTGCTTAGAGAAGCAGCGAAAACTCTAAAAAGAAGGGAGTTTAGTTATTTAGATAGATATAAGGGCCAAGAAGCTCTTACTACAGCAAATTGGGTAAACAAAGTGACCTATGTAGATTCTAGTGGCCTTATCGTTTTATACCTTAGTAACGAAGTTATCAGCTTAATAAGCCGATTAAGCGAACAATTCACAAAATACCATATAGAACAAGTGTCTGACTTTAAGAGTAAATATAGCATCAGACTATATGAGCTATTAATTAAATGGTTGAATGTAGCAAAAACTGAGAAATATAGTATTAACGATCTTAGATCAAAATTAGGGCTGGATGCGACTGAATATTCAACTATGTCGAACTTTAAATCTAATGTCTTAGACAGAGCAATAAGTGAAATTAATAAACATACTAATATTACCGTTGACTATGACCAATTCAAGAAAGGGCGAGTTATCACAGATATCCAATTTAGAATTAAATCGAAAGATAAGCCATCTCAACAAGAATTAACAAAGGTATCCCAAACAGCATTCCACCAAATGACAGATGCTCAAATCAATATGTTTGGCAATCAGCTTTCACGATTGCCTGAATTTTCGAACTTAGCAAATGGTAATGAAAGCTATGAGAGCCTAGCAGCAAAAATCAAAGAAATGCTAAGAGATCCAATACAACAAAAGCAGTTTTTACCTCACCTAAAAAACCTAGGCTTTAAAGCTTGAGTGTATTAGAGAATACACATATTGTATTCTCCAATACGTTTTCAAAATACACAGCAATACACTATGAATACAGCTACAAAATACAGTGTTAGTGATGCTGCAACTCTGTATAAAAAATCCCGAGCGACAATCTATAAAGATATAAAAAACGGTGTATTAAGCCGTGACTATGACGGTTTTATAGATTTTTCAGAATTACTTCGCGTCTATGGTGAGCCTTTCGGAGCAAAACAGGCAAAACGTATTGATACGTCTTCAATACAAAATCAAAATACACCTGAATACACTGATAAAACAGTGGTAGAGCTGAAAAACCAAATCGACTTTCTAAAAAAACAGTTAGAAAAAGCCGAAGATCGTGAATCCAAGGCGAATGCTCGTATTGATACGCTTCTAACGCTCATTGAAATGAAGCCTCCCACGGCCAATATGACTACGTTTACCGATCAAGAACCGCTGCAACCAAGCATGGCCAAAACAGCTCCAGAACCGGACACAGCAGAAGCTAAACAGGATGGATTGACTACTCCGGAGCAGACGGAAAATAAGCGTATTCCAGTGCCGGAGCAGGTTGAACCGGAGCAGCCGAAAAGAGGATGGTTAAGCCGGTTTTTCTTGCCGAATGGCTAAGAGGCTTATTTAGGTGTACTAATCAAAGTTGTGACACATTGATCAAAGAATAAGCGTGGAACGTGAATAATCATGAAAAAGCCGTTCCAGTGCGCTGAACCCTAGAACGGCTTTGACTAAGATATTGATGCTTATAAGTAAATTTCAAGCATTTCGTATAAGGTGTATTATGTTAATTTTAGAAATACTTAATTTCCATCTATCCAAACTTGCTTGATCCAATCTGCTAAATCTTCCCACTGCTCATCGCTATATCCATCTGCTGTCCAATATCTAATTTTATGATTTGGAGATAGACAATAATAACTGCCATTATCTTCACAAATAGGTAGCCAATCTTCTGGCAGACCTTGCTCCCTAGCATCATTTAATATCTGAGATAGCCCTCGATAGTATTCTTTCTCATCTGTAAGAGACGCTAATTCAATTGTTCCATAAAAGATATTGCTAACCTCTTTCAAAACTTTCTTATAGTCTTTTGGAAAAATAAAACCTATTTTTTGTTCATAACTAGATATGGAAATATCATCAGGTAACTCTATGTTTAGACGACTATTCCCTGATAATTCTTTTAATTCTTGAATAATGTTATCAAGCTTATTTTGTATATACATTCTGCTCTATCGCACTAAGATTCTTACGGAAATTTAACATAATGGCTGTTATACGAATTGAACTTTTCGTCATCTAGGAATATAGTGTGATTAACAATGTTAATCATAGGAGCTTAACATGGCTTCAAATGCACTAGTAACTACTCGCATCAATGAAAACATTAAGCATGAAGCAACGGAAGTTCTAGCAACAATGGGCTTAACCGTCTCAGATGCAGTCCGTTTGTTATTGACCAAAGTAGCTAAAGAAAAGGCTTTGCCTTTTGAAATTTGGCAACCTAATGCTGAAACCATTGCAGCAATGGAAGAAGATCTAAGCAAAGCAAAGAGCTTCACTTCTGTAAAAGACTTGATGGCTGATCTAAATGCGGACGATTAAGTACACATCAGCATTCAAGAAAGACTATAAACGTGAGAAAAAAGGCCAGCATCGAAATACAGTAGATACTGAACTACAAACTGTTTTAGAGTTATTACAAGCTGATGAACCTTTGCCTGAAAAGTATCGTGACCATGCTTTGGTCAGTAATTGGGTAGGTCATCGTGATTGCCACATCAAACCAGATCTTGTTTTAATCTATAAGAAAACAGAAGAAGGTGAACTGCTAATTTTGAAATTAGTTCGATTAGGCAGTCATAGTGAATTGGTAATTTGAGTGACCAAATATCAACAACAAAATTTTAAAATAATCTTAAAAAATGGGAGCTTAAGGCTCCCATTTTTGACTTCGTATAAGGTGTATTATGTTAATTTTAGGAAAGCTTAATATTATTTAAATCATTATTTTTTAACTCGATGAGAACTATTGTGAATTAATAGCTTTAATCATTTTTTAGCCAATTTGTTTTATAGATTCTCTATATACTAAGCTTTAGAAAAAGATAGCCATTCAAAAATAAAAAAAAATCAAGTAAAATCATGTTTTTTAAGTGTAAAGAAAATCATGAAAATAAGTCATATTGTAATAGTAGGGTATTTGGTTTTAGCATTTTTCACAGCCATTTATGGTAATTTTTGGGGAGATTATGATTATAAAGGGTTTGCTTATAATCTAGGTCGTGGCTTGATATGGCCTGCTGTTTGGTTCCCAGCTTTTGGTAAATTTTTAGGGGGGTTATTTATTATTGCTTTTGTTGCTTATTTAACATTATCAAAGAGATAGTAAAAATGAAAAAATCTATTACAACCGTTTCTATTATATTATTAACACTAGTTTTATCTGCTTGCGATTCTAAAGAAAAAAAAGCATTTATCAGAGGGTGTGCAGAAGGTTTGGCAGATAAGTCTATTTGTAGCTGTGCATATGATAAATTAAATGATGATGCTACAAAAATGTATGGTAAGGAATGGGGAACAAATCCTGCTATATTACAAGATGAACGCTTTTTTTATGCTCTTCAAAAAGCAGCAATGCAGTGCGAATAAAGCTCAAGTTGCATCTATGTTTGTCCTTTACTCATTTAACATAATGGGCGTTATACGAAACGCATATAAAAATAGTTTTATATTTCAAAAAGTTATGTTATAAAAAATCGGGGACGCAAACCCGAAAAGCCGACTTGGAAACAAGTCGGCTTTTTTATGAGCAGTTTTGGAATGTTTTGCCAATAATTTTGACTAAAAATTACGCTTCTCAACTTGAGTGATACAACTTTATGATACATTATTGTATATACAAATTTGAATGTTTTTTATGGAACAGTATTTCGAATGGGATGAGGCAAAGAATCGAAAGAATCAGAAAAAACATGATATCTCTTTCGAAACGGCAAGCCTTGTTTTTGATGATCCATTAAGGATCTCAATCCAGGACAGACATACCGATGGTGAAGAACGTTGGCAAACCATTGGAAAAGTAAAAGGCGTACTAATGCTCTTAGTAGCTCACACCATCTTTGATGAAGATGACTGTGAAATCATACGAATCATTAGTGCAAGACAAGTCACTAAGGCGGAGCGAGATAGATATGAGCATGGTTAGATACTCACGCAAAGAACTGAATGAAAAATTCAGCGACAAGCAAGATGCAGAAATTCAACGCTTGCTTGCTAAGGGAACGGTTCCTGACGATCAGCTAGATCTCTCAGATATGCCTGAAATTACCGACTGGAGCAATGCTGTACGCCATAATCAATTCTATCGCCCAGTGAAGCAACAGACTTCCATTCGTTTAGATGCTGATGTACTTGCATGGTTTAAAGCTCAAGGCAAAGGCTATCAAACACGAATGAATGAAATTTTGCGGGATGCCATGCTAAAAGAATTAAAAAATCATCAATAAAAATGGGAGCTTAGGCTCCCATTTTTGAATTCGTATAAGGTGTATTATGTTAATTTTAGAAGAATTTAAAAATGATGAAATTAGAAATCATCTTTCTCGTAGTTTTAATTCTAGCTATTTTATGGGGCATACAATGGATGTTTCATGGGTTTCCAGCAGGAAGCTGAATGATGGATTTTATAGCATTTAAACCCGAATAAAACTGCTATCAAAAATAAGCGTCCTTTTACGTTTATACTTGCGATACTTTTGTTTCATTAGGTCAGCAATACGAACCATGAATCTTATGACGGTCGAGCACATAAGAAAGACTACGAATGCTAAGCTAAATCCCAAGAAAAAATCTGAACTTGGGCAATTCATGACGCCTAGTGTTATTGCTGAATATATGGCAAGCCTTTTCGACGATCATAAAAAAGAAATAAAACTTATAGACTGTGGAGCAGGTATAGGTTCATTAACTATTTCCGCTGCAAAAAAACTTAAGAATATTAATCTAGTAGATCTATGGGAAATTGATCCCATCATGCAAGAGCAACTAGAAATTAACATGCATGCTATGAAGCTTAATTTCTCTATCTATGCTCAAGACTTCATTTTAGGAGCTGTTGAGAATATCTCTTCGGATAAGGGAGAGCGATACACTCATGCCATTATTAATCCTCCATATAAAAAAATTAATAGCAATTCTGAGCATCGAAGAGAGTTGAGAAAGGTTGGAATTGAAACAGTTAATCTTTATTCAGCATTTGTTGCACTAACAATTCAACTCATGGAACAAGATGGGCAAATTGTAGCGATTATTCCAAGATCATTTTGTAATGGTCCTTATTACAAGCCATTCAGAGAATTTATTTTGAAGGAGTGTGCTATAGAGCACATTCATATCTTTGAAAGTAGAGACATGGCTTTTAAGGATGATGATGTCTTACAAGAAAATATCATCATTAAACTGACTAAGGGTAAACAGCAGTCAGACGTTCAGATTTCTCAATCTAATGACCAGACCTTCCGTGACTACCAAAGCAAAACAGTCCCTTTTGTTGAAGTCATTAAACCTAATGATCCAGAACTATTTATCCGCATTGCGACTAACGAGCAACCTCAAGAAGAAAATAATACGTTTTTTGCCGTTTCATTAAATGAATTGGGAATATCTGTAAGCACAGGACCAATTGTGTCTCACAGAATGAAAGAGTTCTTGGAGCAATCGCCTCAAGATGGAGCTGTTCCATTATTTTACCCACATCATTTCGTAGACAAGCAGCTTCAATATCCGAAAGAGCATAAGAAACCAAATGCTATTAGGGTTACACCAGATTCACAGAAATGGCTGCTACCTAATAATGGCTTTTACGTGATTGTCAGACGATTCAGTTCTAAAGAAGAAAAACGACGAATTGTCGCTAATGTAATAGATCCCAATATGATTGATAAAAAATGGATCGGGTTTGATAACTGTTGGAATGTATTTCATGTAAAAAAACAGGGCTTTGACTATGAAACAGCAATGGGATTGGCTTGTTTTCTGAATAGTAGCTTATTAGACAGCTATTTCCGTATTTTCTCAGGTCATACCCAAGTAAATGCAACGGATCTCAGAAACATGAAATATCCATCCCTTCAGAATTTGCAGCTTTTAGGCAAGAAATACGACATTAAAATGAATCAGAAACAGATTGATAACCTTCTCGGGGAGATTACGTGAATAATCAAGATACAAAGCTGCAGCAAGCATACGATATCCTTGTCCAATTAGGCATGCCGCGCCAACAACTTAATGAACGTACTGCTCTCTGTCTACTCTGTTTACTTGATATGACACCTAAAAAAGCATGGGATCAGGCAAGTAACCCATTAGTAGGTATTACGCCTATCATGAACTGGGCACGCGAGCATTATCAAAGAGAATACGCTCCAAATACACGAGAGACATTCCGTCGACAATCGATGCACCAGTTTATTGAAGCAGGAATTTGTCTTTATAACCCTGATAAGCCTGATAGACCCGTTAATAGCCCTAAAGCTGTATACCAAATTGAATTCAATTTGCTTCAAGTTCTTCAAACTTATGGAACAGAGCAATATGAAACCATGCTACAGAACTACCTTCAGCAGAGACAAACTCTTGCTCAAATGTATGCGCGCGAGCGCGAAATGAATATGATCCCATTACAACTAACAGATGGTCAGACTATTCTACTTTCAGCAGGTGACCATTCTCAGCTCATCAAGGATATTGTCACCGATTTTGGTGCTCGATATGTTCCTGGAGGAGTATTAGTTTATGCAGGCGATACAGGTAACAAACATGGGTTCTTTGATGTTGATCTACTAGCATCTTTGGGTGTGCAATTAGACAACCACGGTAAACTACCAGATGTTGTTATCTACAATCCTGAGAAAAATTGGTTATTTTTAATTGAAGCTGTTACCAGTCATGGACCTGTAGACCATAAAAGATATGGTGAATTAAATACATTGTTCCAAAGCTGTACAGCAGGTTTAGTTTTTGTCTCTGCTTTTCCTGATACTAAGACCTATGTGAAATATAGCGGTGTTATTGCATGGGAAACTGAAGTCTGGATGGCGGATAATCCGTCCCACATGATCCACTTCAACGGCTCAAGATTTATGGGTCCTTACTAATCTATTCTCGATTGAATAACATTTTCAAAGTTAAACAGACATTCATGAGTAAGAAAGATGACCATATCTCAACGACAAAATGAGCCAGAAAGCATTAAAAAACTACAAGCTCAACGACAAATGTACTCAGATATAAAATTTTGGATGATTTTTATATCTATCGTAGGCGTAGTTCTACCCATTATTGTTTCATTCATCACTTTTGCTATGAATAATGACTTTTTCTCAAAGTTACTTAATTTCGAGAAAAAGGATATTGGATATATATCCGCTTTCATCGGGATAAGCACAGCAATTTATGTTGAAATACATAGTAATTTTTTAAAAAAACTGAAAGAAGATGCTGCAAAAATACAAGAGAAATTCGATACAGATGTTTTCCAATTGCCATGGGATAATATTAATGTTGGAAGCAAACCTGACACTGGATTAATTTTTAAGAAAAGTAAAAAATTTGATAAAAAAAATCCGAATTATACGGGTTTCTCTAACTGGTATACCTTGAAAGCTGCTTCATTTAGATACCCAGAATCAATCGTATTTTGCCAACAACAAAATCTTTATTGGGATAGTTCTTTAAGAAAGGATATTGTTTTTTTATCTAAAATAACATTAGTCGCAATTATAGTAATGATATGTGCTCTAGGATTTTACAATGATTTTTCATTAAGGAATCTTGTTACCAATGTTGTGCTCCTTTTATTACCTATTTGTTTGTTTTTTTGCAAAATTATTACAGAGCATAATGAAACTATAAAAGAAATGGAACGATTGCGAGATATCAATGAGAGTCTAATCGAAACGATTGTCACAAACACCTCAACTTCCACAGATTTCTTGTCTCAATGTCGTCAGCTACAAACAGCAATTTATAATCATAGAAAATCTGCACGTCCTATACCGAATTGGTTACATAAAAAAAGAAAGGATGATCAAGAAGAAGAGTCTGACGATAGAATGCAGCAATACCTTGATACTCACTCCTAATACGATATTTAAAACAGCTTGACCACTATAAAAAATCTTTATCAAAATTTGATAAAGATTTTTTTATTTAATTAAAATTAGTACTTTAAATCTAAGAATTAAACCTAATTTATAGGATGAACTTGAGAATTAGGATAAATATGGCAACAACAGTTACAGGTGCTTTCAACACCTTTCAAAAAGATATTGTTAATTTAGATTCAAGTACGACAATTAATGCTAGATCTAGTCGAAATTGGCTATTAGAACAAATTGCTAAATTTCCTGATAAAAATTCAAATTTTCCTATTTTATATCCCGATATAAACATTGCTTTTGGTTCATTTGCAAGAAAGACAAAAACAAGACCTCTTGATGATATTGATTTAATGGTTGGAATTAGCGCTGATGGATGCTACTACTCTGAAAATTCATGGGATGATATAAGCCTCTGTTTTCCTGACAATTATACAGGTAAGTTAAAGAACTATGCAGATACTAGAAATTCATCTTATTTAAGCTCTACAAGAATTACTAATGCTTTCAAAACTGAATTAGGAAACATTAGCCAGTATTCCTCAGCAGAGATAAAAAGAGATGGGGAAGCTGCTACTCTAAAATTAGTAAGCTATTCATGGAATTTCGATATTGTTCCATGTTTTTTCACGAAGCCAGATATATTTGGGAATACTTATTATTTAATTCCTAATAGAAATGGAGGCTGGAAAAAAACTGATCCTAGACTTGATCGAGATAGGTTATCAGCCGTCAATCAAAATCAGGCTGGTAATGTTTTGAATGTAATTCGCATATTGAAGTACTGGAAACAAGAAAAAAGAGTAAACATCGGATCGTATTTATTAGAAGCTATGGTCCTGTACTACTATGAAAGTAAATCAAATAATACATGTTCAAAGTATGTTGATTTAGAATTAGAAAATGTTTTTAACTACTTGGCAAATAGTATTCTCAATACTGTGGCTGATCCAAAAAAAATTCAAAATAATATCAATGATTTTGACTACTATGATAGATACTCATTGAGTGAAAAATTTAAAAAATTTGCTCAACTTTCGAATGAGGCTAGACAGCTTGAGATTGACCAGAAAATAGAAAGGTCTATAAATAAATGGAAAGAAGTTTTTGGCGATAATTTCCCAGATTATGGCTAGGATTAATCAAATTTGAGCTAAAAATGCCTGTAATTAGGGCATTTTTAGCGTTCATTTAACATAAAATCTCTTATACGAACAGAAAAAAAGCCCGACAGAATGTCGGACTTTTCATACTATTTATTCGTTGATTTACTAGGTTTTAATTCATCATTATTGCCTGGCGTTTTTTTATTATCGCGTCGTCTTTTATCAACCTCACCTGTTGAATCAGCAATTGGTTTTGGTCCTGGTTTAAGTGGGGTGCTCGACATATTAGTCTCCGTTAAAATTTTGTTTACTTAGTAATTTGTTCGTAAACGCAGAATTTACCCTACGTCAAAATATAACTTGATGACTTTTTTATTTTTTTCAATACCTTATCCGATATTTTTTTATTCAAGTCTTCTAAAATTTAAATAATACACGTTACATGAAAAGTTCTATCACGTTCATGACCTTTTGATCATCTACTAAACATAAGTCTCTTTATTCAGTTCGACTCTAAACACGATACGATATACGACAACTTAAGACGCTTTCCTGCGGAACAAATATTGATCACAACAAAATATTAATTATGATCATGAGATTACTTTTAATTTCATGGAAATAATTATGTCTAAAAATGACAAACAAACTTCAAAAGATGTTAGTTCATTAGCATCTGATGTATTACGTGATCCATCATCTTCGGCAATTCAAAGACAGCTAGCAGGTTCAGCCTTATCCCAAGCGAACTCTGATAAACAAACAGGTAGTAAAATGGAAACAAAAGCATCCAATGTCCTACAGAGTGATAAATATAGCGATACCACGAAAACTCTAGCAGCATCTGTACTCGCCCAGTCCAACAA
>NZ_CP055286.1:0-14653 GCF_013374795.1 Acinetobacter sp. NEB 394 | reverse complement strand
GGGCCTTAAGATAGTAATTATAGAGAAAAGCTAAAATTAACATAATACACCTTATACGAAATGCGTTATAATTATCTTTAGAAATCAATGCTGTAGTTACATGATTTTAGCCCACATACCCTCTGGTGGGCTTTTTTTATGATTTTTCACGTTCCACGCCTATTCTTTGACCAATGTTTCACGACTTTGTTCATATTAGTTAAACAATCGTGGTTAATCATAGGGGCTAAAAAAACGGCTCCAAAAGCCGGGGTATTAACAGCCTTCAATGCAGATGCAGAAATAGCTTTCGATCTTCAGCCGTACAAGTATCAGTGTTGAAAAAGAAAATTACGGAACTCACAGCTGCATAAAATATTCTCCGATCCTTGATGACTGGTCATCATTAAGGCTTTTGCCCTACTGCCCTTTGAACTGTAGCAATCCCTACTCCAAACTGTTTTGCCACACTTCTAAAAGTCGAGCCATCTTCCTGCATGGCTTTTTGTATTTCTGCATAATCAACTTTACGCTTTCTGCCCTTATATAAGCCTTTCGCTTTGGCTTTAGCAATACCTTCCTTTTGCCGTTCACGGATCATGGAGCGTTCAAATTCTGCAAATGCAGCAAGCATTTGGAACATGAGCTTATTTATTGCCGACTGTGCAACATCATGGCTAAAGGTCAGATTTTCTTTATGAAAAATGATGGTTATGCCACGATCATTCAGGCTGTTCACAATGTCGTTCAGATCATTCGTATTACGTGCCAGGCGGTCAATACTGTGAACATGCACCGTATCACCATCACGCAGATATTCGAGCATAGCGAGCAATTGAGGACGTTCACGGCTACCCCCACTTGCCTTCTCTATGAAGGTCTTATCGAGGTGGATTCCATCCAATTGACGTTCCGTATTTTGTTCCGATGAACTGACTCGGATGTAGCCAACCTGATTAGGCATTTTGTACCGTTAGATATTGGAGTTATAGATACATATTGTACTGAAATGTAAAATTAAGTCTATAGATACGGTTTTAAGTCTGATTTTATTAGGTCTTAAATTGTTCCGTTAGGCTATAGCCTATAAGTACAAGGGTTGAATTAAAATTTTTGGGCATAAAAAAAACCGAACTAGGATAATCGGGCGGAAAAAACTACAGCCTTGATTTAGACTATTGGGAAGCAGGAAACTCAACGACTGTTTTCCAATTTACTTTTGACTCTTGTTGTTTGATTTCTTGGCAGTTTGGAATATGGCTTTTAATTATGTTCTTATATGAGCAGAGCCAACATCCCTAACGCCAAAGCTTTGATCTATGTACAGATTTGTTGCATAAAGATTTCATAACTATATGATTTTAAAGGTTTTGATTTATTTTTTATATAAAATTAAAGTCAATAAAATCAATTGCTTATTTCTTTTTTGCAACAAAGCCTATTTTAAGTATTTGTAATATATTATTTTAAAATCTCACGTGGGAAGAAATGTCAAAATCCATCAGAAATATTACTTAACTTACGTAAGTTAAGTAATATTTTTGATGGATTTATTGATCCAATGACCTATTTTTTACTTAAAATAGGGAAATTTGCCTATTTTTTTCTGTATATATGAGTTTTTACTGCTTAATTTACAGATTTATTAATATTTAAGGTAAATCACATGTTGTGGTTGTAAGTATTTGTAATTAAAATATTATTTTAAATAATGTGTGGTAGGAAATGTCAAAATACAAGAAAAATTTATTAAGTTATTAAACTTACGTAATTTATTAAACTTACGTAAGTTTAATAACTTTTATCTAATTTAATTCTTTTAAGATAAGATTTTTTAGCTCATCCTTTGGAAGCTGTTGTAAATGATGAATTGCAGCTTTAACAATAATAGATCTATTGGCACGGGCTACTTTAGAATCAACGAGAAGATCATCAATTTCTTTATCGACATCTTTTGTTAAAGAAAATGTCAATCGAAGATATTTTTGTTGAGATTTTTCTAATGTTTTAACCCGCTTAGATGCACCGCTTATGAAGTTATCTATGTCTTGCTGTTTAGTATCTTGATCAGCTTTTTTGAGACCCTTTAGAGCCATCATAGTTCTCCTAAAAACTCTATAACTATTCTCTCAATTTCAGCTTTTGCTTTAGGATCAGAATCCACTTCAAAAACCGATAATCCATTTTCATCTGCATCATCATATACATTACGATTTGTCGTGAATTGATTGAGAGCTACCAACCCAAAAGATTCACAAGCATCTTTAGCATCTAAAATACGTTGAGCTTGACTAGGAAGTGTCGGGCATTGAGTAATAACTGCTTTAGTGACTAATTCCGGGTTAACAGCTTTTGCTAACTTAATTAGTTGCTCTACGTGTACTAAAGTTTTTAAATCCCTACGTTTAGGACGGAATGGTAAAAGCATATGAGTGGCAATTGTCATTGCCGAACGGAGAGCCTCTGAGTCTTGGCCACCAGCATCAATAACAATGTCTTGATAACGTCGAGAGAGATCGTCAAGGACCTGGCGAATGTTTCCTGAAGCTTGAACTGATGGAATGTTTATTAAATCTGGGTTTTCATCTCTTTCTTTAATCCAATCGGTAGTTGTACCTTGTGGATCTGCATCTAGAAGCAATATGTCTCTTTTTTTTTGTTGAAGGTAAACAGCTAGGTTTTGTGCCAAACAGCTTTTACCTGAACCACCTTTTTCGCCACCGACTAAAATAATCATAATTCTTATGTAACTTACGTAACTTACTTAACAAACAATCTTAATAGCCATGCCTTTTTTTATCAAATTTATATTGAAGGATTTTTATGACTTGAAGCCAACTTCTTCTAAATAAGGCTTATACAATTTAACTTTTTGTGGATCAATTAATTCGTTAGCTAGTCTTTCAGCAAATTCCTCATAACTTTCCCCAGGTTTACTGTATTTGGATGAGAAAGGTATGTTATGAGCTAACTTATTAGAAAATAATAAAATTTGCTTATCTGTAAGCTCATTTATTACATTGTTTATTTTGCTGTTTTTCTGAGTTTCCTTATGTTTAAAGGTAAATGAAAAACCTACAATTGATCGTCCCTTTTTGTGTTGTTGATACTCTACCTCTATATCTGAAAATTTATTAATTTGTTGAATGCTAGCATCTAAAATACGTCTTTTAAAAGCTTCAACTCTAGAGTATTCATTAATACCGATACCAAGCTGTTCCCTGAATTTATCTATATTAAAAGTTGGTGTATAACCAACACTTTTCCATTGTTTTAATAACTCATATAGTCGAACTGCATAAATACTCTTAAATTTTGCAGTTTGTTTTAAATAATAACTGGTGAAATATGTTTCAAAACCATCGATGTTAGTCACTTGCTCTATGAGTACACGAGTTAAGGTAAGTAAAATACGCCCTTCACCTTTTTTGTAATTTGCATCTTGTATCCATCGACTTTTAGTTAATGAACCATCATCATTCTCAATAGTAAATTGACGCTTAAAAAGAGTTTCTTCTGCCTCAGATAAACTTAAGTATGCTGCATCTAACGATGTATTAAATGCTTTAGCATATCGGGCAGCATTCAACTCAAGTGGATGTTCAGTAGTAAGTCCTTTTCCTGTTTCTCTTGCATCAATAATTGCTAATTGAATTAGCCTAGCTTCAGACAAAGTTAAAGACTGTAGTGCTAGTATTAATTTATTAGATTTAACAACGAGATCTGTCATAAGAACAAAAAATAGCAACTATAAAATATATGTTGTTATAACAACATTATATTTTATAGTTGTCAAATATTAGATCGTAAAATGTACGATCCTAGAAAAGATATGAAAATTTCTCACCTTTAAAAATCAAAAAATAAAGATAAATTTCAATACTTTAATATAAAATTTATTAAATATATACAACCGAGAAAATGTTGTCATATACCGCAGATTTAACATACTGCAAATGTTAATTATTTTATTTATTTTTATTTAACTTATTGATTAATAGTATTTTTTTAAAAAAAAGAAGCAACAAGGATATTTTATGTTGTTAAATACCGAGCAAACGTTGCTATATCACCGAGCAAACGTTGCTATATCACCGAGCAAACGTTGCTATATCACCGAGCAAACGTTGCTATATTGCGTTCCAAAAGCCCTATGTATAAGGCTTAGAGAAAGGTTAAAAGAATATTAAAAACATTAAAAATAATTAAAAACTTAAATCATGAAAAATTGCCCTTGGTTTTCGCTACGCTCAAACTCTATTGAATCTCGCTTTCGCTCGATTCGAGGGGCAATTTTTTGGTCAATGTTTCCGTGACTTTTAAAAAAAAGCAAAAGCAACTCGGAATTCGCTTCGCTCATGGTGCTTTTTTGCTCGCTTCGCTCGACCTAGATTCAAAATTTTACATGTGATCTAAGTTTTTCAAGGATCTAAAACTGTAAAAAACAGTTTTTCAGGGAGTCTAGGCGCAACTTTTCATAGTTCGCTCGTAGACACTCGCTCTATATATCCCGATTAGACGCTTGTATTCGCGATTTTTAGCCTGATTACAGATTTTTATGATGTCAGGTAGCTTTTTTATAAAAAGTTGCTTAAAACGAAAATCAGCGCCAAATAGGAAAGCCCTGTCTACTGAAGTAGAACAGGGCTCATATTGGAGTTTCACGTTACCGCCTAACGCCAATAGAACGTATTGGTACGTTTTCACAGTTATCAACTTGTGACATTCTCTTTGCATAACAAAGGAAGCGAATCTCAAACCGTTCAGACAGCTTATGCCCGACTGTCATCACCACTAAGTTTAAGACAAACTTCGGTTGTGTTTTAGTTCCACAACTACGACTTTCTAATACCACTTTTCCGCTAGTTACCAAGCAAGATGTTTTCCATCACCGCTAAGTACAGGTCCGCTAATATTCAACCATCAAATTCAATCGTCACCGCTAAGTCACATTTGGACCGCTAGATGAAAATTCAGGAAAGAATACATCACCGCTAAAACACTATTCCGCTAGTAAAACAACTTGACTGCTTCATAACGTCACCGCTAAAAAAAATAGCTAGTAGCGATTAATTCCACTTTAAAGTTTGGATTAATAACTAAGATATTTGGTTGGCGTGAACCAACAACGGAGCCACCGTTCATGCTTCTTACTGAATAATCATCAAATATCACAACTACTAACAGCCACGTTAATAATTGAAATAATCATTTTGATTTTCTTCCACGCCAAAAAAGTTCGTACCATTTCATAGATACCGAGGCTGCCACACCTCACTTTAAAAACCCTTGTCAGTGGTTTTAAATATTTCCCGCATTGTCTTTCGCTTCATCACCGCTTACGTTTTTATTCGCTCGAAGTGACTGGATCTGTATCATTGTCTGCTACAGAATCTACTCAACAACTCTCCCTCTCTCATGAATCAAAACTTATTCCCCACTCAAGGCAGGTTTTCGCTTCAAAAGTCTATATCAAGGAGCCACCTTGTATAATGATCGACTTGAGAGATTCCCATATTAGTCATAATGGTCTTTGTTCATTAATAAAAGTAAACCAGTATTAATAAACGATCAGTACGCTTATCCACTCCACAAAATAACAGCGATTCCGTTGTTCTACGGTAAGAGTTCCAAAAACCCGTATTATTCACCGTTATTCGACTTCATTGTGGGTAAAGCACTTGACCTACGCAAAGCAACATCTTCGCTATGTTTAAATCACTAAAAAATAAAAAAGACCGCAATGAACTTAATCAATGCAGTCTTAATTTCTGAGTGACATAACGTTCTACGTGTCACCGTTACAGGCTTGAGCTATCCAGCGATCTCACCAACTAACCTGAAATGTCATCTCGACAAGTCATTCAAGTTAATCCTTGAGTACCGAAGTTTCCAGATTTCTCCTCAACTCCCTAATACCTCGCGATATTCTCAGCAGCCCACCTGTGCGCCATACATCATGCCCTTCGTAAAAATTGAAGCATGAAATAGGTGTTGTTAACGCAACTCTCAATCCTTGAAGTTACTCACACTCTCCATTAGACAGGGTTTGATCTAGTCGCCTAGATTCCCGTTTCTATGTCGCCCAACTATTACAAAGATTACATATCAACGACTGGTCAGCTTAAAAGCAGATTTACGTTTATATGATATGCAATCAGGATTGGGTCAATAAGCGGAATTTCACCACCTAGTGCCCGTCATAGCCGCGCCAGCTAGATTTCTCACGCACGCAGCTTTGCGAGTTTTAGTATACGTTGGCTGACGTATACACATAAAACCGCAATGACAAGGGTTTAGAAAAATTCGGGACAGATACGAATCACATCGATCCCAAAAAAATCATATTTGGCAGACACAGAATAAGCCGCTGATACCGTAAAAACAACCCCGAAAACCACTATCAGCACGAATCCACAGGAACTCTTATTTACAGAAAAACCATCTTCGCTCAAAAAAAAACCATTTTTAGTGAAAAATGGTTTTGTGATTCTTTAAAATAAAAGATAGACTTTTATGCTTTCCGCAAAAAACGCAGGTTTTGGTTGATTTATGATCTACTACACAACAACAAAAAATGACTGCCTGCTTAGTCTCATGCAGTGCGTTTCTAATGGAAAAGCAAAGTTCTGGTTTTCTGATGTTGTGCCTTTTTCGAAGTTTCAAAACCTGATTCCGAAACTAATTTTAGAGTATGGTCTGGATCTCGGTGAGCAAGCGCGTAAGAAAAAATCAGACTACGGGGAGCCAGTGTGGAGTCTTGTGATCAATTATGATCCGGCAAAAAGTGAGGTGTTCCAGTTCTGGTTATTTAGCACCGGTTATCGTGAAGCACGAAGAAGCAAGCTGACGCTACAAGAAATACTCGCTCAGAATTCGAGTATGCTACGCAAGCAAAAACTGAATAGTATTTTGACGACTAAAAAAGAAAAACTATTACGCTTCGGTGCTTATGTGCTTGGACAGTACATCGATTTTATGGATCTTAAACCGCAGTTTTCTCGGGTCTATTATCATCCGGAACGCTTTGGCGTGATTTTTAATGTGCACGCGAAGCAGATGAAAACCATTGATAGCAACCGGAAGCACGTTTACCGCCTGTTTCAGCCTTTTAATGCCTTTGAAGAAAAACGTTTTGAAAGTATTCAGCGGATTTTCGGATTTGCTTTTTTAGAGAATGAACATACACATTGGAATCAGGCATCAGTGAGTGAATTCCTGTTGCGAAGATTTGGGATTCAGTTTGATCCTGAAGTCAGTTATAACGAGCGGTTGAAAGCACTGACCGGTGCATTACGTGGCGTTCGTAAAAAGCATCTGGATTTTTTTCAGCGGCATTCTCAAAAAAAGATCAGATTCACCTGGTATTTGTCAGAGGAGTTTATGCAATCAGCTACCTGGGAGTTGAATAAAAAACTTGATTTAATTTCTACTGAAAAGGCTGACCGTCTGAAAGAAGCCACCTTCAGGTTAAGTTCTAAGGGAAACTTTCATGGGACACGTCATCAAATCGGCACTTTGCAGGCCAGGATGAGATCAATCCTCAATGCTCGAGATCCAGCACAGAAGAAACTGAACCAGATGTATTTTCCCAAGAATCTTCACTATGTAAGATTCACAGCCAAAAAAAATTGCAATATGAAAGAGTTTGAACTGGCTTGTCGTAATGCAGATACGATGTATTTGAACAAATAGAATAAGCAAAAACTTAAAGATTAAAGGTGAACTATGCCAAAATATCCTGATGATGATTATCTCAGCCGCCAAGAAATTGACGATTTGAGGAGTGAGGCCAAACACGCAGCAAAATATATGAAAGCTTTTTTCGATTTTAAGATTGAAGCCCGTTACTCATTTAGCGTGAACTGGTCCGCCGAAGATCGAGAATTTGTTGGCCTTTGTGCCGAATTTCCTTCGCTGTCCTGGCTAGATCCGGACAGCGATAAAGCACGCTCAGGCATTGAAAGACTTGTCTTTGATGTATTACAAGACATGAGTTCCACTGGAGAAGCCATACCTTAATATTTTTGGAAAAATGCCTGATTCCGCTGGATGTATTCATTCAGATTATTTGAATCTAAGCCGAATATTTGAAGTTTTTTATCGACATATTTGAAAAAGAAGCAGTAAACAATGTGCATTATCCCAAGTGCCAACGCTTCCATTTTGATCACCGGTAATAGGGCATTGGGGTCTGTAAAGAGAATTTCTAATGTGAAATGATTAAAAAAATAGATAAAAAAAGTGATTAGAGTCAACAAAGTCAAAAGTGCATAAGATTTAGCACAAGTATTGCAGTGCCTATTCATTTTTTCTAATTTCTGAAAAATTATATGATTCATTTGGTTCTCTGGCAGCTAAATTTTTGAATGACGAACTCCCTACAAATTTTAAATATCCAGGATTAAAAATGGGTAGAAATTTTGTGTCGGATGATAGCTGGCTTCATAAAAAATTATTAAAATTATAGAGAGTTAAATTGTTAGTAAAGTACTGAAATTCAATAAGATGGTTAATACCAACACACATCATAGCTACCTGATTAAGTCAAATTAGGTAGCTATGATGTGTGTTGCTAAGCTTTAAATTTTTTATAAAATATAAGTATTTGATTTTAAATATTATTGTATTTAGATGGTAAAAATAAAACTCAAACATTAACTTTTTTAAGTTATTGAAATTAAACATAAAATTAAGATCACACATAATACCTACCTTAATGTGGAAAGAAGCTATTGTGTGTGTCGATCAGAGCATTATATGTAGAAAGGTCTCTAGTTCTTTATCCTGTCTACCCGACTTGTAATATGATTCATATATCAGCTAACTGGGAGTGCGGCACTATGTCAACAGTAGATCTAATTGATGAAGATGACAATGAATCAGGTATTGCTGCCAAAGCCGCAAATGTACTTCGAGACCGCTTTATTGCCGCAGCTCAAAGTGGACCAGTTATGTATGTTGAAAACGATACTGTACTGCTTAAGGAACTCAATGGTCACCCAATTGTGATTAAACACCTATCTGGACGTAATCCTGAACTTGCTCAACGAGTAGCGAGTCGTGGAACTTTTAAAATTAAAAAACGTAAAGTAAGCCAGGATTGAGGCTAACTGGGACTTACAATTCAAATTTCGTATAAGAGATTTTATGTTAAATAGCGATTATGCTATCGACTAAATTTGAATTTTTTCTAAAATTTCACATGCTGATTTATGGTTTTCTGTATAACCTTCATTATCATCTTTTTTAGTCCAACCTATAAAAAAATAAGGATTACTATTTATTTTTTTGAAAAAAATTCTCATAGTTCCACCTGAAATAGTATCAAGTCTAATTTCAGAAAAAGTCACAGGCTTATTTTTAAAATTCCTAGTAATAGGCTTGATTAATGCACTAGATACATTAAAGTTATTAGAAAATATGAACTTTAGTTTTTCATATAGTCTAGTTTTATTTTCAGGTATTAATGCTAGATACCATTCCGTCATTTTTTCATGAAAAATTGCGTTAGGATCTAATTTTTCTAGAGTTTGATCATCGTTATTTAAAGAGTTAAAAAAAATAGAATTTGTTTTAGAGCTAATATTTAAAGCATTTATTAAAGCACCATTATATATGAAATCTTCATCTAATTGAGAGACTATAATTTCATTTTTTGTCCAAATAGGATCTGTTCCAAGACTTAATAAATATGTATTATATAGAGCAGAGAAAACTATAGGAATTTCATTCTTTAAAGTTAAGCCATCTACATAAAATGTTTTACTTGTCAATTCATCTAATTTTCTATTATCTATATGATTTATAAGAGGAGATTTATCAATTAGCTCTAATAAAAAAAAAGCCATTTCTCTATTATGAGTAAAGCATAGATCATAGTAATCTTTTAATTTATAATCTTCTGCAAAACAAATATCAAATAACCTATCTACATTATCAGCATATAGAGTATATGTATCTCCAAATGAACCAATAGATACTAGTCCTTCAAACATATTTTCTATAATAGAAATTAAGTTATCTGAATAACTTGAAACACTACTATTTTCATTAAATATAAACTCATTATTCATGTTAATTTCTTATTAAGTAAGATCTATTTTTTAAAGCTTCATCAAAGAAACCATTTGGCCATTCACTCATACGTCCATTTCTATCGATGTTAATTTTAGTAAGATGGCTTAAGTTGTCTTTTTTATCTAAGTAATAAAAACTAGTATTTTCATGATCAATGAGTTGATCTTTCACAGCTATACGTACACCATCGACTAAATGATCACTATGAGTTTCAATAATAACCTGTACACCACAACTGGCAACTTTCGAAAGAAAAATTCCTAATTTTGTCTGACCTCGTGGATGCAGATGAGCTTCTGGATTTTCTACTATTAATAAAGCTCCTCGTTGAGCTTTTTGTTGATACCAATTAGCTATTTTTTCTTCTTCATTTTCATTACCCTGAGCTGGTTCTGAAGATAAAGCTAACCCAGCAACAATTATCGGTAGTGCATAACTAAGACCGAATCCAACATTGTTTGGTCTATATGAATCAAATTCAGATTTCCCTAAATCAGATTTATTATCAATCTCAAATGTGAAGTTAACACCTGGTGAAATTTCAGATAACCATCCCTGAATTTCATATATTAAAGAGGTTGCAGCACTATTTGAATGATGTAGATTTTCTGGAATTTTAGAGAATTCTAATGCCTTAATAATATCTAACACATATTCAGAGTTTTCACCCAAATAATTGTACATAATTGGTTGATATTGAATGGGTAAAGTCTTTTGTGGACCTAATCTATTTGCACCAATATAAGAAATAAGAGGAGCATTTTTAGCTGAAATATGTTTAGAGGGGGAAATTTCAAGCTTAGCATCTTCTATACCCTCAAATTCCAGAACTATTGAATTACCTTTAGGGCTATATTTACACCATAATTCTTCATATGCACCATAATCATTTAGATAAGGAGATTTACCTAAAGAACTACGATAAACCATTCTAATTGCTTGAATGATTGAGCTTTTACCTGAATTGTTTAATCCACTCAATATTGTTAGTCTATTTAATTCAATCTCAGAGTTAACGTAAGACTTAAAATTTTGAATTTTTAGTTTACTAATCATACAGTCCACTCATTTGAATCAAGAGAGATAATATTAGAGTCTATTGTTTCTCTAATTAAATAAGAAAGTATTTTATACCGATAAAGAACATATTTACCTTGGGATGCGTATTTACCAATTGAATTAACATAGGAAAAATTTGTATTTAATTTATTCAAATTTTCTTCAAATAGTTCTTTTTCATCTAATAGTTTATTGAAGTCATCTTCACTTAAATCTACTAGAATATTACTCCAGCTTTCAAAAAGATACCGATTAATAGGAGCTATTTTAGAAGAGTTAGTTCCAATCTTTCTGAATGCATACTTACCAAATATTATTTCAGCTCGCTGCATAGCTAAAGTGAAATTTTGCCTCAACTGCTCTACATTGTAGACCTTGATTGATTGAGTAAGAGTTGAACCAATTTTTTCTTCAATCTTTTTCAAGTTAATATCTGAATCATTAGATAGAGGCATTAGGTTAATAGCTTGCATACTTGATGTTAACCATGTATCTAAAGTAAAACTAGGATACACATTATACGAAAATAGATTAAAAGCTATAAACCTTAGAGTTAGTTCACGCGCAGCCATACGAGTATCATTAACTTTTGTTTTTATAGTATTTAAAAACTCTGGCGAGTTTGCTAATTCAAACAGTAATTCTGTGGATTTTCCCTGATAAAGAGCATTTCTTATTTCTTGTAGAGTTAATGGCATACCACCTGTATTAATTCTTTTGAAAATATTTCTTTTAACCGCCTCAGGAGTACTAGGATTAATGACCGTAAATCTAAGTTCTGTTTCTAATAAATTGTTTAAATATTTTGGATAATCTGCTTGTCCTTCGAGGGCTGTATAATCATGTTTATCAAATTTATCACCTAAAAACTCTAAGTTTTTTAATACAAGTCTATTTTGTGATTTTTCAATAATAAATTTTTTTATAGTGGATAAACGCTGTAATCCATCGACAACTTCCCATGATCCATTATCACTAGCTGCAACATAGAACATTGGTAAAGGGATTTTTAGCATTAAAGATTCAATTAATCGACTTCGACGAGTATCATCCCATACTTCATTACGTTGATATGCTGGGCTTAAATTTATTAGGCCTTGTTTTAATCTTCTAATTACTGTTTCCATGGCAACTACACGTTGCTCAATAGAAATCTTCTCTGGATCAAATGGTTCCATTAAGGTGGATTCATCTTCATCTTCAAATTCAATGCCTACAGGATTACCTGTTTCTGACAATTCTTCTTTAAAGTCATTATGATCCACGTTAAAAACTCTATAAATTTTAAAATGATATAAGTATATCATTATATTTATAGCTTTAAGAGATATAAAAGTTTTTAAGAAAAGGGTAATTCTACTATTTGAAATTACTCATAGTGAATTATTTATCTTATAGTTAAAATTTCCTAAAATTAACATAATACACGTTATACGCAGTCAAAAATGGGAGCCTAAGCTCCCATTTTTATTGATGATTTTTTAATTCTTTTAGCATGGCATCCCGTAAAATTTTATTCATTCGTGTTTGATAGCCTTTACCTTGGGCCTTTAGCCATTGCATTACATCTGCATCAATACGAACCGTAGTCACTTGTTTAGTCGGCTTGTAAAAAGGGTTCTGTACTGCATTTTTCCAGAAACTTTCATCAAGTTCAGGAATGTCCGAAAAGTCTATTTCACTGTCTGGGCGTTTAGCCAGGGCTTCAAGTCTTGCCTTTTGTTCTTCAGACAAAACAGGAGGATTATTCAAATCCATTTTGTAAGTAACGGTTTTGCTCATACTGTTTCCTCTCTTTTTTCTCTGCCTGTCGTGCCGAAATAATGCGGATATGATCCATCCCATTATGGTCTTGTACTGTGTGGGCCACCAATAAAACAGCTTGCCCATGTACCATACCTATCGCTTGCCAACGATATTCACCATTTTCAAAGCGATCCTGTTTATATAAGGCATGAGCATCGTAAAAAACCAATGTCGCATCTTCAAAAGCTACACCATGCTTTTTAAGGTTTATTTCTGCTTTATGCTCATCCCATGAAAACTCAATTTTCATAGTTGCATCGCTTTTTGTTAATATAAAAATGTTAATACAAAATTGTAAATTTTGCAAAATTTAGCCAATTTTTATTGGCGGAATATATCAAAACCGCTCATAAAAAAACCGACTTGTTTCCAAGTCGGTTGAACGAGAACGTTCCAGAGGGTATGAATAACGATAAGATACTGATCTTAAAGTAATATTAAAAACACGTTTCGTATAATGCCCATTATGTTAAATGGAAGCAAACGACCTCCAAGAAAATCGGTATAGTATGAATAGTTATTGAGTAGATAAGAGAATTAAGTTAATGAAATACTCAAAAGAAAAAATAGTAAAAGCCCTATTACTTGCTCCTTTACCACTACTTTTTTTCACAGCATTGCTATTTATCATAATGAATCGTGAATATAGTCTATATTCAATTTTTGTGGTTTTTGCAGGGCATGGTCTTGTTTACTTGGCTTATAGTATTTTGACAGTACCTTTTAGCTTTATGGTCTCAATTCTTTTAAATCGTTATAGTATTCTTAATTTGCTAACTATCTGTATTAGCTCTTTAATTATTGCTATGCCATTTTTTGTTCTTTTTGGATGGAGCCATACAGGAGAAGTTTCGAAAGAATGGTGGAAGATGTATACCGACACTTGGACTATCTTTATGGCTCTAATTCCAGGCTTGTCTTATTGGTTATTTTTAACTGATTTTAAAGTTAAAGAATTATTAAAGAAAAAAATAATATATTTCAATATATTATCTTTTGTTTTGACTTATTTGTCTTTGTTTCATCAGAAATATACATTGATAGACCGGATAGTTGTAGACAAGCTTGGAAAAGTTGAAGTTATAGGAGGAGGATTTCCATTACAGTTTTTAGTAGATGGTGAAATATCTCCAGGCGGTAGTATAGCGCTAGATCCTTTAAATATTATTATAGGAATAGATCAATTCATTTTTTTATATTTTATTCTTGATTATTTATTTTGGCTTATGTGTCTTTTAGTCGGTTATGCGTTTTTTCGAAAGATAAAAGTGAAATTATAATGTCTAAAATATTTATAAAATTAGGAATTTTACTTGTAGGTCTATGTCTACTTCTAATCATTAATTCATACAAACAGAAATTAAATCATGATAAAGAGATGGCAACACAGACAACAATACTTTTCTTTAATTCACTTGCTAAACATGATCTAGAATCAGCAATCAAATATGTTTGGCCAGATGCGCGATTACATGAAGATTTAAAAAGTTCTGAAAGGTTTCTCTCTTTCAAAGACTCAAAAATTTTAGAAGTAGTAAGGATTAATTATGATTCAGCGGAAAGTAGACCTGAGTATTATCAAGAATTTTATAAAATTATTTCAGTGATGGTAAAAGTTAAAGTCGTCCATATAGATGATGCTGGTAGTCCAGTAGGTGACTATATTTTATTTATTACTCTTGTGAAACAATCTCCTCAATCTGATTGGCTAATTACAGAATTTGGTAGT
>NZ_CP055285.1:0-85229 GCF_013374795.1 Acinetobacter sp. NEB 394 | reverse complement strand
GCAATTGATTGAAACGCAAAGTAGCTTAATGCAGTCCTATGTCAGTCTTTATTTTGCCTTGGGTGGTGACACCGCATTTGCAAAAAAAATTTAAAATATTGGGTAATTAAACATGAATTTTAAGAAAATAACCATTGCTGGGTTCATCGTTGTTTTAGGGTTGGTCGCTTATCTGATCTGGAAAAATATGAATAAGCCAGACACTGATGCCTTAGTCAGTGGCAATGGACGTATTGAAGCCACTGAAATTAACGTATCTAGTAAGCTATCTGGCCAGTTAGAAGAAATTTTGGTTAAAGAAGGTGACTTTGTCGAGCCTGGTCAAATCTTGGCGCGGGTTAAAATTTCGACTTTAGAAGCCCAGTTACGTGAATTGGAAGCACAACAGCGTCAAGCCCAGGATGCGATTGCGACAGCGGAAGCACAAGTGGCGATGCGGATCAGCGAAAAAGCCGCCGCTGAAGCCATGGTACAACAGCGTGAAACAGAACTGATGGCGGCTAAAAATCGTTTAGCGCGTACCGAAGTTTTAGCCAAAGAAGGCGCATCGTCCAAGCAACAACTGGATGATGAACGTGCCGCAGCACAGCAAGCCATTGCGGTATTAAGCGCAGCCAAAGCACAGGTACAAAGTGCCCAAGGGGCAATTGTTGCGTCTAAAAGCCAAGTGTCAGCCGCACATTCTCAAGTCGATGCCATCAAAGCCTCGGTGGAACGGATTAAATTTGATATGGATGATGCACAGTTACGTGCACCATTAAAAGCACGTGTTCAGTTCCGTGTCGCGCAGCCGGGTGAGTTGGTGGCAGCGGGCGGGCGTGTGCTCAATCTGATTGATTTATCTGATGTGTATATGACGTTCTTTTTGCCTGAAACCGTTGCAGGTAAAATTGCTATTGGAACAGAAGTACGTATTGTATTGGATGCTGCGAAAAATGTGGTGATTCCAGCTACAGTGTCTTTTGTTGCCGATACTGCACAGTTCACACCAAAATCGGTGGAAACGGAAAGCGAACGTCAAAAACTGATGTTCCGTGTTAAAGCGAAAATTGATCCAACTTTATTGAACAAATATATCGAACAAGTCAAAACAGGTTTGCCAGGTGTGGCATATATCAAAATTGATGATCAGGCAGCTTGGCCGACATTTTTAGAGAACACAGTTAAATGATGACACAACAATCTGAAAAAGGATCGGTTGTTGCAGAAATTGAAAATGTTAGTCTGAAATATGGAAAAACGGTTGCACTGAATCAAGTGTCGCTATCCTTACCAGCAGGCTGCATGATCGGTTTAATCGGTCCAGATGGGGTGGGGAAATCCAGTCTATTGGCTTTGCTGTCAGGGGCGAAAATTGTACAGCAAGGTCGCTTAAAGGTGTTGGGCGGTGATATTGCCGATAAACAACACCGTACCCGTGTTTGCCCACATATTGCCTATATGCCGCAGGGTTTAGGGAAAAACCTATATAAAACTTTATCGGTTGAAGAGAATTTACAGTTTGTGGCACGTCTGTTTGGGCATGATGCTGCCGAGCGACGCAAACGGATTGATGATCTGACCAAAAGCACAGGCTTGTACAATTTTCTCGACCGTCCTGCGGGTAAATTATCGGGTGGGATGAAGCAGAAATTAAGTCTGTGCTGTTCTTTGATTCATGATCCCGATTTTCTGATTTTAGATGAGCCGACCACAGGGGTTGACCCTTTGGCACGGGCGCAATTTTGGGAACTGATTAACCGCATTCGCAAAGTTCGTCCACAGATGAGTGTTATTGTTGCTACTGCTTATATGGATGAAGCACAAGGCTTTGACTGGCTGGCGATGATGGATGATGGGCAGATTTTAAAAACTGGCACACCACAAGAATTATTGACTGAAACGCAATGTAACAGTTTAGAAGATGCTTTTATTCAACTATTGCCAGAAGAAAAAAAGCTCGGCTATGAGCCTGTGGTGATTCCGCCTTTACCTGACTACGGTTCAGAAAGCTATGCTCTTGAAGCGCAAGATTTAACAGTGAAATTTGGTGATTTTACTGCGGTAGATCATGTTAATTTTAAAATTAAGCGTGGTGAAATATTTGGTTTCTTAGGCTCGAATGGTTGTGGTAAATCCACCACCATGAAAGTGCTGACGGGACTTTTAGAAGCCTCAGAAGGTCAGGCGTGGCTGTTTGGTGAGCCTGTAGAGGGCAACAATATTGAAACTCGTCGCCGTGTCGGCTATATGTCGCAGGCATTTTCCCTATACAGCGAGCTGACCATTGTGCAGAATTTGGTCTTACATGCCAAATTATTTCATGTACCAAAAGAACAGATTGAGCCACGTGTACAGCTCATGCTGGAGCGTTTTGACCTGGAAGAAGTCAAAGAAAAACTGCCCGATGATTTGCCTTTGGGCGTGCGTCAGCGTTTATCACTCGCAGTGGCACTGGTGCATAATCCTGAAATTTTAATTCTGGATGAACCAACATCTGGGGTTGACCCGATTGCGCGTGATAATTTCTGGCGCTATTTAATCAATTTGTCGCGTAATGATGGGGTCACGATCTTTATTTCAACTCATTTTATGAACGAAGCGTTGCGCTGTGACCGAATGTCAATGATGCACGCTGGACGAGTGCTTGACAGTGCGTCACCAGCACAGCTGATAAAAAACCGCCATGCTGAAACACTTGAAGAAGCTTTTATCGGTTATTTGATTGATGCTGGTGCAGGCACTAAAGATCAGCCCAATGATTTGGCGAAAAGTATTGCTGAAACAAATGGCAGTAAAGAACTGAATGCCAAGCCAAAAAAATTCAGTTTGCGCCGGTTATTGAGTGTTGCCTGGCGTGAATCTTTGGAGTTGGCGCGTGATCCGATTCGCGCCACCATGGCTTTAATGGGGTCATTAATTTTACTGCTGGTCATGGGCTACGGCATCACCATGGATGTTGAAGACCTCAAATTCGCTGTGTTGGATCGTGACCAAACGAGCTTAAGTCAAAACTACAGCATGAGTATTGCAGGGTCGCGTTATTTTATCGAACAGCCAGCGCTGCAAAGCTATGATGATATTGATCAGCGTATGCGTAGTGGGGATATTTCCTTGGCGATAGAAATTCCGCCAAATTTTGCTCGTGATGTTGCTCGTGGTGAACAGGTGCAAGTCGCTGCGTGGATTGATGGTGCGATGCCACAGCGTGCAGAAACTGTGCAAGGTTATGTGCAGGGGATTCACACGTATTGGCTGATGCAAAAAGCATTGGAACAAAGTGGTTATAAAACATCTAGTACTGTGAGTGTTGAAACTCGTTACCGCTATAACCCAGATATTAAAAGTTTACCTGCGATGACCCCCGCAGTATTGCCTTTATTATTACTGTTGATTCCTGCCATGTTGACTGCTTTATCTGTGGTGCGAGAAAAAGAATTAGGTTCGATTGTGAATTTGTATGTCACACCAGTGACGCGGACAGAATTTTTAATTGGTAAACAGATTCCATATATCTTGTTGGCAATGTTGAACTATTTCCTTATGTGTTTGGTCATGGTTACTTTATTTGATGTACCTGTAAAAGGTAGCTTCTTTGCTCTGACCTTAGCTTCTTTTTTGTTTGTAATTTTTGCCACAGGTATGGGCCTATTGGCATCTACTATTACCAAAAGCCAGATTGCTTCAATGTTTTTAGTCATGATTGGGACTTTGATACCAGTTATGCAGTTTGCTGGAATTATCAATCCTGTATCGTCTTTGGATGGGTTTGGACGCTGGTTTGGGGAAATTTATCCGGCAACGCATATGGTCAATATCAGTCGTGGAATTTTTAATAAAGGTTTGGGCTTTGATGATTTGAAACAGGCCATTTGGATCATGGCCATGGCTGTTCCGGTAGTAATGTTTGCTGCTATTGCCTTGCTGAAGAAACAGGAGCAATAAGATGTTCACAAAATTACAGAATATCTACCAGCTCGGCTGTAAAGAGCTTTGGAGTCTCTGGCGCGATCCAATCATGTTGGTGTTAATTATTTACACCTTTACCATCTCAGTATATACCGCATCAACAGCGGTCAAAGATACCTTGAATATGGCACCGATTGCGATTGTGGATGAGGATCACTCTACCTTGTCGGAACGGATTTCTTCAGCCTTTTATCCGCCTAATTTTATCAGTAAAACCACCACGCTTGGCACGATGGATGCAGGCATGGACGCAGGTGAATTTACCTTTGCGGTCAATATTCCGAGTAATTTCCAGTCGGATGTACTGTCGGGTGATGCAGCAGAAATTCAGGTTAATGTGGATGCAACCCGAATGACCCAAGCCATGTCTGGCGCAGGTTATATTCAGCAGATCATTCAATCTGAAGTAAATGAATATGTACTTCGCAATCGTGAAATTAGCCAGCTACCGATAGATTTGGCAATACGTTCCCGTTTTAATCCAACACTGGAAAATCAATGGTTTATGAGTGTCATGCGGATTATTAATAACGTGGCAATGCTTTCAATTATTCTGACTGGTGCAGCGCTGATTCGTGAACGTGAGCATGGCACCATTGAACATTTGATGGTGATGCCAGTAACGGTATTTGAAATCATGATGTCCAAAGTCTGGTCAATGAGTCTTGTGGTATTGATCGCAGTATTTGTTGGCTTAAAAGTCGTGATTCAGGGTGTATTGCATGTCCCGATTGATGGTAGTTTGCCGCTCTTTTTCTTTGGCGCCTTACTCACACTGTTTGCAACAACTTCAATGGGTATTTACATGGCAACTGTATCTAAATCTATGCCGCAGTTTGGTTTGCTCATGATGCTCGTATTGATTCCGATGCAAATGCTATCAGGCGGCTCAACTCCACGTGAAAGTATGCCGGAAATTGTACAGCACGTGATGATGATTGCCCCAACGACGCATTTTGTTTCCTTAGCTCAAGCCATTTTATACCGCAATGCTGGATTTGATGTGGTATGGCCATCTTTTGTATGGCTGTTAGGTATTGCAGTGGTATTTTTCTATATATCGTGGAAACGCTTTAAAGACACCATTCATACCATGGCTTAACAATTTCCTTTTGGCAGGCAGTGTCCATCCCTTAAAAGACTGCCTACTTTTTTTATTCAGTAATGAAAACATGATATTCATTGCATATTCTGGGGGTGCTCTGGTGGGCGAACTTTTACTCAGTTTATCTTTGTCGCAATTGTTGACTATTATGGCGTCTGCTCTAGGCAGCGGTATATTAATTGGCTTAGAGCGCGAACGTCATAATAATGCAGCCGGTGAACCAAGCTTTGCAGGATTACGCTCATTTACAATCGCGGCTTTGTTAGGAGCATTGTGCTTTTTAATTCACCTTGCTGTAGGGATTGTGGGAGCAGCAGCCGTCACTGCTTTTTGTTTATACAGCTTGTACAAACAGCAAAAAGATATAGGCAGTACCACGGAGCTTGCTTTTTTAATGACCTACTTAATAGGTGCATTGTGTGTATTCAATCCCTTGTTTGCAGCAGGTCTGGCCGTATTGCTCACCATTGTTTTAAGGGCAAAAGGCGTAATGCATCGTTTTGCAGGGCAAACCATTCGAGATTTTGAATTGCGTGATGGCTTGTTTCTGTTGGCATTAATCTTAATTGCTTTGCCATTGATGCCAAATCAGCCGTATTGGGACTCTGTGCTGAATCCCTATGTCATTCTGAAATTAGTGATTTTAATTCTGATTGTACAGTCTTTGGCGCATGTGGCGAAAAGGCTTTTCTCACAAGATAAAGCACTTATTTTATCGTCTTTCGCTTCAGGTTTTGTATCCAGTACAGCAACGGTTGCAAGTTATGGCATGCAAGTGCGTGCAGGAAAGGCGGATGCAAAAATAAGTGCAGGCGCAGCCTTGCTTTCCTGTGTTTCAACCTTGGTGCAATTGTTGATTGTCGTTGCAGGAGTCAGCCTAGGGTGGCTGAAATTTTTACTGTTGCCATGTATTGCAGGCATTGTGATGTTAACTGTGACCGCTTTATTTTTACTCCATAAAATGCCTATGTCTTCACAGCAGAAAAATGTGTCATCAGAAACAAGCAATATGGCTGAAGATTCCCGCATGTTCAGTATCAAAGAAGCCGTGATTATTGCACTAACACTTACGGTGATTCAGGCCTTAGTTTATGGACTGAGCGTACTGTTGGGGGATAAAGGTTTAATCATAGGCACCCTATTGGCTTCACTTTTTGAAGTACATGCTGCGATGACTGCTGTCGTCGTACAGGGTGATATTCATAACAGTATTTTGGTTTATGCAATGGTACTCGGTTTGGCAACTCATTCAGGTTCAAAATGCGTAAATGCCTTTATGACAGGTGGCTGGAGATATGGCATTTATTTCGCTCCAGTACAGATCGTGCATGTGTTATGTGTAGGCGGATTACTGCTGCTTCAAGTTTAAATAGCGATGAAGGATTGTGGTGATGAAATTTTTAAAAAAAGAAATCAGGTACTTATATTGAAAACCAAGAAGTATAGGGGAAACGATGCATCAAGTTTTTGCAGAATTATTCGGTGGTGTTGGCTTATTTTTGCTGGGCATGACTTTAATGACCAATGGGTTAAAGGATGCAACAGGTGAAACGCTTAAAAAGTTATTAACTAAATTTACCGAAACGCAGTTTAAAGCCATGCTGTCAGGTATAGGCCTAACTTTATTGGTTCAATCTTCAACTGCAACGACAATGGCCACAATTGGCTTCGTAAATGCAGGGATCATGAGTTTTGCTCAAGCCATTGGTGTTATGATTGGGGCCAATATCGGAACCACAAGCACGGGATGGATGGTTGCGCTATTAGGCTTGAAATTTTCAATTTCAATGATCGCACTGCCTTTGATTGGATTTGGCGCTGTCATCAATTTATTAGGTAAAGACCGAATTGCAGTATTGGGTTTAATTATTGCAGGTTTTGGCCTGATTTTTTTTGGTATCAGTGTATTGCAAGAAGCCATGAATGGGTTTTCAAAACAAGGTGATTTATCATTTTTAAATGCCAATGAGTTTTTGGGACAAATAATTTTAGTACTGATTGGTCTTGTCATGGCTTTACTTTTGCAATCGTCCAGTGCTGCGATTACGACGACTTTGGCAGCATTAGCGACAGGAGCGATAGATTTATCTGAAGCTATTTATATGGTGATTGGTCAGAACGTTGGTGCAGTGGGGATTACTGTTATTTCTGTGATTGGTGCTTCAGTCAGTGCGAAACGAACAGTTGCGGTAAATGTGGTTTTTAATCTTGTCACTGCGATATTAGCTTTTTTTATATTGGCTCCTTTATTTATCTATTTTTATCAGCAATATACTTTTTTTACTCAATGGGATGTCTTGATTATTTTGGCCTTATTCCATACTGCATTTAGTGTTATGGGGGCCTTGGTTTTTATGCCTGCGACAAAACAGCTGGAAAAGTGGCTGCTGCGTATTTTACCCAATGACTTGCCTGCGATTATGAAATTTCTGGATGAGGCTAATCTTGAGTTTTCTGCTATTGCTGTTCAGTCTGCACAGACCGTTCAATATTATATTTTATTCGAAATATTCAGTTTTTTGAGTGCAGCATTTCAGGAAGGTGCTATGCCTTCTCAGCGGAAAATAAAACAATTAGATGAAATAATTTTACAGCTGGAAGCATATCTAGAAAAAATCAATGTGCCTTATTCACATGAAAGTAATCATGATTTTGTCAGCTTATTGCGAGTGATGGTTTATGTACGTGTATTACGCAGTGATCTTGAAAATATTGATTACGCAATTTTATTACGTACTCAGCCAGCAGTTTTACAAACAGCTTTGGACTATAAGCATATTGTTGAGAGCTATATACAACAACGAGAGCAGCTAGGAAATCCTAAAAATATAGAGCCAATGCGCAATGAATTAAATAGTTTAAAGAAGTGGACCAGTCAGCATCGTGCCGAAATACGCCAAAAAATTCTGCAGCATACTGAAGTGAATCAACTTAATGCAGCAAAGGGGATTGAGTTACTTGCTGCGCAACGTTGGCTAGATCGTTTAGTTGCACATACTTACCGTTTTTCTAATGTGCTGTATGAAAGTATTCTCAAAAATGAAGAAAGGAAATTTAAAAATGGCTGTTAAATTGACACGCCGTACAAAGTATTCATTCAGGGTGTTGAACTTGGCGATGCTGTCTATATTGTGTACAGAAGCAGGCTATGCTTATCAACCTGCAAGTGCTTCTGCTTGTGTAGCACTTGAGTCAAATGCAGAGCGTTTAAATTGTTATGACGGTTTATTTTCAGTAAAGCTCAGCGACGTAACAGTGGCATCGGTATTAGTTGCAGAAGGCGCTGGATCTGCTGAGGCCATGCCGTTACAAACATTAAAACGGCCGAGCAGCCGAGATAACAAGCAGGGCAATCCGAACCATTTTTTTGCTTTAGAACATCATCAATCGGATTTAAAAGCATCATTAATCGACCAGCGTTGGGAATTAACACCAGAACAAAAACTAGGAACATGGAATTTACGGGCTTACCAGCCTATTTATTTGCTACCTGCACTGTGGACAAGTGAAAAAAATGAAGTTCCGCATACGCCAAACAAGACACTGGCAGAACAGCAAAATTTGAATTCGATGGAAGCTAAACTGCAGTTATCTTTAAAGACCAAAGCACTTGAGAATCTCTTTGAAGACAATGGGGATATGTGGGTTGGCTATACGCAGACTGCGCATTGGCAAGTCTATAATGAAGATGAATCGAGGCCTTTTCGTGAAACAAATTATGAGCCTGAAGCCAGTTTAATTTTTAGAACAGACTATAGCATTTTGGGCTTAAATGGGCGCTTATTGGGATTAACTTATAATCATCAATCTAATGGTCGTTCTGGTCCCTTATCTCGCAGCTGGGACCGTATTATGCTGAATATTGGTTTAGAAAAAGATAATTTTGCGCTTATGTTGCGACCTTGGTATCGCCTAGATGAAGATGCCGGAAAAGATGATAATCCTGACATTAAAAACTATGTAGGACGGGGAGATTTAACAGCATTTTACCGTCGTAATGATAATGAGTTTTCATTGCTTTTACGACATTCTTTAAGAGGGGGAGATGATTCTCGCGGCGCTATGCAATTTGATTGGGCATTTCCGATCGCAGGCAAGTTAAGAGGATATTTTCAATTGTTTGACGGTTATGGGGAGAGTTTGATTGATTACAATCATCGAGCAACTTACGTGGGGTTAGGCGTTTCTTTAATGAATAGGTATTAGATAGAGCTGCTCTAGAAACAAAGATTGGCGCACTAAATATTAAATCTATTTGAAATCATAATCATGGTTTTTTCGCAATAATATTCTGTGGGTTATAAAATTTTATTGTTGGCTAAATATGCTATGAATGGGTATTTTTTTATTTAAACACATGATTTTTCATGTAAAAAATTAATTGTAAGTCGAGGGTGAAATGAAATTTTCTTCAACTAATTTTTTAATAATATTGACCATGATTATATTAATTATCAGTTTTGCAATTTTATTGTACCGTATTAATTTTATATAATTTTTCCTCTGTACACGACAAAAATAGATAACTCATTGAAATAATGTCATAATAATTGTTTTCTAACGACGAATACTATGACACATCTCAATGAGTTATATCTTATCTTAAACAAATATCTAAAATGGAACAAGTCACATTTAAAGTGCTTTGCGCTCATCATGCTTGTGATTATTTTAAAGCAAACATGTAATCTTTCTTCTGCATCTAAAGCCTTGCCCATCAAGTGCTTACCACAATCATTTTATCGACGTATGCAGCGCTTCTTTGCAGGTCAGTATTTTGATTATCGTCAAATTTCTCAGTTGATTTTCAATATGTTTTCATTCGACCAAGTGCAACTGACTTTAGATAGAACCAATTGGAAATGGGGAAAACGAAATATTAATATCCTGATGCTCGCAATCGTTTATCGTGGAATAGCGATACCTATCCTTTGGACATTGCTTAATAAACGTGGAAATTCAGATACGAAAGAGCGCATTGCTTTGATTCAACGCTTTATAGCCATTTTTGGTAAAGACCGTATTGTGAATGTGTTCGCAGACAGAGAGTTTATCGGTGAGCAGTGGTTTACATGGTTAATTGAACAAGACATCAACTTCTGCATTCGTGTTAAAAAAACTTCATTGTCACCAATCATTTAGGAAAGAATCATAAAATTAGTGATTTATTTCGCCATCTTAAAGTTGGTCAAATTGAATGTCGTAAACGACGGATTTTGGTTGGTCGGGTGAAACTATATATAAGTGCACTACAGTTAGAAAATGGAGAGCTTTTACTCGTCGTTTCTCCTCAGTTTAATGCCAATGCTATTCAGGATTATGCATTACGCTGGGAAATTGAAACCTTATTCAGTTGTCTCAAAGGACGCGGGTTTAATCTTGAAAATACGCGCTTGACAGACCCTAGACGAGTGAAAAAATTGATTGCGGTGTTAGCTATAAGCTTCTGTTGGTGTTACTTAACGGGTGAATGGCAACATGATCAAAAAAAAGTGATAAAAATAAAGAAGCATGGACGACTCTCAATGAGTTTATTTCGCTATGGTTTAGACTATGTTCAAATGGCGATTCAGCGTTTAATTGGTTTTGGGAAAAAAGAAGAGTTTAAGGAAATTTTGGCAATTTTAAGAAGGCAGAACCCTGATAGGATAAGGGTTCTGTGAAATTTGTCGTGTACAGAGGTTTTTTTAGATGAAATACAGCATGTTCAAAATTTTGAAAAAGTAGTCGACTCTTTATATATTCGTGACTATATCGATCTATATATTACAGGTTCAAATGCATTCTTTTTGAGTGGGGAATTAGCGACGTTACTTACAGGGCGTTATATCGAGCAGCATGTTTTACCTCTGTCATTCCAAGAGTTTAAACAATGGCATACTGAAAATAATCCAACCATCCAACAATTATCCAATCGTGATTTGTATGCGATGTACACTCGCAGTAGTTTCCCTTTAACACTAAATATAAAAAAAATGGAAGAATAATTCACTAAGTTATTGTTTTTAATTTGATGCTTGTTTTATATGGGGATGATAATAACTTCTGATTACTAGTTTTTACCTTAAATATACCGATTGAAAGATTCATTTAAAGGCTATGAATACATGAGTTTTACAGTTTGGCTAGGTCAGCATGAGTACTTTTCGCAAGATTTAAGATCGACCATGAACGTGATTAAGTTATAGGGGATTGATGAAATAGTTTTTATGAATTTCTGGCTTTCTGGGCTGATTTTATCAAATTCATGTCTATGCAAAATTGCGACATATTTCTCGTGTTGGTAGTTATCCAGAGTTTGGTCTGCATCTATCCATAGTGCAGCCCTTTTTTTGGTGACAGTTTTTTCTTAGTGATTTTCGATCTGGATGGGCTTTGTTGCACAAACCTATCTGTAAAGGCTTTTTCAGCGATATAATTTTCAAATGAAGAAGCCTACACACAAAATCTACAGCACAACCAATTGGCCCGCATATAACCGAGCACTCATGAGTCGCGGAAATATTGCCCTTTGGTTTGATCCTGCTACGCAATGGTATGCGCCAGCAAAAGGCAAACAAGGGCGAAATCAAATGAACCGTACCGGGTTTGTTGGAGACTTTTTTATTTAAGTTAAGCCACCTGACCTAACGGGTTAATCTTATCATAGTACATTGCTTCAAACTCAAAAGGCGACACATAACCCAGTGCACTGTGTACACGCTTTTTATTGAACCAATCTACCCAGTTTAGTGTCGCAAGTTGTACATCTGCTAAACCTTGCCAATCTGCTTTTAAATATTCAATCACCTCTGTTTTGTATAAGCCATTCACCGTTTCAGCCAAAGCATTATCGTATGAATCACCAGTTGTACCGACTGATGCTCGTAAATTTGCTGCTTCTAAACGATTGGTATAGCGAATCGAAAGATATTGCACACCCCTGTCGGAATGATGAATCACATTCTTTGGCATGCCTCGATCGTGCAATGCTTGCTCAAGGGCACTGTTGCAAATAGAGATTTGAGTCGATGATGTTCCCTTTAAAAAGTACTTAGAGACCGAAAACCCTGTTGATTAGACACACTTCACCCTGAGGCTGACCATAATAAAATGACGATGCTTGTCCTTTACGTAGTGCACGCATGACTTCAATACCTTTAATTGTGGCATAAGCCGTCTTCATAGATTTGAATCCTAATGTGGCCCTGATGATCCGCTTTAGCTTGCCATGATCACATTCAATCACGTTATTTTTATACTTAATCTGCCTGTGCTCAAGGTCTGGTGGACATTTACCTTCCCGTTTTAACCGTGATAAAGCACGTCCATATGTGGGTGCTTTATCCGTGTTGATCACTTGTGGAATTTGCCACTTCTTCACATTATTTAAAATTTTTCCAAGAAAACAATATGCTGATTTGGTATTACGTCTAGAAGAAAGATAAAAATCAATGGTATCGCCACGTTGATCGACTGCACGATACAGATAAGACCATCGTCCATTCACTTTTACATAGGTTTCATCAATATGCCACGAGCTCAGATCTGTAGGATTACGCCAATACCAGCGTAAACGTTTTTCTATTTCAGGAGCATAACGTTGAACCCAACGGTAAATAGTCGTGTGATCAACATTCACACCCCGTTCGGCCAGCATTTCCTGCAGTTCACGATAGCTAATGCCATATTTACAATACCAGCGCACAGCCCAAAGAATGATTTCGCCCTGAAAATGCCGACCATGGAAAGGATTCATATGCTGCACCTTTAGCTAAAACAGTCTTCAACTTACCATTCGTGGTTATTTGCAACAGTGCCACTTGGGTGGTCTGCCTTTAGCTGGAACATGCTTCTGCAATTGCTCAACCATTTAAATAAAAGGTTGACCATGAGATGCCTGTATATCGCTTAAACTGTGTTTCAGAAAGCTTCTTTGAATCAATGTATTTCATCCGCAGATTATGCACGAATGCTAAGAAAATTAGAGTACAAATATCAATCAAAAAGGTGCTCGTTTTTTGATTTATGAAAGAGATCTATTATTCAATTATATCTTTTAATGATCAATAGAAAGCCTAGTTTCAAACACATTCTTCAGACACAAACAAATACGATCAAAATAGAGTGATTACTCTATAAAATAATAAAATCAATTACTTAAATCATATTTTATTTTAAAAAAATACAAATGTGTATTAAAAATAACCATTACTTACATTTTTTTGATTACAAAATATAATGAGTAAATTGCTTCCCATTTCATACATTTTTCATATATAAAAAGTCATACTATTTTTAAGGTTTTTCTAAATCACATTTTATACTTCATAGTTTTTAACATCATTATTAAAGGTGAACCATGCAAAAGAAGAAGCGCACCCCATTAGACGCACAACAGTCCCATCTTTGGATTATTGGTGGTGGTATCGCAGGTATGGCTGCTGCTGCATTTGCAATCCGTGATGCCAAAGTCCCTGCCAAAAATATCCATATTTTAGAAGAACTCGATATTTCAGGTGGTTCGATGGATGGTGGACATACACCGCATGCCGCGCAAGCTTGGGTAACACGTGGTGGGCGAATGCTGACCGATGAAACTTATTTGTGCCTATGGGACTTATTTTCCAGTATTCCATCTTTGGAAAATCCAGACATTTCGGTGCGTGAAGAATGTCGTGAGTTTAATGAAAAAGTGAAAACCCACGCCAATGCACGGTTGATTGATGCCGAACATGTCATTGCGGATGCAGCAAAGCTTGGTCTGAATACGCTACATCGTGCACAGATGCTGCGCCTATTAGCTTCAAAAGAAGAAAAAATTGGCAGTCGCCGCATTGATGAGTTTTTTGATGAAACCTTTTTTGAAACCAATTTCTGGCGCATGTGGCGCACGACTTTCGCTTTTCAAAAATGGCACAGTGCAGCAGAGTTAAGACGCTATTTCTTGCGTTTTATTCAAGAATTGCCACGCATTCATACCTTAGCGGGTGTGAAACGTACCAAGTACAACCAATATGACTCGATGATTCTGCCCCTACAGCGTTGGTTAGTCGCACAAGGCGTCGATGTGCGTTTTGGACACTATGTCACAGATGCAGACTTCATTACCAATGCTGAAACTCAAGAACGCTACGCTTCACGCCTATATGTACAATTGCCTGAAGGCTCAGAGCAAATTAATCTGAAAGCCAATGATTTAGCTATTTTCACTTTAGGCTCTATTACAGCAGACTCACGTTATGGCGGTAATCATGACGTGCCTGCCCTTATTCGTCATCGAGAAGATCATGGCTGGACGCTTTGGGAAACGCTGGCACAAAAAGCCCCAGACTTTGGCCGTCCAATGACTTTTTATGGCAATGTCGATGAACATAAGTGGGAGTCTTTCACTCTGACCATGAAAGATGACGTGCTACTTAAACGTATTATTGACTATACAGGCAATGAACCAGGCACAGGCGCACTCATGACTTGGTATGAGTCGGGTTGGCATTTATCCATCGTGGTTCCTGCACAGCCACACTTTGCCGACTTACCTGAAGGTTTATATACCTTATGGGGCTACGGTTTCCAAATTGACCATATAGGCGATTACATCAAAAAACCAATGTCCGAAGCCACGGGGCAAGAAATCCTAACAGAACTGATTAAACAGCTCGGTTTTGACGACATTTTAGATCATGTTTTGGCAACGACTGATGTTACTACCGCCATGATGCCATACGCCTCTGCCCTATTCGCCTGCCGTAAACCGGGGGATCGTCCACAGGTAATTCCACAAGGCTCACAAAACTTTGCTTTCCTTGGACAGTTTGTGGAAATTGAAGATGACGTGGTCTTTACTGTGGAATATTCAGTTCGTGGGGCGATGCTTGCCATTTATGAATTTTTTGGGGTGGAACGTGAAATCCCTGAAATTTACAACGGTCTACTTGATCCCAAAGTGGGTTTAAAAGCTTTAGAAACAGTGTTCCACTAAGTTTTTAATATATAGCGATAAGAGCACCTTTATGTCGCCACTATTACATAGTTTAATTTAAGCAACGTTTGGATACACGAGTGTGGCAGGGATGCCACACGTTATCCATCATAATAGGGATGTTATGTATGGGTAACAAAGGCTTTTGCTTTCTTTTGGCTTATCAAAAGTAAGGGTATTGCCTACACAAACACCTTTTATACTTTATTGAAAGTTGAGGCCGTGTACGCACTGGTTTACCGTTAACATCAATATAAGGAATATAAAATGAAAGCAGCTCGTTTTTATGACCGAGGGGATATTCGAATTGAAGATATCCCTGAACCGAAAGTACTTCCAGGCACAGTTGGAATTCAAGTTGCGTGGTGTGGTATTTGCGGTACAGATTTACATGAATTCATGGAAGGTCCTATTTTTATTCCACCTTGTGGTCACCCACACCCAATTTCGGGAGAATCTGCACCTGTAACAATGGGACATGAATTTTCAGGCGTGGTTTATGCAGTTGGAGAGGGTGTAGATGATATCCAAATTGGGCAACATGTCGTAGTTGAACCCTACATCATTGCTGACGATGTGCCGACTGGCCCCAATGATAAGTATCATTTATCAAAAAATATGAACTTTATTGGTTTAGGCGGACGCGGTGGTGGTCTTTCTGAAAAAATTGCAGTTCAGCGGCGTTGGGTACATCCTATTTCGGTGGTGTATCAAAAAGTATGCTAAAAAAAAGCAGGTTGAATTTTGATAAAATAGAGAAATGCAAATAACTCTAGAAATCAAATGTCCAACCTGCCTCAGTGACAGTATAAAGAAAAATGGCATCAAAGTAGATGGGAAACAAAACTACCAATGCAAAGACTGCAAACGTCAGTTTATTGGTGACCATGCTCTGAGCTATCTAGGATGTAATTCTGGCATTACTCGTAAAATATTACAGTTAATGGTCAGAGGCAGCGGTATACGAGATATCGCTGAAGTTGAGCGCATTAGTATCGGTAAAGTCTTACGGACTTTAACTGAATCGGCCTATCAAATTCAGCCTAAACAAAGTCATTATGAATCTCTCGAAGTAGATGAATTCTGGACTTTTGTTGGAAATAAAAATAATAAACAATGGCTTATTTACGCCTACCATCGAGAAACAGGTGAGATTGTTGCTTATGTTTGGGGTAAGAGAGATTTAGCTACAGTCCAAAGGTTGAAGACAAAGCTTAAACAATTAGGTATTCACTACACCCGAATTGCAAGTGATCATTGGGACAGTTTCATCACTGCTTTTAAAAACTGCAAGCAAAGTATTGGTAAGTTGTTTACTGTAGGAATTGAAGGTAATAATTGCAAAATAAGGCATCGAATAAGGCGTGGTTTTAGAAGAAGTTGCAATTTCTCCAAAAAGCTTGAAAACCATTTTAAAGCCTTCGACTTAACCTTCTTTTACATCAATAATGGCTTCATTTAATGTCAGCATACTTTTTAAAACACCACCCCTATTTCAAATGATATTCCTTTAGACCAAGCAGCATTGATAGAACCTTTATCTGTCGGTCATCATGCCTATGTCAGAAGTGGCGCAAAAGCTGGCGATATCGCACTGGTTGGTGGAGCAGGCCCAATAGGCTTACTTTTATCTGCTATTTTAAAGGCTAAAGGTCTCACGGTCATCATTACTGAACTGAGTGCAAAACGTAAAGAAAAAGCGATAGAAGCGGGTGTTGCCGATTATGTACTAGACCCATCTAAGGTTGATGTAGTTGCTGAGGTAATGAAAATTACAGAAGACCGCGGTGTAGATGTCGCTTTTGAATGTAGTAGTGTCAATAAAGTCATGGATACACTCGTTGCAGCAATGAAACCAACTGGTGTAGTCGTTATCGTTTCTATTTGGAGCCATCCTGCCACAATTAATGTGCATAGTGTGGTGATGAAAGAGCTAGATATTCGTGGCACGATTGCTTATGTAAATGATCATCAGGAAACTATCCGTTTGGTTGAGCAAGGTAAGATTAATCTAGAACCTTTTATTACCCAACGGATTGCATTAGATGATCTTGTTTCTAAAGGCTTTGAAACATTGATTCATAATAATGAGTCTGCTGTAAAAATTATTGTTCATCCGTAGTAACGCCTAATTTGAACGACTAATTTGAATAAACTAGAAATAAACTCTATGTAGCTATTTCTAATATCTTTATAGATAGGGAATGAGTCTGTACGTACAGATTCATTCTCAAATTTACGGCACTGTTGCAAATAGAGATTTGAGTCGATGATGTTCCCTTTAAAAAGTGCTTAGAGACCGAAAACCCTGTTGATTAGACACACTTCACCCTGAGGCTGACCATAATAAAATGACGATGCTTGTCCTTTACGTAGTGCACGCATGACTTCAATACCTTTAATTGTGGCATAAGCCGTCTTCATAGATTTGAATCCTAATGTGGCCCTGATGATTCGCTTTAACTTACCATGATCACATTCAATGACATTATTTTTATACTTAATCTGCCTGTGCTCAATATCTACTGGACATTTTCCTTCTCGCTTTAATCGTGATAAAGCATGGCCATAGGTCGCTGCTTTATCTGTATTGATGACCCGTGGAATTTGCCATTTTTTCACCGTATTGAAGATCTTTCCTAGAAAACTATAGGCTGATTTACTGTTCCGTCTAGCGGAAAGGTAAAAGTCAATCGTATGACCCCGTTGATCAACTGCACGATACAGGTAAGTCCATCGCCCCTTCACTTTGATATAAGTCTCATCCATATGCCATGAATGTAAATCTGTAGGATTACGCCAATACCAGCGTAACCGTTTTTCCATTTCTGGAGCATAACGCTGAACCCAACGATAAATTGTACTGTGATCCACATTTATGCCTCGTTCAGCGAGCATTTCTTGAAGTTCACGATAGCTGATGCCATATTTACAATACCAACGAACAGCCCAAAGAATGATTTCACCTTGAAAGTGCCGACCGTGGAAGGGATTCATCTGCTGTATCTCGAAATAAATAAGATATTTAGCTTATCATGTCAGCCTATTTGCAACAGTGCCTTATTTTTTTATTTAATCTGTCTGTGCTCAACAAGGCTTGGAGGAAATTTCCCTTCCTGCTTTAGCCTTGATAAAGCAGGACTGAACCGTACCGGGTTTGTCGGAGACTTTTTTATTTAAGTTAGGCCACCTGACCTAACGGGTTAATCTTATCATAGTACATTGCTTCTTTGGTGGAAGCCAAAATGCATTGCATCAAATTATTGGGGGATAAACTGAGTGCAAGGAACTTTCAAAGCCAGGTCAATGAGATTCATGCCCGTGTAGCAGTATTAAATAAATTTATGGAATTAGGCCAACCTCATACCCAAGTTATCACTTAAATTTGAAGTGATATGGGGAACCTTAATTTTTAAATCTTTGTGCAACAAGGCCTATTGAATCCGAAAAAGATAATAACTAGGCTTATAGATAATTTGATTTTTTAAATTTCCACAGTGGAAATTTAAAAATATTTTTTTTATTTTTTTATTATGCTAATATAAATTTAATTTTTATATATATTACCCATGACAATATACGTAATCGCAAATCAAAAAGGTGGTGTTGGAAAGACAACGCTATCAACCAACTTAGCTGTTGCTCTGAGTAAAAAAGGCAAGACGACTCTTGTAGATGGAGATGATCAACAATCCTCTATAAAATGGAGTAAACGTAGACTACAAGATTCTATTACAACCATTGCTCTTAAAGATAATTTAAAAGAAGAATTACAACAATTAAAACAAAATAATAAATATATTGTATTGGATGTTGCAGGGCGTGATTCAGCTGAATTTCGTTCAGCATTATTAACAGCAGATGTTCTTATTATTCCAACACAACCTAGTCAAACAGATATTGAAGTACTACCTTTTGTTCTAAGATTAGTAAATACAGCAAAACAAGTGAATAAAAATTTAAAAACATTTGTGGTGTTAAATAAAGCCCCAACTAATAATAAATCTACAGAAATTGATGCTGCTTTAGAGCTATTACAGCAAGTCAAGTCTGTTAAAACACTAAATACAATTTTGCGTGATCGCAAACAATTTCGCGATGCGATGATCGAAGGAAAATCAGTATTAGAAATGGGTAGCAGCAAAGCAAAAGATGAATTAAATGAATTTTTGGTGGAGATCCTGTAATGGCAAAAAAACCATTAATTGTCGATTTTAATGATTCTCTTGAAATGGAGCAGGCATTTATTAATGCAGCAGGAACAGGAAAAGTATCGTTAATATCATCAATTGAAAATAATATTGTTGATGTACCTATAGAACTTATTGACTTCTCAGAGCATCAACCTCGTATTATTACAGATAAAGTTTTACAGGAAGTTGAAATTCTTGCCACGAGTATTGTAACGAATGGACAAATTTACCCTATTGTTGTTATAAAAAAAGAGGAAAGATATGAGCTCGTCGGTGGAGAAAAAAGGTTTAGAGCTGTTCGAGATATATTAAAGCATAAGACGATTCGTGCAATTATTCGAGATGATAAATCCAAGGAAAAAACAGCTTTAATTTCATTGATTGATAACTTACATCGATCGAATCTTAGTGATTTTGAATTAGTCAACGCCATACAAAAACATTGTAATGAGTTTGGATACTCTATACAAAATGTAGAATTTATCACTCAAAAATATCAACTAGATCAATCTAAATACTTTAGATTAATGAGCTTTTATAAACTTCCAGATTATATAAAAGAAGATCTAAAAATAAATCCAAAAGCTATTTCAGGTGCAACTGCACAACAATTGTTAACCGAATTAAATAAACTCGTTTTAAAATTTAATCATCAATTGGTTGAATCTGCCACATTTAATATATGGAAAAAATATCTAAATGAATTTACAGAAACTAATCGTCCATCAAAAAAATTCATTTACGAAATAGAAAAAGCATTAACTGTACAAGAGATAGCTAAAAAGCAAGAACAAAATATCACAAATACGTCTAAAATTAATAAAATGGTACTAAAAGATAAAAATGGTCTTAAATTTGGCTCAATTAAGATTGAAAAAAATCTCAATGGGAAGACAGTCGTAAATATTCGTACTAGTTTAAATGCTGAATTTAATCAAGAAAAAATTGAAAAACTAGAAGCTTTTCTTGCTGATTTAGACGATAAGGTATAAAAAATTATAAATTTCCACAGTGGAAATTTATAATTGAGTATCCAATATGTTATAGATTGATATTGGATACTACCATTTACCATATATATAAGATTAAAAAATGATACATAAGAAAGGTTATCATCAGAAAGGTAGTTGATCTTCTGCAGGATCTAAAATTTCATCCATATCAGAATCTGCAATATTTTTATCTTCATGCTCTGCCATATTATCTTCAGACGCATCTTTTTTAAAGATATTCATATTGCGTTTTGCTTGTATCCAAAAATAGTAATCCAGATCAATAAGTTTATGATCATTCAATATATCTAACTTATTTGTTAATAAGCTACGCATCGTTTTTTTAGCTGTAATCGTATCCAAATCACCTAAAAAATAACCATAATCGTTTAAGAAAACATCACAATTCACTAAAACTGTGATTTGCTTAGAGCTCAACTTAGTGACTGGTTTAATATATTTAACGCGTTCTTTATCTTTAAAGTGTGATCCATCATCACTATATGGAATTGCATTTTTAAGATGTTTTTCTTTTAATCGATCAATAATACGTTGAAAAATTAGATTTCTATGCTCTTCCTTCATTTTGTAAGTAAAACGTATACCTACAACAAATTTTCCATTTTTAATCGTTTCATAATCAATTTCAAGATTACTTAACTTATTAATTTGTGTTTTAGCAACATTCAAAACACGGCTTTTTAAGTTATCGATTAGTTTATATTTATCTTCAATATCTAAAGCAAAACGCAATCTTTCCAAACTTATATCATGAATTTGCTGAATACCTAATGACTCAGCTTTCCATAATTCAGAATTGAGAATCCTATAAATCCGCATGGCATAATTAGAACGCATCCGCATAACATAGCGAATTTGGTGTGTACTAAATGAATGCGTCATACCTGTCGGATTAATTAAGTTGTAGAAGTAATTATAAAATTCTCTAGCAAAACGAATCTGCATGCATTTAGTTTCTTTACTATAATGACAATAAATAATCATTGGTACCTTAATTGGTGTAGGATCATCTTTTTTCTTGATCAACATTACCTTAGGCTTATAACTATCATAAACACGCTGCAAGGCCTTTTCACCATACCGATGAATTTCATATAGCTCACTTGCTGTGACAACATCTTTATCTAAATCTTTTTCTGAAATCAATTCACCAAAATTAGCTGCACTAATCGTAATTAACTCATCTGGATCAAAGCGCATATTTTTATTTAGTTCATTTTTGCGCACAGCAACCATAGCACAGTACACTAGCTTTTCTTCATTAGCTTCATAACTGTAATTTGCAGTGGTCATATCATTACGTGTAGCCACTAAATCAGTGTATTGAACACGACGAGAAGAAGGCTTTATTAATTCTGTACTTTTCAAACCAAACTCCGTGGTTACAATTTTATAACCATACATTAATAACATTTTGTATTGAAATCAACAATGAAAGCAAACAGATCAATAAAAATATATCTTTTAGCTTACGGACAAAACGTATGGTTATTCACAGATATTTAATAAAATTATCAACAACGGACAAAACGTATGGTCATTTCATATAACCTAATAAATAATGAGAACAGGACAAAACGTATGGTTATATCAAAAATAAAATTCAAATAAGCTCAAAGCATTGCTATTAAATGCTTTTAATGTCATTACAATAAAAAAAATAAGTAAAATAATCCAATATATCAATAGAAAGAAAAACCAATCTTCAATAAAAAAGCATGTACATCGGACAAAACGTATTGATAGTGCTTAAAACATCATCATTTATTTGGAATAGAAAAAATTCATGGTTATAGTTTTTATTGTGCTAACTGCAATGAATATTTGTATATTCACTTTAAGAGAATTTTTACTATTGATAATTTTGTGGATAAATTGAGACAAAACGTATGGTTATCGGACAAAACGTATGGTTGAACGGACAAAACGTATGGTTGAACGGACAAAACGTATGGTTGAACGGACAAAACGTATGGTTGAACGGACAAAACGTATGGTTATTAATGAATAACCAATTGAATTTAAATATAAAAATATCCTTATAAACCTTATTAAATATATATAAACATATATAAATACTTATAAACCTTTAATTTAATTTTTTAATAAAATTTTAAATAAGACGAATTGAAGCAACAAGTGCAACACTATAAAAACCAGCGATCACTTCACTGAGTGTATACCAACATAGTATCTTTCTAGGACGATTATTTAGACCAAACTCTATCTATTCTATTCGCTCTTTTGATACATCATCAAACGATAAGGATTTTGGCAAATATTCATTCGTATTTTCATTTTTAGCGCGTTGATTAGACTTTTATGGATCCACAAAGTAAGTGTCTATGCATGCATCTGTTATCCTACTATGCTCTGAAAACTCCTTACCATTATCAAAAGTCACACTATAAGCATGACTGCTACGCAAACATTCTAAAGGACACGAGATCGTTTTAGTTGAGGTTCTCATTTGCCACAAATGAACGATATGTACATATAGACTCTTACGTTTCACATTCGAGTAGTTCTAAATTATTTTGGCTGTGATTCATGCAGGAATAATGAAGAGCATTCGACAGCCGTGGGAATTGATCGGCATAGCGTTGGTAAATACTGATTTCATGATTGAGTTGAACAATACTGTTTTCTACACGTTCCAGTTCGATTTGCAGCTGGTCTTTCGTTTCACAAGATTCTTGCTGTGTTGGAAGATGGATGGTGCTGGACTGTGTGATTGGCTGATAGTTTTAGATGTGACCATCTCTGATTTTTTAAAAACAGCTTAGTATCTACATAGACGTAATATTCTATATCGTGTTTGAAAAAAATATTCCAGTGAAAATCTATTGTCTATAGCACCTCTAACACCTGCGATAATAGGAATTTAAATATTTCAATTAGAATTTAAACTTTTCTTGAAAACAAAGAATATTTCTTATGTGATCTAAATTCTGATAAGATATATGAAAAGTTTAGAGTCTAAGTGTAAATAATGATAAAGAATAATATTCGACGTGAAAGCTACCTGAAATTTCTGAATACATGGAAAAACCGTGATCTCATTAAAGTACTATCGGGTGTACGTCGTTCTGGAAAATCTACTTTACTAGCGATGTTCCAACAAGATCTAAAAGAGCAAGGTGTACAAGATGAAAATATCATTGCTATTAATTTCGAATATATGGAATTTGAAGAACTCACCGATTATCGTAAATTACACGATTATGTACTTTCGAAAGTCGATAAAAACAAAAAAAACTATGTTTTTTTAGATGAAATACAGCATGTCCAAAATTTTGAAAAAGTAGTCGACTCTTTATATATTCGTGACTATATCGATCTATATATTACAGGTTCAAATGCATTCTTTTTGAGTGGGGAATTAGCGACGTTACTTACAGGGCGTTATATCGAGCAGCATGTTTTACCTCTGTCATTCCAAGAGTTTAAACAATGGCATACTGAAAATAATCCAACCATCCAACAATTATCCAATCGTGATTTGTATGCGATGTACACTCGCAGTAGTTTCCCTTATACACTTGCAATGACTAATCAGCAGGAAACCTATGATTACTTACAAGCAGTCTATGCGAGTGTCATGTTTAGAGGTGGATCAGGAAATTTGAACAACACTTATAAGTGATATTTTGCTCCCCAAATGATGTTATAAACATCAATATATGGAGTATTTTATGACACGTAGACCAAGAAGAAATCATTCAAATGACTTTAAAGCTAAGGTAGCACTTGCTGCGATTAAAGCAGAAAAAACACTTGCTGAATTGAGTGCTGAATTTGATGTTCATCAAAACCAAATTATCGACTGGAAAAATCAACTGATTTCAGCTTCCTCGCAAGCTTTCGATCAATCAAAAGCTCCAACAGAACCACCCATCGATCTAAAAAAACTACATGCAAAAATCGGTGAGCAGGCATTAGAAATTGATTTTTTAGAAGGTGTGTTGAAGAAACTGGGCCGCTTCAACCACAAAAGTTAATCGATGACTCACTTCAGATTTCAGTATCTAAGCAAGCTAAGCTACTGAAAGTCTCCCGTGGTTGTTATTACTAATTGATATAAAAATAAAGTTAGTAAATAAATTATATAAATCAAATATTTTCTTATTAAATCTTAAATTTGTTTGATTTAATTTTATTTATTTTGGGACTATGTTAGTCTATTATTTCAACGCTAAAAATAACTTAACTTGCAGAAAAAATGATGACACCATTGCTCATTGATGCATTAACAATATCTGAAGGCAGGTTTAAAAAACCATGCCCTGTTTTAGTTTTGAAAATGATGTTACTTAATGGGGAAAAGAGTAGGTTTTCAGAAGAAATTAAAAATCAAGCACTACTACTGCTCGCGACATATCGTAAGTTACTGCGTGCTGTCGCTAGGGATTTATGTGATGTAAAAACTCTAAAGGACAGTGTGAAAAGAAGACACTGGGGTAAAGTGGATAAAGTGCAGGATAAGATGGTTGTTGCAAAAGAACTTCGACTAAAGCATTTAGATCTAGAAGAAATGCCTTTATTTTTTCATACACAGCATTTTTTAAAAAAACTACCGATTTCCTTTGTTCAAAAATTGGTAGATTGGGCACCACCGGTGGTTAGTGGTACTTTTTTAATCGAAAATATTTTAGCAGGTTATATCGCCCAGAAGCTTTTGCCATTAGAAAAAATTAAAGTAAAAGAGCTTTGCAAGTCTGTGCAACCATATTTTCATTTAGCTGACTTTTTTGTATTTTTACCTCGACTGGAGGGGCTGTATCAAAAACATCAGCAGCAAATTGTTTGTGTGGCACCAACGGCAGAAATTGCTTTAGCTTTAACAGACTTTAAGAAAGCATGGATCTATCGTATTAGGAGCAGTTTATGAATATTTATTTTAAGCAGCTCATAGAATGGATGAAGCAGCATGAAAATATAGAAGAACAAGAACTTATCCAAGCATTATTTTTGTTGCGTGCACATTATAGCTTAGCTGGTATTGTTGTCATTTGTCAGCGAATTTTCACATTGATTGGTGATCATGAATTACCAATATTTCGTAATGAGCTTAATACTTTAAAGATAATTAGTACATTACAGGATTCTGATCAACATTCACATTTTTTCTCAGAAACAACAGATAGAAACAAACATAAACTCACGCCATTACGTCCATACACTGGAGACAGTGGAATTTGTGATTTGCTATTGATTCAAGCAGGACTAAGTCGAAATAATGAGCGTTTTGATACTGTAATCATTTGGTTTTTAGAGCAAATATTTCACTTTCAAAAAAATGTACATACTCTAAAGCTTTATAGTCATTATTTAAAGGGTGATGGAAGCATAAAGCTGAAAGATCAAAAAGGATCTCGTGTGTATAACGCCTTTTTAGCGATCAGGCTGTTGGGTGATCCAAGTAATGAGGATATTTTAGAACAAGTCGAAAAATTACTGACTAAAAACGGACCGAAACAACTGATTCATTTGATGTCCGCTGGTTCTGAAGACAAACGATTAAATGAAGTTTTTTATGCATTAAAGCTCTTTTTATCACAAATTTGGCAAAAGAATCGACTAAAAAATAAGAAAAAACGTCGAGAGTTTTTACACCGTATAGGGTTAAAGCATCAAAAACTGATCTTGCAACGATACGGCTCATTAAGTATTGCTATCCAACCTTTAGAGGATGTAGATGAAATTCATCGTGGTCTAGTCTCTGAAGTATTTGAGTATGATGAGATTGAAGAAGATGAAACACCATTGGAGCCATTGTTTACATTTTTTTTGGCCGAACAATCCGATTTAATTCGAGGGTTTTATGCATCTAAGTCTACCTCTCAGCATGTTGAAGCTACAAATGTTGGTTTAGTTTGGACCAAATGGCGATTGTCATTAAATTCGATTCAAGATGTGTTTAGGCTCTGTCAACCATCTAAGGCTGATACCAGCTTAATTTTACGCGCAAAATTAGCTTTGATATTGAGTTTACTCACTGGACGTTCGGTTACTGAATTAACAGCGCCGTGTTTTAGTCAAAATACTGATCAGAATAATATTGCTATTCAGTATGATCATACTTTATCTGCATACGTATTGAGCGTTTTAGCAGGCACACCGACACTCAAAACAAAGCCAGAAGAGTCTAAATTTCATGTGCCATGGACCAAGAAATTACATTTGGTTTTACCAAGTGAGCTCAATGATTTGGTGAATCAAGTCAAAAATCTTGCGATTAAAACCCGTCAACCGGCAGTTGAACGCGAAGTTAGAAGACTTATTAACAGTGTGCCGAAAGAGTTAGAAATCAGCCTCAAAAGCATTAAAGATCTTCTTCCACGGTTGTTATATGAGCATAGCCAAGGTGATTTAGCTGTCGTTAAAGCAGTGACTAATGCATCCGGTCGGAATTATGATAACTTAATTCATTATGCATCTTTTGAACAGAGGAAACTTGAGCAGTTATGGGCTGATTGTTTAAGAACGATAAAAATTGATATTCCTGAATATATGCACTCTTCTAGTGAACGCGTGGGTAGCCCGACTGGGATAAAGATTGTTGAAATACAAAATGAAATTACACGAATAAAGAAGAGAATAAATCAGGCTGCCGAACAGAAAGATTGGCAGACGCTCTTTGATAACTTAACGTTGTATACAGAATTATGGATGAATCTTGCAACTGCAGGACGGGGGATTAAGCAACCCTTTCCAAAGTGGATAAGTCAGCAAGGCTGGGCATTGATTCAAGATAAACATCATCAAGATGAATCAACCGATCGTTATGTGCCATTGACGGCAGCATTTATCAAACAGATTCAAGTTTTACGTGGTTTGATGAGAATGCTGGGGGATCAAGTTGAACCACGTGTTGATTTATCATCTTATGCGTTGCAACTTTGTGATCCTCATCAGATTGAAGGTTTAGGTAGAAATTGGGCACGGAAGCTGGTTCGCTCTGATAATAATCAGTTACCTGGACGGTTCAAGGATGCTGGACTTGGGCACTGGGTACGCGGTCGTTATCCATGGGATATGTTATCAGTATTTCCTGTATCAACATTTAAACAACAGTGGCTTGATGTACAAGAAAACCTGCAAAAACAGTTAGGTTTCGAATGTCTTGATGTTTTTGATTTTTTTAAAAACCTGAATATTCCAACATTTGTTGTAACCAAAGAGATTAAAACAGTTCAAGCAGAGACGAAGCCGAGAATACAATATTCAGAAAATGATGTAAAAGAATGGCTGGAAAACTCAGAGTATGAGTCCTATTGTCAGTTGATTTTTGAGGAAAATCCTGAGCCAAACGTATCTTTCGAGCTTGGACATGTATTAGCTTCCCATTTAGCTAAAAATACAAACATTGATTTGCCACAAGCGATCAAGGCATATTGTGCTTATATTCGCGATAAAACGAAAATTCCTTTATTCGTTCAACTTCCTCAAAAAGCTAATCGTACATGGCTGACATCTGAAAATAGTTTTAGTACATGGTGTTATATTGAACAAAACTTACTTGATCTTATTCAGAAGGATTTAGAACATTTACCTGAACATCAAAATTGTGAGGTTGAAATAGGACGTTTGCTGGTTGTACTCTCCATGTATTCACAACTGTGCAGGGTAAGCCATTTACAAGCGATGTTGGAGTTTATTGCTTCTGATCAACATATAGTCGCTATGGGGAATAGTCGGCTCGTTGAGCTGACAGTGAATAATGATAGATCTGTGACGAAGATACGCCGTACAGTACTGTTAAGTCCTTATGTCTCGACGTTAATTTTAGTAGACCGACAGTATCTACAGCCCCGATTAAAAGAGATTTTAGCACAGTCAAGAAATCAACAAAGAACGGCTTGGCAAAAGTGTTTTAATACATATTTAAAACAAATAGGGATTAAGTCAACTCTATCATTAGCTCAATGGTTGAAAGCTTTACAGCAAAATGTGATGTTAAATAGCACTCCGTTAATTGCAGGTTATATAGCAGGCCAAGTCCTGACTGAAGATCTTTCAATAAATGAATTATTACGCTTATCCGAATATGAAAAATTAACCACAGGTTTAGATAGCACTGAGCCAGAAAGTGAAATAGAAATAGGCGATGAGCAACTACATTTGTCTGATATTTTAGCGATGATTCAGCAACTAAAAGGTGAGTCTAGATCAAGCATTTGGCTTGAACAGCTTGCCAATAATAAAACGAATCACTACTCAGTCAATTTATTAACGTGCTTTGTGCAATGGTTGATTTTACGCTGTGATGCAGAAGAGTTAAGTCTACAGAATCGAAATATGATTCATCTACATTTGGCCATCGTCAGTGCAGGTATATTGGGGTTTTCAGAAGACTTAACAAAAGATAGCCAGATTGATGAAGATGTATTTCAAAAATGGATGGAGTTGACGCAAGAGCATTTTCCACACCGCAAGCATCTCGCTGCGTGGAATCGCTTTAGAGATTTTTTAATTCAGTTAAATGATGATCGTATAAAGTTACACAATCGTACAGCGCATCAAGCAAGTGCTAAAGTTTTTGCAAAAAATGAAGTGCAGCAGATCGTTCAAATATTACAATCTGTAGAATCTGGGGTGAGTGATGCTGCTTTACGTCTAGAGATTCAGCGTCATTTTCGTTTATCTGCAGCGATGGGTGTACGCCGTTCAGAGACACTTCATTTACGGCCCTTAGATATTGATGAGGATATGCTCCGAATTCGTCCTTATGGTGAGCATCAGTTAAAAACACTTGGATCAGAACGTGTTGTTCCGATGAATTTATTAAGTCAGACGATTCAAAAGGGATTAGATGATATTTATAAGAATAAAAAATATTCGATATTAATGTCTGATGAGGACAGTGAGCATAGGCCTTTTTTCAATCAAATATCTCAAATATTAAAGAAAGTCACTGGAGATGTTGATCTCAGCTTACATCATTTAAGACATACGTTTGCAAGTGCATATACTTTAAAGTGTTTGCAAACAGTGGTGGATTTTAAAGCGCTCACGATAGAACTGCCATGGCTACAAAATTGGATGCCATCGAATGAGCAATTTAATACGCTAGTCGGCAATGAAGGACAGGTTGGGCAAGGGATTAAGGCGATTAGTCGAGTGCTTGGACATTTACATGAATCGACAACATTAAAGCATTATGTTCATATTTTATTTCTGGCTACTTATGCCTATAGCATGCAACAACAGCAACCCAATTTACATACTGCATTTTTTAAGCGAGTCATGAGTCGGAGTAATTTATTCAGGCATTTCCAAGCGATTCATCAACAGAATGGTAATCTAAAATATGAGTTGAGAGATACCATCGAAAAATATGTACTCAAAAAAAGACAAAGTCAGAGGTGGGTCATCTATGCTCAAAAAAGAGGGAATTCGACGGGAAAAGTAATTAAACACGATTTATTTCAACAATTTGAAGATATTGAGCGGTATCTTATTTCAGGGCAGGGGCAGCCACGATTAGATATTGAGTCCTGGAAGAGAGCTTTAATTACGATGGCAAACATTCCGTCAGGTAAACGTGGTTCAAATATAGGAAGACATCCATTATCGACACAAGGAAAGTTAGCACGTTTGCCTGAATTACTAAGTGCTGTAGATTTTAATTCTGCACAAGAGATTTTAGAGCGATTTGATTATTTAGAACAGAACCAATCAGAAACTTATAATTGGTTAATAAAAAAATGGTTGTATGAAAGTAATGTAACCAAAGTATTGATGCACTTTAAGGCAGAGGATGAATCTATGCTTTCAATCCTTACAGAACATCAGTTTTTTCCGATGGTGATGAAACATAATAAATATGATTATTTTAGAATTATGTCTCAACAAGCCTCATTAAGCGCCGTGCGATGGGCACTTACGTGGTTGAGTGCACGATATTTGGTGATTAGAGATCATATCAGAATCTAAGTAAATATGACTTACGCACGCTTTGTTACACAAAGGTTTGAAAGACAGCGCTACCCTAATTGAGCTAAATTCAAGTGACAACTTGGGTATAAGTGCAGCCAAATTCTGTGAATTTGTTCAAGACAGCTACGTGTGCATGAATATTATTTACCTGACTAGGAAAACTTTTTGCCGCTCATTTATTGCTTAATGCCTTGTATTTGATTCGCTACTAGAAGCCGTACAGTATCCTTCTTTATATGAATAGCCTAAGCATATATCGTTCAACCTAAGGGGCCCAGGCCTTTGCTTTGTCAAAATCTGATTTGCCAAGCAAAGGCCTGGGAATCCGCGAATTCTCTTTTTATTTCTAGAAGGTTTTGTTGTATAAAACATTATGTAACATGCTGATTTATAAAATAAAACTAGTGATAAAATTAAAATGTCAGTAATATCAGCAATATCAGTAATAATTGCTTGTTTAGAAGACCCTACGTTTGACGTACGGATTAACGAGGGCTTTATAGAGTATGATTCGGAACGATATGAGTTCTCTTTAAATAGACCAATCGGTGACAATTGGTGCTTGTATATTCAGTACATACCACAGCCATTACCAGTTTTGGTACGGATTGAAAAGCGTATTATATTTATTCTCTTTGCTGCCTTGAATGATGCGATCGCCCTTGAAAAATGGCTTAAAGATGCGATACAGCTAAATTCTAAAGTAATAAGCACATAAAAATACCTGTAAAATCCACTATTCAAGATTTTTAAGTGTGGTAGTAAATTAAGAATTCAGCTATACCACGTTTGATATTTTGAAAGTTGAGAATTTTCACTTTACTAAAAAATTATAAATAACATAAGCTTAAAAATGAGTTGGATTCCTAACGACATGAATTTTTGGCTTATTCTTTTGATAAATTTGATAAGCACATAACCATCTAAGTACTCAAAATAAAACTACGAAAATTTAGTGCTTTTATTTTTTTTTGATTTCACAACAAAGATAAAAAATAAATCAGAGATCCTAAAATATCACTGCCCCAACAATAAAACAAACCACCCCAAAAGCGATCCAAAGCCAGAGCTTTGATTTTGATTGCGCCGTCTGAGTGGGTGCGAAGATGGGTTGTTGCTGAGTTGACGATTGTTGGGTATTCGCTTTCTTCGTGTAAGGTCGATGCTTGGAGTAAGACAGCCCAGTTCCTGGAATACCGACGCTGGTTCGGGTGCCTTTTTTACCAATATTGACTGATGCACCCGGTTTGCCAATCGAGGCACTACTGATGCCTTTATGGGTTAGATTAATCTTAAAACCTGGGAATAATTTAATACTTTTACGAAATCTAAAACCCATCATTTTTCCTTTTTATCAGACCGATTGTTGCGTCGTTGAGTGCCTGGATATTCATTTTTAAAAATTTGAGAGCATTGATCTGACGCCGTTGTGCGGAGTCCATCCAAACATCGGGAGATTTTGATCAGATATGTTTAACCTGCCCTCACAATACCGTAAAAATAATTTACTGTATATTCATTGTAGGGTAGTCTTGATCACATTGTTTATTGACCGATTGTTCTATGACAGCAGACAAGCATGAAGTGCTTCTCAGAATGAGGGCGATTGAGTTACTGGCCTACTGGGAAGGGCGTTTGGTCACCACACGTTTAATGAACTGGTTTGGTCTTAGCCGTCAGCAGGCGTCTGCAGATATCAAACGCTACAATACGCTGTATAACCCAGATGCCTTGATTCATGACCCCTCCGTCAAGGGTTATGTGCCTAAGGCCAGCTTCCAGCCTGTACTGACTACAGCGCACATCAATGAATATCTTAATATGCTGTCAGGTTTGGTTAGTGAATCGCATGCCCTGATTGCGATGCCAGAACCGAATCTTGCAGCAGTTCAATTACCTGATCGCAGTGTACGTCCTGAAGTGATTCGGGAAGTTTTGCGTGCCTGCCGCAACCAAAGTACTTTAAAAATGATTTATGCCTCGATGCAGAATCCGCAGTGGCATGAACGCATCATTTCCCCACACACCCTGGTGTATACCGGTTTTCGCTGGCATGTCCGTGCCTATTGCCATCAGAGCAAGCAGTTTAAGGACTTTTTACTCTCCAGAATTGATCGCACACCTGTTGTGGTGGCGATTGAGTCAGTAGACCCTGCTCAGGATCAGCAATGGCATGAAGAAATTGTACTGACGCTGATCCCTAATCCAAAATTGAACTCATCACAACAAGCGCTGGTCGAAAAAGACTTCGGCATGCCTGATGGCAGATTACAGATTCCGGTGAAAAAAGCCCTGGCTCACTATACTTTGCAGCGATATCAGACCGCAATCACGCTGGCTGAGGCGGAAGATGCCTTGAAATATCCCTTGGTACTACAACGCTCAGATATCGAAAAGCTGTCGTCTTACCTGTTTGATCAGGCCTCATAGGAGATTGGCCATGTTAGAACAATTTCATTATGACAGTGACCTGATTGGCGGTTCCCTGATGGTGCGTGAAAGCCGGCTGATCGCGGATCTTTTATTACGAGAAGCGACTCCAGAACGATGGCATCAGGCAATTCAGATTGACAATATTCTGCAAAAAAGAACGCCTGCTTCAGCCCAACGTAACGCCACTGCCATTCGTAAGCGTCTGGAGCGCTTAGAGCCTGATTTCTGGAAAGCTTTGCGTGATGGGGATGATGAGCTGGCGACCCAGGTGGCTTTTTGTGGCGCACTGGAACGCAACCTGTTGCTGCTTGAGTTTATGGAAACGGTGATGAGGGATGCCTATATCTCTCAGGCGCAATACTTGGACAGTTATATCTGGTCAGATTTTTTGGATGAACGCTCACAACGCGATCCGGATATCTGTGATTGGAAAGAGTCCAGCAAGAAAAAAATGGGGCAGGTGGTGTTTCGCATGCTGGCAGAAGCCGGTTACTTAAAAAGTACCCGTAAGCTGGAGTTGCAGCGCGTGATCGTCAGAGCAGAGCTGCGTAGCCTGTTGGAAGAACATTATAAACAACGCATTAAAAGATCTATGGAAGTGTCGGTATGGACGCGTTAGTTGTAGAGGGGCAGCAATGAGTCAAACAATACATGAGCGTCTGAACCAGATTCCAGAGCGAATTCTTTCCACTGAGTTTCTCACTGGACAAGGATTGGGTAATGAAATTGGCTTCTGGATTTTTGATTATGCACCTGAAGATGAGCTGAAAGTCCGCGAATATCTTCATTTTCTAGACGGGATGCTGGAGAAAAAACACAGTCAGCTGAAGGTGGTGAATATTAATCTGCTACAAGCAGTGGTGGATTACCTGGCTGAGCGCAATTTCATTGATAAAGCGATCCAAATGCAAAAAGCCAAAGGCGATGAGGCACTGCTCAAGGCTCTGAAAGGTCCACTGCATATGGATAAGTTTGCGCCGTATCTGGTGAGCAAATATGCCACCAATGCGCAAGATATAGTGTTGATGACCGGGGTGGGGTCGGTTTGGCCACTGTTACGTGCACATCATTTGTTAAACAGTTTGCATTCCTTGCTGGGGCATAAACCAGTCGTATTGTTTTATCCGGGGTATTACGACGGTCAGGCCATGAGTTTATTTGGAAAAATTCCAAGCAATAATTACTACAGAGCCTTCAGATTAGTGCCATAAGCACGACAAATAGCCATAAAAATTCGGGGAATTGATTGAGATGAATATTAAAGAACTTTTTTACAAGCCATTAGATCGTGCAATTAACGGGGTGGTCAAGGCAGATCAGGATGATAATGCCACGGTTTACCAGGAGCTGGATGAGTACGTGGTCACCAATGAGCTGGAAAAGCATTTTCGTGACTTTTTCCAGTCCTATGGTACAGACCTCAGCGACCCTTCGATTGCCAATCGTGTCGGCGTGTGGATTTCTGGCTTCTTTGGTTCAGGTAAATCGCATTTTCTGAAAACCTTGTCCTATATTCTGGCCAATAAAGTGGCACGTGACGCGGAAGGTAACGAACGCAGTGCTGCAGAATTCTTTGATGAAAGCAAAATCCGGGATGCGTTTATCCGTGCGGATATTGGTAAAGCGGTTAGTCATCATGCCGATGTCATCCTATTTAACATCGACAGTAAAGCCAGCTCCAATGATGACGGCAATCCGATTCTGAATGTGTTTTTACGCGTGTTTAACGAGTATCAGGGTTTTAGTGCTGACCATCCACATATTGCACATATGGAACGTCACCTGAGCCAGAAAGGGGTGTATGAGCGCTTTAAACAGGCTTTTGAAGAATCTAGCGGCATGTCTTGGCTAGAAGAACGTGATGGCTATCAGTTCTATCAGGATGATGTCGAAACCGCGATTTCCCAAGCCCTCAACTTATCAGCAGAAGCAGCGCATAAATGGTTTGAGGATTCTGAGCAGACCTTTAGTGTTTCGGTTGAAAATTTCTGTCAGTGGGTGAAAGAATACCTGGACAGCAAAGGACCCCAGCAACGCATGTTGTTCTTGGTCGATGAAGTGGGGCAGTTTATTGGCAGCGATACCCGCTTGATGCTGACATTGCAAACCATTACTGAAAACCTGGGTACGATCTGTAAAGGCCGCGCTTGGATTATCGTCACCTCACAGGCAGACATCGATGCTGTTTTAGGTGAGATGTCTTCTTCCAAAGCCAATGACTTCTCCAAGATTGCTGGACGTTTTAAAACCCGTTTATCACTGTCCAGTTCCAATACCGATGAAGTCATCCAGAAACGTTTATTACGTAAAACCCCAGAAGCAGAAGCATTGCTCAGATCAGTGTTTGAGCAAAAGGGCGATATCTTAAAAAATCAGATTACCTTTGACCGTTCAGGCCCAACCCTCAAGAACTATGAGGGGCCAGACAGTTTTATTCATAACTATCCTTTTGCGCCGTACCATTTCCAGCTGGTACAAAAAGTATTTGAAGAAATCCGTAAAGTCGGTGCGACTGGTGCACATCTGGCCTATGGTGAACGATCTATGCTAGATGCATTCCAGATGGCCGCCAATGCGATTGCCACAGATGAAGTCGGTGCCCTGGTTCCTTTCCACCGCTTCTATACTTCAGTCGAAGGCTTCCTGGATACAGCAGTGAAGCGTACCATCGACCAGGCAGGGCAGAATAAGACCCTGGATGGTTTTGATGTGCAGATGTTGCGTACCCTGTTCATGATCCGCTATGTCGATATCATCAAAGGTACGCTAGATAACCTGGTGACTTTGTCGATTGAGAAAATTGATGAAGATAAGCTGGCATTACGCAAGCGGATTGAAGAGAGCCTGCAGCGTCTGGAAAAAGAGAGCCTGATTACGAGGAATGGTGATGAGTTCCTGTTCCTGACCAATGAAGAGCGGGACATTACCCGCAAAATTAAAGCCACTGACTTAGCAGCTTCAGAAGAAAATAAAGAGTTAGCCAATCTGATCTTTAAAGATTTACTGCGAGATCAGAACAAATACCGCCATCAAGCCAACAAGATGGACTATCAGATTGGTCGTTTCCTAGATAGCCATAGCCTGGATGGCAAGTATGAGAGCGATTTGAAAGTTGAAATCATTTCTCCACTAGATACGGAATACAACCTCTACACTGAAGCTTACTGTATTGGTAAAAGTACTCAGGCCGAAGGGCAGGTGCTGTTTAAACTGGCAGACGATAAACAGTTCTTTAATGAACTGCGCACCTGGCTAAAAACCAATAAATTTATCCGCTTAAATGATGATGGCACCCAATCAGATATCAGCCGTATTCTGGCAGACCGTGGCCGTGAGAACCAGGAACGCAAAAAACGCCTGCGTGCCCGGGTCGAAGAAATGTTGCTGGACGCGGAAAGTTATGCCTTGGGTCAACATCTACAACTTTCATCTTCAAGTCCAACCACCAAGCTGGATGAGGCTTGTCGTTATTTGCTGGAAAATACTTATACCAAACTGAGCTATCTGCAGGTCTATCAGCAGGATGCCTGGCGTGAACTGAACGCCGTCTTGACTGTGGATGATATGGCGCAACTCGGATTGTCTCTGGATGGCGGACAGAGCAATCCCAAAGCCCTACAGGAAGTGGAGCAGTACATTGCACTACGGGCCACCGGTAGCGAACGTATTCTGGTCTCAGATGTGATAGATCGTTTTGTCAAACGCCCTTATGGCTGGCCAGATGCTGAGATTTTACTGTTGGTAGGTCAGTTGGCGGCAATGGGGCGGATTTCACTGCAGCTAAATGGCGGCAGCTTACAGTTAAAAGATGCCTTTGAGCCTTTACAAAACAGCCGCCGTCGCCGTGATGTTTCCATTATTAAAAAGCGCCAGACTGATGATCAGGTGTTGAAACAGGCACGCCAACTCACCCAAGACCTATTCTCGGCCATGGGACCAGCGACTGAGAAAGAGCTGTTTGAATTCTATACCCAACATTTTAAAAATTGGTTAGCCAACTTTAAATCGTATAAGAGTAAAACTGATGTTGGGCAGTTCCCGGGCAAGAAAGTGATTGAAAAGTCGATTCTGACTTTGGAACGTTTGCTAGCCAATAGCGACAGCTTCGATTTCTTTAAGGCCGTGGTCGAGAACAAGGACGACTATCTGGATTTAGAAGAAGATTATCGTGATATTCATGAGTTCTTCACTAACCAGATGCCGAGCTGGCAGCAACTGCAACAGGCCTTACGTCATTTTGAGAAAAACAAACAGGCGCTGGGCAGTGATGAGGTAGCAAAAAAAGCCCTCTCCGAATTACATCGTATTGCCACCCTTGAATCGCCCTATGGCCTATTAAATAAAGTTGCTGATTTGGTTCGCACAGTGGAAAGCGTCAATGAGCAATTGCTGACTGAGAAACGCAATCAAGCGATAGAACACATTGATGACAAGATCAAGCAGTTAGAAGCCGAGATTAAAAACAGTGGCATCGCTAGCGCTGAGCTGAGTAACAAGCTATTACGCCCACTGCAATTGCTGAAAACGGATATTGAAGTGGAAAGCAGCCTGTCCACCATCTATATGCTGCAAACCCAAACCAGCGTCGAGCGTTTTGATGAAGCCTTGTATGAGTTGGAACGAGAAGTTCAGGCGGAAATTCAGCGTCAGGCCAAAGCGGCACAACTGGCTCAGAGCAAAGCCGAGAGTGTAACCAACACTGCAACCACCTCCAGCCCAGCTACATCAGCACCTGCTGCGAGTCCGGTACAGCCTGTGACAGCCGTAGTGCCACCGAAACCTGTTGTCGAAGTCGATGTCGCCAGCATTTACAGCAAAAGCTCAAGTAGTGTCTATCTGGAAACAGAAGAATCAGTGGATCAGTTTGTAGACGCACTCAAAGCTGAATTGAAAAAAATTGTGGGTGACAAAAAGCGTGTGCGTATTCGCTAACTTGGGTTAGGGATATCGGCATCAGCAATCAATTGAAGGTTTTTAAATGAATACCAGTAATATTAAAAAATACGCACCGCAAGCACGTAATGATTTTATCGCAGCGATGCGCAAGCAGGCGGCCAAATATGGCATCACCGCAGACAGTATTTTACCGGCTGAACAGAAAGGCGACTTGCTGCTGATTGGCGATCAGGTTTTTCCGCTATCCGTCATGAAATCTCGTGACAAGCTGATCAAGCGCATTCAAACCAGCAGTTTTGAGCAGACGATTGATTATATCGCTTACAGCTGGTTTAACCGTCTCTGTGCGATTCGCTACATGGAATGCAAAGGCTTACTGGATCATGGCCGTCGTGTACTCAGTAGTGCCGATGGTAGTGCAGGCTTGCCACAGATTTTGGAAGAATGTCTGGATATTGACCTACCAGGTTTAGATGCCAGCCGTGTGGCTGAACTCAAACTGGATGGCAATAAAGACGAAGAACTGTATCGTGAGCTATTACTGGCCCAATGCCATGCATTGAATCAGGTCATGCCACTCTTGTTTGAACAGGTTTCTGATGAGTCTGAACTACTGTTACCGGATAACCTGACTAAAACCGACTCTTTGATCCGTGATTTAGTGACCAGTATTCCGGAAGAAGATTGGTCGGATGTACAGATTATTGGCTGGCTGTATCAGTTCTATATTTCTGAAAAGAAAGATCAAGTCATTGGTAAAGTTGTCAAGAGTGAAGACATTCCTGCAGCGACACAACTCTTCACCCCAAACTGGATTGTAAAGTATTTGGTGCAAAACAGTGTTGGCCGTCTATGGATGATGGCACAGCCAGAAAGTATGCTTGCCAGTGAGTGGGAATACTATATTCAGCCAGCGGAACAAACTGATGAGGTCAATGCCCAGCTGAAACAACTGATTGATGTGCGGATCAGTGAAGATGGCGATACTTTAAACCCTGAAAGCATTACCGTGCTGGATCCAGCTTGTGGTTCGGGGCATATTCTGGTGGAAGCTTATGACTGCTTAAAAGCGATTTACTTAGAACGTGGTTACCGTAGTCGTGATATTCCACGTTTGATTCTGGAAAACAACCTGTACGGCATTGATATTGATACCCGTGCGGCACAGTTGGCCAGTTTTGCGTTATTGATGAAAGCGCGTGAGGATGACCGCCGTTTATTTAGCAATCCACCGAAGCTGAATATTATTGCGTTGCAAGGTAGCCAGCCTGAACGTTTAGATGCATTCAGTCAGGATTTGGCAAATACTGGTATTGCACAGGCAGATTTAAAAGAACTGTTGGAACTATTTGAACATGCTTCGACCTTTGGTTCTTTGATTCAAATCCCTCAAGCATTTGCTAAAAAATTGCCTGATTTAGAAACAAAGCTCAATACAGCATTAGTTTCAGGGGATATTTTTGCGCAGCAGTCAGCACAAGAACTGCTACCTTTAGTACAACAAGCGAAATTACTAGCTAAACAATATGATGCCGTGATTGCGAATCCGCCGTATATGGGAAGTAAATACTTAACACCAAATCTTAAAACTTATTTAAAGAAAATATATAAGGGCTATGATCAAGATTTGTTTTCGGCTTTTATGATTCGAAATTTAATGTTAACAAAAGACAGTGGTCAGCTTGGTTTTATGTCGCCATTTGTGTGGATGTTTATTTCATCTTATGAAAAATTAAGAGAAAATTTTATTGACCGTGCAACTTTAACTAGCCTGATTCAACTGGAATATTCAGGCTTTGATGGTGCAACGGTTCCAATTTGTACATTTACACTAGCCAAATCACATATTACAGGATTTACAGGTTCATTTATCCGCTTATCTGATTTCAGGGGCTCTGAAAATCAAGCACCAAAAACCTTGGAAGCGATTAATAACCCTAAGTGTGATTGGTTTTACACTTCAAAACCAGACGATTTTAATCAAATTCCTAGTAGCCCTATTGCATATTGGTTAAATAATGATGTGCGAGAAATTTTTGATAAGAATCTCTCTATGAAAGATGTAGTTAGTGGTGCTGTTGGGCTTCAAACTGGCGATAATAATATTTTTTTGAGGGTTTGGAGTGAGGTGAGTTTAGAGAAAACTGCTTCTAATATTAAAAACTCGCAAGAAGCTCAAAATTCATCAAAAAAATGGTTTCCATATAATAAAGGAGGTGAGTATAGAAAATGGTACGGTAATCAGGAATACTTCGTGAATTGGGAGGATAATGGCAAAGAAATAAAGAGCTTAACGCCAAAATCTGTAATAAGAAATCCTAATACCTACTTTAAGCCTTTAATTAGTTGGTCTGATATTACTTCCTCCTCAATTAGTTTTCGTTATTTCCCTGCTGGTTTTATTTACGATGTGACAGGGATGTCTGCTCAACATGAGAATGAAAAACAACTCTATAAGGCATTAGCGCTATGTAACTCTAAAGTAGTTGAATGGATAACTAAATCGGTAAATCCAACATTACACTTCCAGATTGGTAACTATCATAAACTTCCTGTAATTCTTTCGGTATTTGATGAAGTTAATATTAAAGATGTTCAAACACTCATAGCGCTTGCCAAAAATGACTGGAATGCTTATGAAAACTCTTGGGACTTTACTCAAAACCCAATTATCCGTACGGGGCAGCTAAACCTCGAACAGGCATTTAATACATGGCAACAGCAAAATGCTGACGCCGTGGCTGAAATGAAACGTCTGGAACAACAAAACAACAAGCTATTTATTGACGCTTACGGTTTGCAGGATGAACTGACGCCAGACGTACCGGACGAGCAAATCACTTTAACCCGTGCCGACCGTGAAAAAGACAGCCAGCGTTTAGTCTCTTATGCACTTGGTTGCATGATGGGACGTTATAGCTTGGACGAACCAGGCTTGATCTATGCCCATGCAGGCAATCAAGACTTTGATGCGAGTCGTTATCAAACATTCCCAGCCGATGCTGACGGCATTATTCCACTCACCGAAATGCACTGGTTCGAAGATGATGCCACCCATCGTATCCAAGAGTTCTTAACTGCCGTTTGGGGTAAAGACACACTAGATGCCAATATGCTGTGGCTGGCAGAAAGCTTGGATAAAAAAGCCAGTGAAACCGCTGAAGACACCATTCGCCGTTACTTAGCCAGCAAGTTCTATAAAGACCATATGCAGACTTATAAAAAGCGCCCGATCTACTGGTTATTCAGCAGTGGTAAACAAGGTGCTTTCCAGGCATTGGTGTACTTGCACCGCTATAACGAAAGTACTTTGGCACGTATGCGTACCGAATACGTCATGCCACTGATTTCAAAAATGGCGGCTATGGTTAATTCTTTGCAAAGTGAAATCGAAAACAGTGATTCAGCTGCTGAAATTAAACGTATCGAGAAAAAACTGCAAGATTTGCATAAGCAACAGGCTGAACTGAGTACCTTTGAAGAAAAACTGCGTCACTATGCCGATCAGCGTATTAGCTTAGATCTGGATGATGGAGTGAAAGTGAACTACGGCAAGTTTGGGGACTTGTTGGCTGAAGTCAAAGCGATTACGGGGGAGAAATGATGAATGTTTTTTCTCCGGTACTAGACCTTGATGAGGTCGTTGCATGAATTTAAGTCAACTACAACAAGGTCTGGAACAGGCTTTCTTTCATGAGAACCATCGAATTGTCTTTTGGTACGATGCAGAACAGTCATTTACTGAAGAAATCAAAGCCCTAGAGCTAAATGATGTCCATATTTTAAATATGGCAGAAGAATCCAGCCTTGCGATCAAGCTTAAACTGGAACTGGAAGACCAGCAGGGCAAATACTTGCTGTATTTCCCAAGCCCTGAGCCTGAAACCGAAAAAGACTGGTTACTGGACATCAAGCTGTATTCACGCAGCTTCTATGCCGATCGTTTCTCGATTATTTTCAATGAGCTCGGTTTACAACAACAAAGTTTAAGAGAACATCTGGCCAAACGTGAAGAGTTCCTCAAAGCCAAAGCGCGTCTGAGTACATTGAAACGCTATATCCAGCCTGATGCAGATGCACAGGATCTGGATATGGCCATGATTGCGGCTGTGGTCAAGGCCGACAGTGCAGAGCTGATGCATATCGTTCTGGCACTGGCAGATGAAATGGTACAGCAGAATCTGGGTCTGGAAGTGAATCCAGACTCCTTTGCTGAACTGGAAAAGTTCCAACTGGTACCGGCTTTAGTCACAGCATTACAGGCGGAAATTGGTTATCCAGCATCGGTTGAGGAACTGAATGGGGAAGCACCATTCAAGCTCGGTACGTTCTTTATCCGTTTGATGACTACAGGTTTCTGTGAAAGCCTGGGCGATATACCGCTATGGGCTCAGGAACTGGTGATGTCATCTGTCAGCTCCCGTGCAACGGCCAGAGCCTTCTTGTCACGCTGGAGAGACAGTTCTAAATACTACCCAACCTTCGATACACTCTCCCAGACCGTGGCAAATGCACTGCGGATCCAGGAGAAGGTCGGGGCCTTTGATCTGGAGCAGCTGCTGGATGTCATGACTTTTGAAGTGATTGAACAAAAGATCATTGTCGATCTGGCCAGCCAGATCCCTGCAGCAGCCAAAGCTGAACTGGAACATTTTAGAACGGTTATTTCTACCCGTCTGGATGGCTATTGGGCGTCCAAACATAAGGACGATGCAACCCGCCGTAAATACCGTACCGTCTATACAGCGTTGCAGGCAGCGATTGAGCTGTTCAGTCTGCGACTGCAGTTTGATTCTGGGTTCTATTTCGACTCCAGCGAAGCCTTGTATAAAGCCTACGAGCAGGAGTTGTATCGCTTTGATATGGCCTATCGCCACTACAGTGCTGCTTCTCAACGCGCTCATGTCGATATCCTGAAAAAACTCGATGAAGAAGTCGAAAATTGCTATTCCTACTGGTTTATTGACCACTTGGCACGCAACTGGGGCGAGCGTGTAGAAGCTGAGCAACGCTTGAATGTCTGGAAAGTGGCAGATATCCCAAATCAGCAGAACTTCTACGATACCCACGTCAGATCCTTACTGGGTTCTGCAACTAAACGCCGTATTGTAGTGATCATCAGTGATGCTTTCCGCTATGAAGCTGCAGTAGAGCTGCGTGATCGTATTAATGAAAAGCGTTATTCTGAAGCGACCTTGTCTTCACAGCTGGGCGTTGTCCCAAGTTACACCACACTTGGCATGGCCTCGTTGTTGCCGCATCAGACTTTGGAGTACAAAGAGGCCGCAGGGGATGATGTTTTAGTAGATGGGCAGTCCAGCAAAGGGACTGCAGCACGATCCAAAATTCTGGCGGCCTATAATGGTCTGGCAGTCACCGCTGAAATGGTAAAAGGCTGGTCACGTGATGAAGGTCGTGAAGCACTGAAAGACCATGAGCTGATTTACGTTTATCACAACGTGATTGATGCACGCGGTGACAGCGCCTCGACAGAATCAGAAACCTTTATGGCGGTGGAACATGCTATTGAAGAGCTGACTGAACTCAGCCGTAAAATTTTAATGCACTTCAATATTTCCACCCTGTTGATTACAGCCGACCATGGCTTCTTGTTCCAGCAAAGTAAACTGGAATCTGCGGATCGTTCAAGCTTGACTGAAAAACCTACCAATACATTGAAGAGCAAAAAACGCTATGTGATTGGGCATGGTTTACCAGAGAGCAAGGAAGCCTGGAAAGGCTCAACCCAAGCTACGGCAGGCACATTATCTGCGACTGATTTCTGGATTCCAAAAGGGGCGAACCGTTTCCATTTTGTAGGAGGCTCACGTTTCGTACATGGCGGTATCATGCCTCAGGAAATCGTGGTGCCGGTACTGATGGTAAAACAGCTACGTGGTGAAAAGGCTGGACAGCGCACCAAGCGTAAAGTTGAGGTCATTTCTACCAAATCCACGCTGAAGATGGTCAATAACATCCAGAAGTTTGATTTGATGCAAACTGAAGCTGTCAGTGAGCTGGTCATGCCAGTGACTTTATCCATTGCCATTTATGATGGAGATCTCAAAGTTTCCAGTGAAGAAACTTTGACTTTTGATAGCAGTACCGACTCTGTTGCCGATCGGGTCAAACAGGTCAGACTGTCATTGTCTGGCACTGATTTTGACCGTAAGAAAGATTACTTCCTGGTACTGAAGGACAAAGACCTGAATATCGAAATGCAGCGCTATAAGGTCACCATTGATCTGGCATTTACCGATGACTTCTTCTGATAACGAATTAACGATAGAGCGTAGCCTACATGGAATCTGCTAACGATAAAGAACTGGATCAGCTGCTGAATGAACACTTTGCTGGGCGGGTGGTACGCAAGGATCTGACCAAACTGATCAAAGAAGGGGCCAATGTCCCGGTCTATGTACTCGAATACCTGCTAGGGATGTATTGTGCCTCGGATGACCCCGAGATCATTGAACAGGGACTACGTAACGTAAAGACCGTGCTGGCAGAGAACTATGTACGACCTGATGAAGCTGAGAAGGTGAAATCCCTGGTTCGTGAGCGTGGCAGTTATAAGGTCATTGATCGGGTGACCGTAAAGCTGAATGAGCGTAAGGACAAATATGAAGCATCATTTAGTAATCTGGGCATCAAAGATGCAGAGATCTCGGCAGGCATCGTCAAAGAGTATGAAAAGCTGCTGGTCGGTGGTATCTGGGTCATTGCTACGCTCAGTTATTATTTTGAAGAAGGACAGACTAGTTCTCCATTTGGGGTGAGTTTACTCAAGCCGATTCAAATGCCGAATATGAATATGGATGAACTCTTCAGTGGCAGAGCAGCATTAAGCACTGATCAGTGGCGCGAGAGTTTAATCCGTTCGATCGGCATGGAACCGGCTTCGTTAAAAGAGGACGTGCAATGGCACCTATTAGCGCGTATGGTTCCGTTCGTTGAAAATAACTATAACGTCTGTGAACTGGGACCACGCGGTACCGGGAAAAGCCATATTTACAAAGAGTGTTCACCGAATAGTATTTTAGTCTCCGGTGGGCAAACGACTGTCGCCAACCTGTTCTATAACATGAGTAGCCGCCGTATTGGTCTGGTGGGCTTATGGGATGTGGTAGCTTTTGATGAAGTCGCCGGTATTTCCTTTAAGGACAAAGATGGTGTACAGATCATGAAAGATTACATGGCCTCAGGATCTTTTGCCCGTGGTCGTGAACAGATGGAAGCCTCAGCTTCGATGGTTTTTGTGGGTAATATTAACCAAAGCGTCGAATCGTTGGTAAAAACCAGCCATCTCTTGGCACCTTTCCCTGAAGCCATGATCGATTCGGCATTCTTCGATCGTTTTCATGCTTATATCCCCGGCTGGGAAATTCCGAAGATGCGCCCGGAGTTCTTCACCAACCGTTATGGATTGATCGTTGATTATCTGGCTGAATTCTTCCGGGAAATGCGTAAGCGTAGCTTTGCAGACTCGATTGAGAAGTACTTCAAGCTCGGTAACAACCTGAATCAGCGTGATGTGATCGCCGTTCGCAAGACGGTTTCTGGATTGATGAAGCTGCTCTACCCACATGGTCAATTTAACAAAGAAGATGTACGGCAATGCCTGGAATATGCGCTGCAGGTGCGCCGTCGGGTCAAAGAACAGCTGAAAAAAATTGGGGGGATGGAATTCTATGATGTGCATTTTAGCTATATCGACAATGACACACTAGAAGAGCACTTTGTTTCCGTCAAAGAGCAGGGTGGTGGCGGACTGATTCCAGAAGGTCCAGCCAAGCCAGGTTTCTTATATACCATCGGGCTCAGTAATAAAGGCATGCCGGGGTTATACCGCTTAGAACTTCAAGTCACCAAAGGTTCAGGAAAGCTGGCGACGTCAGGCTTATGGAATTCAAGCAGTGCCAAGGAGCAGGTCAAGATCGCATTTGACTACTTCAAGGCCAATGCATCCAGAATATCGGGTGGTAGTAAGGTGATGGAACATGACTTCCACTTACATGTGGTTGAATTACAGAATACCGGCCCGCTCAGCCATCTTGCTCTGCCAAGTTTAGTGGCTTTCGCTTCTGGCCTCTTAGGACGATCGGTTCAAAGTCAGATGGTGGTACTGGGTGATATGAGCTTGGGTGGTTCTGTGACACCGGTGGAAAGTATTGCCGAATGTCTGCAAGTTGCTTTTGATGCGGGTGCCAAGAAGGTTGCTTTGCCAATGAGTAGTGCGGCAGATATCCCAACGATTCCTGTGGAACTGTTTACCAAGTTCCAGACCAGCTTTTATGCAGATCCGGTGGATGCGGTGTTTAAAGGGTTAGGGGTGGATTAATTTCATATCTGTCTGGAAGAGTTACAGTAGATTGTTTTAAATTCAGTTTCTCAAGTTTAAATACCATGTTGTAAAAGCATAATACTGCCTCTTTTAAAGAGCTAGTATTTTTAGGGGGGATTACCCCACTGCTGTCCCATAGTTTGATTTAAATAAAAAACCTGAGTCCAAATCGTTAAAATATGAGTGCAAACAAACACTTTAACGACCAGGATTCAGGTTTTGTCACATCAGAATAGTAAGCGTCCGCTAAACACACCTTATGAATTCGTCCTATAAGCCTTAATTTAGTCCTCACTTAAAAACAAGTGGGAACTTAAATTTATGACTACAAATAACCAGACATCCATCGCATCTCTTACGATAAAACGAAGAACATATAGTGCTGAATTTAAACAGCAGATCGTTCAGGCGTGTAAAGCATCGGAGGTTTCAATTGCTTCGGTCGCTTTGCAACATGGATTGAATACAAATCTTGTATCCAAATGGATTCGCTTAATTGATGCTAAGCCAGGGAATGATCGCTCACTACTACCGAATAAACCTGCATTTATTGCCTTATCTTGCTCCGCACCATTAGATCCTATCCCTACTGGCATGTTAACGGTTCAAATTACTTTACCCCACTCAAAAGCAGAAATTGGCTTGAAATGGCAAGTATCAGAAATATCTGCTTTAGCAGAATTACTCAAGGCACTTACAACATGATCCGTATCGATGAAATCTGGTTGTCTACCCAGCCCATGGACATGCGTGCAGGAATGGATACGGCCATGGCTCAGGTGGTGAGAGCCTTTGGCTACATCAAACCGCATTGTGCTTACCTGTTCTGTAATAAACGTGGCCATCGCATGAAAGTGCTGGTACATGATGGACTGGGGATCTGGCTGTGTGCCCGGCGGTTGGAACAGGGAAAATTTCACTGGGCTAAAGTTCACCAGGGTGAAAGCGTAGCCCTCAGCCCAGAACAGTTACAGGCACTGATCCAGGGTTTGCCTTGGCAGCGCATTGGACGACAGCAAGTGGTCACAATGCTCTAAACTAGCTTGGTCCATTCTGCTATTCTCCAAACGTTCTATTTCATTCTCTTCATGACCTCAGGCATACTGCGGTCATGAATACACTGCCTGATTTAAGCCAACTGACCCATGAACAACTGCTGGAATTTACCCGGCAGTTGGCAATGCAGCATCAGTCTTTGGCACAATCAAATCAAGAATTAGAAAAATCAAACCAGCAATTGGATGCCAAAGTTCAACATCTTTCCATTCTCAATCAAAAATACGAGCATGAGCTCGCACTATTTAAACAGCACAAATTTGGCAGTAAAAACGAACATCTCACCGCAAAACAAATCCATCTGTGGGATGAAGCGGTCGAAGAAGATATTGCCGCTGTTGATCTGGAACTGGAACGGCTGAATGCAGATAAAACTGATGCAGCGACACACAAAGCCACAGTCAACAAACCTAAACGTCGACTGCTGCCCGATCATCTACACACCATCCGTATCGAGCATGAACCAACATCAACCCAATGTGCTTGTGGCTGCACCTTGCGTCGTATCGGCGAAGATATCAGTGAAAAACTACATTTCAGACCGGCACAGTTCTATAAGGAACAGCATGTGCGTGGCAAATGGGTCTGTGATCAGTGTGACACCCTGACTCAGCAAGCGATGCCCGCCTATGTGATTGATAAAGGTATTGCCAGTCCTGAACTGCTTAGCCATGTGTTGGTCTCGAAATACGCAGATCATTTACCGCTGTACCGTCAACGTCTGATCTATCAGCGGGCGGGAATCGAGCTTTCTAGATCAACTTTATCTGACTGGATAGGTCGCTGCGGTGTAGAACTGGAACCTCTGGCCAATGCTTTAAAAGAGGTGGTGCTGCAACAGCGGGTGATCCATGCTGATGAAACGCCGGTCACCATCATGCGGATGAGTGATGATGAGAAAAAACCGAAGAAAGGTTATGTCTGGGCCTATGCAACAACCCAATATAATCCAATTCAAGCCGTGATTTATGACTTTCAGGATAGTCGTTCAGGCCAGCATGCTGAAGCGTTCCTGAAAGACTGGCAGGGCCATCTGGTCTGTGATGATTACAGTGGTTATAAAGCACGCTTTAAATCAGGCCAAGTCATTGAGGTGGGCTGCATGGCGCATGCTCGTCGTAAATTCCATGAACTGCATGTGACCAAGAAAAGTCAGGTCGCTGAACAGGCCTTAGTGCTGATTCAGAAACTGTATGCCATAGAAGCAGAACTCAGGAGAAAGACCGATGGTACAGCAGAACAGCGCCGCGAATACCGACAACAGCATAGTCAACCGGTGATGCAACAACTGTATGAATGGCTCAACCAGCATCAACTGACGGTGCCATCGAGTTCTCCAACCGCCAAGGCCATCAATTACACTCTGAAGCGTTGGCCAGCTTTAAGCCGCTATCTGGATGATGGCAATCTACCGATTTGCAATAATTGGGTGGAAAACCAGGTGCGGCCTTGGGCGTTGGGACGTAAGAACTGGTTATTTGCAGGTTCGCTGCGTAGTGGTCAGCGAGCGGCAAACATCATGACTTTAATCCAGTCAGCAAAGCTGAATGGGCTGGATCCGTATGCCTATTTAAGTGATGTGCTGAAAAGATTGCCGACCCATAAAGTGACCCAAATAGAAGAATTGCTACCACACCGCTGGAAATCCAACTCAAATTAAAAAATAGACATGGGGTTCAGCGGACGCTTACTCAGAATACCGTATTTCATCAGCTTATTAAACCCGTCGTGCGACAGGATTTTGAGCAACTTGCTAAAGTACACCATGTTGGACAGAAATTTAGAGCGGCTTCAAGATGGGATCAGTTTATTGCCATCTTGATGTCTCAACTTTCCTGCAGGCAAAGTCTGAGAGATATTCAATCCAATCTGGAGTGCCAACAGGAAAAACTGAGTCATTTCGGAGCAAAGTCTATTCCCCGAAGTACACTGGCACGAATCAATGAGCAGCAGCCCGCTGCCTTGTACCAACAGCTCTTTCACAAGTTGCTTAAATACTATGAACACTCAAAAGTAGCCCATAAATTTCGCTTTAAGAATCCATTATATTCCTTGGATGCCAGTCATATTGACCTGTCGCTTTCCTTATGTGAATGGGCCAAAGTTCATGACTCAAAAGCCAGCATGAAACTCAGCATAGGATTGAATCACAGCAATGATATTCCTGAGTTTGTTGCAGTTGAAAATGGCAAAGAAAATGACATGGTACAAGGCCGCAAATTCCAGTTTCCTGCTGGCAGCATTGTAGTTTTTGATAAAGGCTATGTCGATTACCAATGGTATGCAAATCTGACCGCTCAAAACATTGGATTTGTTACACGTTTTAGGCCTAAATCTGTGTATCAGGTGATCCAGCAACATCCAGTGCTTGAATCCAAAGGTATTCTAAAAGATGAAACCATTCAGCTGAATAGCGCACATGCCCTAAAAAGAAAAGCCCCAGTGTTAAGAAGAATTGAATATAGAGATCAGCAAAGTGGCAAGCACTTTAGCTTTCTCAGCAATAACTTTCATTTAGCCGCCTCCACCATTGCGGCGATTTATAAAGATCGTTGGAAAGTTGAGCTGTTCTTTAAGGCGATTAAGCAGAATCTCAAATTAAAAGCGTTTCTAGGCCGCAGCAGGAACGCAATTCAGACACAAATCTGGATTGCGATGATCGCCTATTTATTGGTGAGTTTCGCTCAACATTTAGGGAAAACAGGTTGGACAGTTCAACGTTTACTCAGAATAATTCAAGTGAATTTGTTTGAAAGAAGAACTTTAAAAGCTTTATTTTCACCCGATAAAATACCCATAAAACAAGAGGAAGCTCAAATGAGCTTCCTCTTGTGAAAAATTGTGGGACAGCAGTGGGGATTACCCTTCATTTTTTCTTGATCAGATATCTTGTACTTTGACAGGATTTTTTTGATCTAAATATTTTTGATACCAAACACGTAGTGTTTCAGGAGTACAGCCAATTTTAGGAGCAATTGCGGAAACTGCTGCCCAATTCGATGGATAATCTTTTTCGGATTCAATCAATAATTGAACCGCTCTTTCTCTGATTTCAGGGGTATATTTTAATTTTGTCATCGGGATAGTCTCTCAGAATATTGACTCTCCGACAAACCCGGTACGGTTCACATTTGGGTGTACCACAAACTTAACTCTAAATCGGCATCGAATTCGCCTAAATCAATCGTTGCACCAGCATATTTACGTTCATAGATGGTTAAACTACTAACTTGGTTCAAAACTTGACTATTACTAAAATTATAATCATTCTTAAAACCTGAAAATAGGATATTAATATCCTCAAAATCGTTAATGGTTCGTGAGGTTGGTACGGTTGTGGACTTGCTTGCAACTACAAGAAAACTCAAATTATCTTTACGAGTAATGTCATCTTCTAGTTTTGTTTTCGCGCCTGATACATTACTGGTCAAATCTTTGAAGTCAGCAATATAGTGGTCATATCCACGATATTTTAGAGTTACTTCTTTTGTACCATTTTCAATACGTTCTCTGAAGCTGTATCCCATATTTTTTAGCGTACAGCTTCCTTGAGTATCGTAAAAGCGGATTTCTCGTTGTGTATCAAAAGTCATAGCACCAGTGACATTTCGACTGATTTGATTTTCAATCGCAGTTTTAGCAACTGTAAAATAGCTATTTATGTTACTTGCTTCATTACCATAATTAAAATTCATGGCATCTAATAGTACTTTGTATTCGCGAGAGGTGACTTTCGGAGATGCATAACTTAGCGATGGTAACACTGTAATTGCCAGAAAAGTCATTACAGTCAATTGATTTATTTTCATTTTCCCCCTTGATAAAAATTGAATAAAAAAGCCCAAAAGTTTTGGCTTTTGGGCTTTTTTTATGGTTATGGGTTAAAAAGATTTAACTTATCGGCAATATATAAGGTCGGTGTATCGACACGCATGCGCACATTATCCAAATACTTTTGCTCTAAACCATTGGTTGTCCAAAGCCCCATGTCATCATCATTCACAATTCCAAGGGTTTGTCGGTTAATCAACCATAAACCTTCCATTTTGTCATGTGCATAACTTACACGTTTACCCATATCCAATACCAATGTTTTACTTGCTGGTTGAATATTTAGTGCTTGTAATGCTTCCCATTTTTTATCGTTATTGATGAAATATTGCTCGAGGGTTTTACCTGCAATCGTTAAACCAAGTTTAGGATCTTGTACTAGATCGCCCTGAGTTGCGATATCCTCCAAATTGGTAGCATCCTTCAGATCAATACGATAAACATGTTTCATGATATTCGGATCGTCTTTAAGGAATTTGCCATCACGTTCCAGTACTAAAAACTCATGATCATTAATCGCAATAATAGCTGAGTTTGAGTTAGCATCAATTTCTTGACGATAGAGATACTGAGCAACTTTGCCTGTTTCGAGATTGATCGTCACAATACGTGTTAAGGTTGATTTATTAACAGCTTTGGTCGGTAAGTCCATTGTCGATTGCATAATCCCAACCAATGTTTTTTGGTCAGGTGTAATAGTTAAGCCTTCCATACCACGGTTGGCACGACGATAACTAAATTCTTGTGGTAAAGTGAAGGTATTGCGCACATCATTTACAAAAGGATTAATACGACCAATTTCTTTTCCATTGGCATCATAGTGCACAATGTGAGGACCATATTCATCACTTACCCAGAATGTACCATCATTCAATGCTGCCAAACCTTCAGAATCGAGACCGTAATCATCAAGTTTGATAGGGTTCGTGATTGGGTCATAAGGCTTTGATGGATCTTTAGCAATGACCTTGCCATGAATATCGTAAGGTGTTTCGCCTGTACCACCTAGTGCAGCAGTATTCGGTAATCCACTAATATTATTTCCATCACGATCTTTTAATAAAATCGTTTTGATGAGTTTGATTGAGCCATCATCTTGTACCTCAAATAACCCAATTTTAGGTACATAGTCTGGCATTGGAAAAATCTTACCAGCACCATTCACGCCATCATTATAGTCAGCATTTGGGCCACGATCTGTGATTGCGTAAAATTGTTTATTGTTCGTAGGATGGGCAGCAACATCAGAGCCAAAGCCACCCTGTCGAAGTGTAAATGCACTCGCAATAGTTGTTCCATTCGCCTTAAAGCTTGTTAAGTTTTGGTAAGGCAATGCAACCCCTTGGGCAAATAAGTTTGGACCACACTGGATGGAGCTTTGCTGGATTTCATTCGCATCCAGCTCACCATTTTGATTTTTATCCAAACCGCTTTCAATACGTGTTCCAGCACTCCAGCAATCATCATTTCCAAGTACTAAAGGCATCTGTTGAATCAAACTATTCAATCCATTTTGACCATTGTCCCCATCATCAGTACATGCCGTTAAGAAAATTGTCGAAGCCAATAAAGCTAAAGTTAGTGGTGTTTTTTTCATTGTTCATAAGCATCATTGTAGAATAGGCTCTATGGTAAAAATCAAAAATGACATTAATGTGAATAAAATATAAATAATTCATGATATTAAAATCTTAGATTAGCATTTAAGCTCAGCTATCTTTCTAATTTTTTAAAATAGGTTTCACATTTTGAAGCGGGGCCAAAATTATATTTTAAAGCGGTATTGGCTCTAGCTGTTGCATATTCAATACCTTGAATTTCACGCTGCTGAGCAAAAACTTGAATCGCAGGATGTAACTGTTCTGAGCAACTGGCATCGTTGCTAAAGTATTTTAAAGTCTTGGTATTGGAAAAATATATTGCAGCAAACAATCGCCCATCTTTAAACACAATCGCGGATGAAGCATCTAAACTGCTTCCAGACCGACCTTCATAATACAGCGCCTCATCTGTTTTCAGTAAATATGGCGCTGAGTAATTGTCAAAATTAGATTGAAATTTTAGATAATCATGCTTTAACAATGTTTGAAGTTCTGTTTGGATTTTTGGATTCAAAACAATTTGAGGAATTGATGAAATATCTGAATATTGAATGAAGTCTAGTTCTTGAGCATGAGTAAAAACGGAGATTGAAAAAAGTAGAAAAAGATAATAGTGATTCTTCATATCAAATTTATTATTTTTATGTCCATATTAACTTACTTATAGATTGTTCATTTTATATGGACACTTATGGAGTAATCTTATTCTAAAAGACTTCTTAACATCCATGCGGTTTTTTCATGAATATCAAGTCGTTGAGTTAAAACATCTGCCGTAGGCTGATCATTAGCTGCATCTACAACGTCAAATAAACTTCTTGCAGTTCGCGCGACAGCTTCATGTGCATTAACAAGCAACAGGATCATTTCATTCGCTTGGGGTACACCTTCCACTTCCTGAATTGAGGCTAATTCTACAAATTGCTTGTAAGTACCCGGAGCTGGGAAACCTAAGGCACGAATACGCTCTGCAATCACATCGAGCGCATTCCACTGCTCGGTATATTGATCCATGAACATATTGTGTAAGCTGTTAAACTGTGGACCAGTGACGTTCCAGTGAAAATTATGAGTCATCAGATAGAGTGTGTAACTGTCAGCGAGTAATCGAGATAATCCTTTGACAATCTTGACGCGATCATCTTGTGAAATACCTATATCAATAGCCGCTAATTTCGCTTGTTTTTTGGTGCTGCCCATAATAAAACTCCTGATGAGGAAACTACAATATGACGAACATATCATTGTTATGTTCATACTTTAAAGAGAAATATAATAGACTTCCTTCATAAATCATTTTTCAATCAATTTAATTGTTTATCTTTCACCCAATCTAAATTGTATATGCCAGCAAGTAAATTAAACCGCAGGTTTAATCTTTTACGACGATTTCTATATACACAAGATAAAATCTTAAAACATTTCAAACAAGTGGGACCACCTCTGTTTGGTACTTCTTACTTTATTTTAAAATGATGTTTCTCAGGAATAAGTTTTATTTTTATCGATTTATAAAGTCGCTCTTCAGAATTTTCTGCTGATTTTGTCACTTTATCAGCAAATTTCTGATCAGACATAAGCATGGCATATGTTTTATAACCTATTTCAAGCGCTTGTGTTTTATTGCCTTCTTCTTCGAACTGTTCAATTAATTTGTTGATCTTTTTAACACTGATATCATTCATGTAATTGACTCATTCCCACTTGATTTTTACTTTAGGGTTGTATTGTTACAGTTTAGTTAAAATAAGTTTAAATCATTGCAAATGATTGTCATTTATACAATGACTTGAAATTTTTCGTTAAATAATTTGATTCATTAATTGTTGCTGGGCAATATGGACTGCCTGTCCATTGCCAGCCTGACATTGTATCCAGGTACCATCGGCTTGTAATTCCCATGCACGCCGATTATCTTGAAGATAATTCATTAAGCCCTCTTCCAGAATTTGTTTACGAAGTTTTTTATCTTCGATTGGGAAACAGGTCTCGATGCGAGAGAATAAATTACGCCCCATCCAATCTGCACTGGCGCAAAAAAGTTTACTTTCACCCTGATGGTAAAAATAATAAACCCGGGTATGTTCTAAAAAACGTCCCACAATTGAGCGGACTCGAATATTTTCAGAAAGTCCTTTCACTTGTGGGCGTAAGCAGCAAATTGAACGGATAATCAAATCGATTTGAACGCCCGCTTGAGACGCTCTATACAGAGCATCAATTAGTTGAGATTCAGTTAAGGCGTTGACTTTAATAATAATCTGCGCTTTTTTGCCCGCTTTGCTATTTTCAGTTTCATTTTCAATGAGTTCAATCAATTGAGAATGCAGAGTAAATGGTGCATGAAAAAGTTTTTTCAATTTGACCATTTTCCCCATACCTGTGAGCTCCTGGAAGACTTTATGGACATCTTCACAAATATCAGCATCACTGGTCAGTAGTCCATAATCAGTATAGATTTTGGCATTCATTGCATGATAGTTACCTGTGCCTAAATGAACATAACGTTTAATCTTGTCTACTTCACGACGCACGATCAGAATCATTTTGGCGTGGGTTTTATAACCAACGATCCCATATACAACAACCGCCCCAGCTTCTTGTAATAGATTGGCAACTTCGATATTTGACTCCTCATCAAAGCGAGCACGTAATTCAATCACTGCTGTGACTTCCTTACCATTTCGTGCTGCTTCAGCAAGGACTTGCACAATTTCAGAATCTACACCACTACGATAAAGGGTTTGTTTTATGGCTAACACATGTGGATCACGGGCTGCCTCTTTCAGTAGCTTAATGACCGGAGCAAAAGAGTGAAAAGGGTGATGTAATAAAACATCTTCGGTTTTTAATACCTCAAATATGGATTTTTTCCCATACAACACTTTCGGTAATTTTTGTACATGGGAAGGAAAACGTAACTCAGGCAAATTAAAGTTCGATATAAAGCGCGCCAGATTAAGCGGGCCATCAATACGATAGAGTTGCTCTTGCTTAAGATCAAATTGTCCAAGTAAATAATCAATAATATTTTCAGGGCAATTTTTAGTCACCTCAAGTCTTACAGCCCGACCAAAGCGTCGTGAGGATAGTTCATCTTTTAAGGCAATTGCTAAGTCTTCAACATCTTCTGAGATAGTTAAATCTGCATTACGTGTGACCCGAAATTGATAACATCCAGTGGTGGTCACCCCTGGAAATAATTCATGAAGATGTTGCTGAATAATGGCTGAAAGTAGAATGTAGTGTTCATCCTCACCAGAAATATTTTTAGGTAACTTCACTAATCTAGGTAATGATCGTGGTGCTGGAACAATCGCTAAATTAATTTTTCGTCCAAAGGCATCGTTGCCTTCCAAAGTGACAATAAAATTTAAGCTTTTATTGGCTAAACGAGGAAAAGGGTGTGCGGGGTCTAGACTGATAGGCGTGACCACAGGTTGAACTTCATGATGAAAATAATTTTTAATCCATTCTTTATGTTTTTCAAGGATGTCACCATACTGAATGAAATGAACGCCATGTCCTTGCAGTTGTGGTAAGAGATTATAATTAAGAATTTTATACTGTTCTTCGACAGCTTCGTGTGCAAGTTTGGAAATGGTGGTGACTATATCTGAGAGTAGTAAGTCATCTGGATGAGTTCTAGCATGATCTGAAAGTTCAATTTGTTGCATTAAACTGGCAACTCGTATTTGAAAAAATTCATCCAGATTACTTGAAAAAATAATTAAAAAATTGAGTCGTTCAAGTAAAGGATATTCAGTATCTTTCGCCTGTGCCAATACTCGCTTATGAAATTCAAGTAAGGAAAGGTCCCGATTAATATAAGTTTTTAATGTATGTATGGAAGAATTTGAAGGCACATTTAAAGCAGTCATTTATGGCTCTTATAAAGTTAGATTGCAGCGCTGAAGGAAGCTAATAAAAATTCTTTTAAAGCCTTTGAAAGAGGTTAATTAATTCTGCAAGAAGGCTAAGAATTTAATTTTATTCAATTAAGTATTCTGTGACTGCTTCATGACATTTTTATGACATCGTATTGTATTGTTATTTCATGTGGGTAATATTTAGACTTTTATCTGAGTTTGGCTTTGTTGCACAAAGATTTCATAACTATATGATTTTAAAAGTTTTGATTATTTTTTGATCCAAAATTAAATTTATTTAAATCAGATGCTTACATATTTATGCAACAAAGCCGCTGGAAAGTATCAACACGTATGAATACAGATATGGTGCTTGATGCGCTGGAGCAAGCATTGCATGACCGAGGTATGCCAAAGAATGTGATTCATCATTCCGATAGAGGTGTTCAATATCTTTCTATTCGCTATACCAATCGTTTAGAAGCTGCAAATTTACGAGCATCAGTCGGTACAACGGGTGACTCATACGATAATGCTCTGGCTGAAACAGTGAATGGCTTATACAAAACAGAGGTGATTGAATATTTAAAAGCAGATTGGCAAGGTTTAGCAGATGTACAACTTGCGACACTAAACTGGGTAGATTGGTTCAACAAAAAGCGTGTACACAGTGCACTGGGTTATGTATCGCCTTTTGAGTTTGAAGCAATGTACTATGATAAGATTAACCCGTTAGGTCAGGTGGCCTAACTTAAATAAAAAGTCTCCGACAAACCCGGTACGGTTCAGGCTTCCATTATCAGATATTAAGAGGTCTCAAATTCTTTCTGATAATAGATTAACTAATACTTTTAATTCATCTCGTAATTGATTTAAGTTATCAAACTCAATGTTCTTGGTAAGCTCTTTAGGAATCTTTTCTGCTTCAGCAGATAAGTCTCGCCCTTTATCTTTTAATGAAATAAGAACTCGTCTTTCATCATTAGGATCACGTGATCGATTAATTAGACCAGATGTCTCCATTCTTTTTAATAGTGGGGTTAATGTTCCACTATCAAGATGTAAAATTTGTCCAAGATCACCCACACTTACACATTCTTTTTCCCACAAAACCAACATCACTAAATATTGAGGATAAGTGAGTCCGAGAGGTGTAAGAAAAGGGCGATAAGCTTTTACGATTAAATTAGATGCAGCATAAATAGGAAAACATAGTTGCTCATCTAAGCAAAGCTGATTCTTGGACATAGCTTTTTATTTGGTATAGACAGTGGTAGACACCTGTATATTACCTCGAATAGCATTGGAATAAGGACATACTTGATGCGTTTGTTCCACGATTTTCTCTGCATCAGCTTGTGAAATACCTGAAAGCGTGACATCTAAGTGTACTGTCAAGGCAAATCCACCATTGCCATTAGCAACCATTCCAACAGTACTCAGGACCTCTACATCGTTATCACGGATTTTATATTCTTTATTGCTACGAGTTACATGGATCACTGCATTTCCAAAGCATGCAGCATAGCCAGCTGCAAATAATTGTTCAGGATTCGTTGCATCACCTTTACCACCTAATTCTTTTGGCAAAGCCAATTTTAGTTCTAAGATACCATCTTCACTACGAATATTTCCTGAACGTCCACCGATTGCTTTAACCTGGGTAGAATAAAGATTACTCATTTTGATTACCTTTAAATAAATACATTGTGTGCAATATAATTGCACACAATGTATTTATGTCAACTGTTTTTTATATTCCATTTAACATAATGGTTGTTATATGAAATGCAACTAAATTCAGTTGCATTTTTTAATTTCAGGGGACTATACTTAGTCGTAACTGAGTAGGGCTAAAATATGGGTAAAACGGAAAAGTTATTGGAAAAATTTGGAAATTCAAAAAATACGTTTCCATATAAAGATTTAGTCGTTTTACTGAGCCAGCTCGGCTATGAAAAATTTGAAATGGCAGGCTCTCGTGTTCGGTTTTTTAATGAAAAAACTGAACATATGATTTTACTGCATAGACCACACCCTGAAAATGAAATCAAAGGTGGGGCATTGAAAGCTGTAAAACAGGCACTCAAGCAGGAGGGATTTTTATGAGCTATTTAAAATACAAAGGTTATCTCGGAACAATTGAGCCTGATCTTGAAACAGGTGAGTTATTTGGAAAACTTGCTTTTATTCGTGATCTTATCACCTATGAAGCGGAAACTTTAAAAGCCCTTGAGAAAGCTTTTCAGGAATCTGTAGACGGCTATTTAGAATCATGTGCTGAACTAGGAAAATCTCCTGATCAACCATTCAAAGGCACTTTTAATGTCCGTATTAGCCCTGAATTGCACCGTAAGGCGGTTTTAGCATCAAGTAATTCTCTAAATGCCTTTGTCAGTGATGCGATTCAAGAAAAGTTAATGCGTTTAGGTGCGTAATTTATTGAAGCCTAGGCTACTACCTAAAAATTGAAAAACTCAGCAAAAATGGGAGCTTAAAGCTCCCATTTTTAGTTTTGTATAAGGTGTATTATGTTAATTTTAGGAAATCTAAATACTCTTTTGATTCATACTTCTTTAAAAACTTTTTTTCTAAGCCATAGCGAAACTGTCACTAAGGCAATCAATACAGGCACTTCAACAAGCGGTCCAATCACTGTTGTGAAAGCTACAGGTGAAGCTAATCCAAAAGTGGCAATCGCTACAGCCAGTGCTAATTCAAAATTATTGCCTGCCGCAGTAAAGGAAATAGCAGTCGTTTTGGCACTGTTGCAAATAGAATTTGAGTCGATGATGTTCCCTTTAAAAAGTGCTTAGAGACCGAAAACCCTGTTGATTAGACACACTTCACCCTGAGGCTGACCATAATAAAATGACGATGCTTGTCCTTTACGTAGTGCACGCATGACTTCAATACCTTTAATTGTGGCATAAGCCGTCTTCATAGATTTGAATCCTAATGTGGCCCTGATGATTCGCTTTAACTTACCATGATCACATTCAATGACATTATTTTTATACTTAATCTGCCTGTGCTCAATATCTACTGGACATTTTCCTTCTCGCTTTAATCGTGATAAAGCATGGCCATAGGTCGCTGCTTTATCTGTATTGATGACCCGTGGAATTTGCCATTTTTTCACCGTATTGAAGATCTTTCCTAGAAAACTATAGGCTGATTTACTGTTCCGTCTAGCGGAAAGGTAAAAGTCAATCGTATGACCCCGTTGATCAACTGCACGATACAGGTAAGTCCATCGCCCCTTCACTTTGATATAAGTCTCATCCATATGCCATGAATGTAAATCTGTAGGATTACGCCAATACCAGCGTAACCGTTTTTCCATTTCTGGAGCATAACGCTGAACCCAACGATAAATTGTACTGTGATCCACATTTATGCCTCGTTCAGCGAGCATTTCTTGAAGTTCACGATAGCTGATGCCATATTTACAATACCAACGAACAGCCCAAAGAATGATTTCACCTTGAAAGTGCCGACCGTGGAAGGGATTCATCTGCTGTATCTCGAAATAAATAAGATATTTAGCTTATCATGTCAGCCTATTTGCAACAGTGCCTCATGACTACTATGTCTGTGAAACAACAACAGATAAGCAAGCGCATAATTGGGTCTATGACATCGAGTCTAATTAATCAAATATATTTTTATTCAGTGAGTAAAATTATAACGAAGTTTCTGTAATGGACAGATATTAAAAAGCCCCCTTATTCAGGGGGCAGGTTGTATAGATATAACTATACTTATAAAATTTTAATTTTGTTATAGATATTAAATTACCAATAGCCCAGCATCTTCCACCAAAGTCCGCCCAATACAATAAAAATAGCTATATTGATAATGCTCATAGCAAAACCAGCTTTCCACCATTCACCAAGCGTTGTATAACCTGAACCATAAATAATAGGGGATGTACCTGTCGCATAATGAGTCAGCGTCATCATAATGCTTGATGCTGCTGCCATAATCAGTGCAAAGAACATTGGAGGAGCACCTAGTGCGATACCTGCAATGTAGAATGCTGAAAACATAGCGGTAATATGTGCAGTAGTACTGGCAAAAATATAGTGAGCGTACATATAAGCAAATAGTAAAAGCATGGAAGCAGGAACCCACGTTAAGCCAAGCTGTCCAATGCTAGTTTGTAAAACACCAGAAAACCAAGCGATTAAGCCGAGCTTATTTAAAAAGGTCGCCATCATGACCAATGCAGCAAACCAAGTTACTGTATCCCATGCACTCTTTTGAGTTAAGACATCATCCCAAGTTAAAACTCCTGTAAGCAGAAGGAGTGATAAACCAATAAACGCGGTTGTAGTTGGGTCTAAAGTCCACATATCACCCAACAACATGGCAGGAATACCTGCCCAGAGTAATAATAAAATTCCAAATACAGCCAACATAATCATTTCATGTAAGGTAATGGGACCCATTTCTTGTAAACGGTCTTTGGCAAATTGTGCAGCATTTGGTGTTTTTTTAATTTCAGGTGGGTACATAAAGTAAAGCGCAATCGGCATAAATGCTAATGCAACAACACCTGGTAAAACCATTGCTAATGCCCATGTGGTCCAACTCAAATGGATTTGACTATTGGTCGCTTTCGCAATGAGTTCAACGACTAAAGGGTTGGGTGCAGTAGCCGTAATAAACATGGCAGAAGTAATAGGATTTGAATGGTAATTGACCAAAGCAAGATATTTACCAATTTTACCTTCAGTGCCTTTTTCTGGATCTGAGTCAAAACTCGTTGCAATCGAGCGCACGATAGGGTGAATAATTCCGCCTCCACGTGCTGTATTACTTGGGGTAACAGGTGCAAGAATGAGTTCAGATAATGCAAGGCTATAGCCAATACCAATGGTTCTTTTACCCCAAACTGCAATAAAGTAATAACCTAGTCGTGCACCTAGCCCTGTTTTTTGTAACCCTTTTGAAATCATGATGGATATACCAATCAACCAAATAAGAGGGTTAGCAAAGCCACTTAAAGCATCTTTGATGGCATCGCTAGGGTTATCTGCTGTTACTCGGGTAATCGCGACCAGTGCTATCGCGATAATCGAAATTGCACCAATAGGCATTGCTTTACCAATAATGGCTGAAATAACACCAATAAACATCGCAAATAGAAGCCAAGCATTTGCAGAAACATCTTGCGGAATTGGAATGAGAAACCAAATAATAAGGGTAAGTGATACTGAAATTATGGTTGGTATGAGTTTGAATCCCATTGAATCGTACTCCAAAAATATAGTTATTATGGGCTTTGTTGCATAAACATTCAAAAGCTGAGTTCTCCCCAATCCATTCAAATTTAAGACACAACTTGGGTGCGAGGTCTACCTAATTCCGTAAATCTATTCAGAACTGCCACACGCGCATGAATTTCATTGACCTGACTTTGAAAATGTCTTGCCGTCAGCCTATCACCTAATAATTTGATGCAATGCATCTTGGTTTCCACCAAACTACGACGGTGATAACCCGACCATTTTTTCCATAGGGTTCTGCCTAAATGTTTAACCGTTTGAAGTAACTCATTTCGTTCTATTGAACTTATTTTAGAATCTTTCCAGGGCTTGGCATTCTTTCTGGGTGGAATTACTGCATGTGCTTGACGATCTGAAATCACTTTTCTGCAGCACTTCGTGTCGTACGCGCCATCGGTATAGACAGAATCTATTCGCTCATCTAGTGGAATTTGATCCAGTAAATCACCTAGTACTTGTGAATCACTGACATTATTTGTAGTAAGCTGAACGGCACGTATTTGCAGTGTTTCAGCATCTATACCAATATGCAGTTTACGCCATTGCCGACGGTATTCAGGCTGATGTTTTTTACGCTTCCATTCGCCTTCACCTAAAAACTTTAAACCCGTAGAGTCGACAAGTAGGTGTAACCCATCATGACTTTTCTGATAGCTTATCGCAATATCAATATGCTTTTGTCGTCTACAAAGGGTGGAGTAATCTGGTGCTGTCCAATTCAAGCCACAGAGTTTAATCAGGCTTTGAACAAAGCCAGTAACCATACGTAAAGAAAGACGGAATAGAGATTTGATCATTAAACAGCATTGAATCGCTGTATCGGAATAAGTTTGATTTCGTCCTTGCTTGCCTTGTGGTTGTGCATACCATTGCGTCTTAGGATCAAACCAGATTGAAATATTTCCTCGCTTGATTAAAGCTTGGTTATACGAGGACCAATTGGTTGTACGATAGATTTTAGGTGTAGGCTTCTTCATCTGGAAATTATATTACTGAAGAAGCCTTCAAGAATAGCTTTGTGCAACAAAGCCGTCTAAAATACAAACTTCGTTTAGTACACAAAATGGTACTAATGTGCTAAAATATGCTCGTTAGGTACAAAAAATGGTATTAAACAATGGGATTTAGATCTACAAGTTCAAGCCATGCAAAAGCATTAGAAATTGGTGAGCGTATCAAACAGGCTCGGCTTAATAAAGATTTAACTCAAGTTGAGATATCTGAGATATCCGGCTTAGAGAGACGCGCAATTATTAATGCTGAGAAAGGGAAAGTCACACTGGAAAATCTGATCGCATATTTGGATGCTCTAAACATGAGGGACCAGATAGATCTGTTTTTACCGCCCCAACCAATATCGCCAATTCAACTCCATAAGTTGCAAGGTAAAGAGCGTAAAAAGGCTTCGGGTGAACATAAGGCTAACTCGAACAACAAGAAAATATTAACTGCGAATAAGGATGATTTAGGATGGTGAGAGATACAGTAAGCGTTGAATATCTTGGTATGGATGTTGGGGTTATGGCGTATACAGAGGGACAGCCAAGTGCCTTTGAATACTCTAAATCATTTCTTGACAGTGGTATCGAGCTTTCTCCGTTGTATATGCCTTTAGGAGAGGGTGTTTATACATTCCCAACATTAAACCCTGAAACATTCAAGGGTTTGGCAGGTTTGTTTGCTGACTCACTACCTGATGATTTTGGTAATCGAATTTTAAATGCGTGGACAGCACGTAACGGTCGATCTCCTGACTCTATCACTCCATTAGAACGCCTGAAATATACAGGTAAGCGCGGCATGGGTGCATTAGAGTATCACCCTATGAAATCAATGAATGGTTTTAATGCGTCTCAGCAAGTTGAAATTATTGAGTTGATTAAAATCGCCCAAGATGTATTAGACACTCGTTCATCTTTAGAGGTTGATCTTAATAATAATGGTGCAGAAGACAAGGATGCCATGCTTGCGCTTCTATCTGTGGGTACAAGTGCAGGTGGCGCACGCCCTAAAGCAGTACTTGCATTTAATGAGGATTACAGCCAAGTCCGTTCAGGTCAAACAGATGTTCCAGATGGCTTTACGCACTACTTGATGAAGTTTGATGGTGTGAGTGAGCATAACGTCAATAAAGAAACTTTTGGTGATCCAATGGGCTACGGCGCAATGGAGTATGTTTATCATCAAATGGCCTTAAAATGCGGTATTGAAATGATGCCTTGTAAGTTGCTGCAAGAGGGTGATCGTCAACATTTCATCACGCAGCGTTTTGATCGCGTTGGGAATGAGAAGATTCACATTCAATCCTTGAATGGCCTGGCGCATGTGGATTATAAAAAACCGGGTTCTTTCTCTTACGAAGAAATATTTAACGTGAACCGTCATTTGCGTTTGACTGCAGCCGAGGCAGAACAGTTGTTTAGACGTATGGTATTCAATGTGGTATCTCGTAACCACGATGACCACTCAAAGAACTTTGGCTACATGCTTGTAGATAATCAATGGAAACTGGCACCAGCTTATGACTTGGCATATAGCTATAAGCCGAACTCTTTTTGGGTAGATCAACACTGGATGACTCTTAACGGAAAGCGTGACAATTTTGAAATGGCTGATTTCCTGTCATTCGAGAAGCTAAGTCCAATCTTTAATGAACAGCGTATTCGCCAGATTTTGGAAGAGGTTATCGAGGCGGTTTCAAGTTGGACTTCACTCGCCGTGCAATCAAATGTACCTAAGGTTCTGATTGAGCGCGTTGAGCAAAACCTGCGCTTGAAATTCTAAATTGTCTTTATTACCAACTGAGCTACCTTCGGGTGGCTTTTTTTTGCATATATTTTAACGTGGGCCTAGATCGATAGGTTTGGACTCGCGTTTATTTCAAGGCAGAAATGAATAAAAAAGGCAGCTTATAACTGCCTTTTTATTAAGTTGTGGAGTGGGTTAATTATTTGCAATTAACTCACTTTTCATTGATTTAAGAGCTTGTGCAGCTTCGGCATGACCCTGATTTGCGTAAGCGTCCGCTGAACCCCACTTTTTCTAACTCATTAATACCGCGATAGTGTCCACTTAAATTTAAGTGGACACCTATTTATGGATTTAAAGACAGTTATAGACAGTGCACCAACGCTAAAAAAGCCCCGTCGAACCTTCACAGCTGAATTTAAACATCAACTTATTCAGCAATGCCAGCAGCCAGATACATCAGTGGCCAAGGTAGCAATGCAACATCAGATCAATGCCAATCTGCTACATAAATGGATTCGTCAGTCCAGATCAATGCCCCCTGCATTAAAAACCCCATCCATTCCACAGACTGACTTTCTTCCGGTCATTCTTCACCCGACTCCAGTCAAACAAGAAGCACCTCTACCACCTGTGCCAGAGAAGAAAGCTGTCGCTCATATCAGGATTCCATTACATGAGGCACCAAGTTCCGCAAGGGATCAGATGATCGAGATCGACTGGCCGGTGGAGTCAGTAACTGAATTACTGTTGCTGATCCAGGGTTTGACTCAATGATTCGTATTGATGAGATCTGGTTGTCTACCCAGCCGATGGACATGCGTGCAGGGATGGATACAGCCATGGCTCAGGTGCTGAGAGCCTTTGGCTACATCAAACCGCATTGCGCTTACCTGTTCTGTAATAAGCGTGGCCATCGTATGAAAGTGCTGGTGCATGATGGACTGGGTATCTGGCTGTGTGCCCGGCGGCTGGAACAGGGGAAATTCCACTGGGCTAAAGTTCACCAGGGTGAAAGTATGGCGATCAGCCCGGAGCAGTTACAGGCACTGATCCAGGGTTTGCCCTGGCAAAGAATCGGACTGCAGCAAGTGGTAACAATGCTCTAAACCAGGCTCATCCATTCTGCTATTCTCCAAACGTTCTATTTCCTCTGCATCATGACCTCAGGCATACTGCGGTCATGAATACGCTGCCTGATTTAAGCCAACTGACCCATGAACAACTGCTGGAATTTACCAGACAGTTGGCGATGCAGCATCAGTCTCTGGCACAATCTAAACAACAACTGGAACAATCAAATCAGCAATTAGATGCCAGAGTTCAACATCTTGAAGTCACCAATCAGCAATTAGATTCTAAAGTTCAACATCTTTCTATTCTCAATCAAAAATACGAGCATGAGCTTGCACTATTTAAACAGCATAAATTCGGCAGTAAAAACGAACATCTAACCGCAAAACAAATCCATCTCTGGGATGAAGCGGTTGAAGAAGATATTGCAGCGGTTGATCTGGAACTGGAACGACTGAATGCAGATAAAACCAATGCAGCTGCACAGAAAGCCCCAGTCAACAAACCTAAACGTCGGCTGTTGCCAGATCATCTACACACCCTCCGTATTGAGCATGAACCTGAATCAACACAATGCAGTTGTGGCTGTACCTTGCGTCGTATCGGTGAAGATGTCAGTGAAAAACTGAATTTCAGACCGGCACAGTTCTATAAGGAACAGCATGTGCGTGGTAAATGGGTCTGTGATCAGTGTGACACTCTGACTCAGCAAGCGATGCCAGCCTATGTGATTGATAAAGGCATTGCTTCACCTGAATTGCTTAGCCATGTGCTGGTGTCAAAGTATGCCGATCATTTGCCTTTGTACCGTCAACGTCAAATCTTTCTACGCGCAGGTGTTGATCTGTCTAGATCAACGTTATCTGACTGGATTGGCCGCTGTGGGGTGGAACTGGAACCTCTGGCCAATGCCTTAAAACAGGTGGTACTGCAACAGCAGGTGATCCATGCAGATGAAACACCGGTGACGGTCATGCAGATGGGTGAAAATGAGAAAAAGCCCAAAAAAGGTTATGTCTGGGCCTATGCCAGCACACAGTACAATCCAGTTCAGGCAGTGATCTATGACTTTCAAGATAGCCGTTCTGGCCAGCATGCTGAAGACTTCCTGAAAGGCTGGCAGGGTCATTTGGTCTGTGATGATTACAGTGGTTATAAAGCACGCTTTAGATCAGGTCAGGTCATTGAGGTGGGCTGCATGGCACATGCACGTCGTAAATTCCATGAACTACATGTGACCAAGAAAAGTCAGGTCGCTGAACAGGCATTAGTGCTGATTCAGAAATTATATGCGATAGAAGCAGAATTAAGAAAAAAGACGGATGGTACAGCGGAAGACCGCTGCGAATACCGACAACAGCATAGTCAACCGGTCATGCAACAACTATATGAATGGCTCAACCAACATCAGCTGACGGTGCCATCGAGTTCTCCAACCGCCCGGGCGATCAATTACAGCCTAAAACGTTGGACTGCTTTAAGCCGCTATCTGGATGATGGCAATCTACCCATTGACAATAATTGGATAGAGAACCAAATGCGTCCCTGGGCCTTGGGGCGTAAGAACTGGCTATTTGCAGGTTCGCTGCGCAGTGGTCAACGAGCTGCCAATATCATGACTTTAATCCAGTCAGCAAAGCTGAATGGCTTGGATCCGTATGCCTATTTAAGTGATGTGCTGAAAAGGTTGCCAACACATAAAGTGCCCCAAATAGAAGAATTACTACCTCACCGCTGGAAACCTGAACCCCGTTAAAACTTGGCGATGGCGTTCAGCGGATGCTTACATAAATCCGAGAATTATCGTATGATTTAAAAAATTCAAAAGAATAAACGGTAGTCGACGCTTTTTATGCCTAAATACATCCGTAGCACCTTGATGATGACCACTCTCGTTTCGCTTTTGAGTGGTTGCCAAGTGGTCAGTGTGAAAAATCAATCACTGAACGTCACGATTACCAATGAGCGTGAGAGTATTTTAACGCGGGATAAGCTCAGTGAAGCGAGTCTAAACGTGCTGTCTATGACGGGTAGAGAAGCCAAAATCTGTTCAGAGCAACCTGAAGAATGTGTCAGCGAACTCAAACAGATTCCACAAATTCAGGATGAACAGCTCCTCTCTACTGCCAGCGAGCTGTATCTCGCTAAAGCACTTTCCTTAGAAAAATCATCTGCCTGTAAAGTCAGTATTTTAGCCAAGACACAGTCTGAAGAAAAACAGGCACTGCAAAAACAAAACTACCAAAGCTGCCTAGATCAACAACTCGGCATGCTGGATAAAAGCATTCGCTACAGTTATGCCTACATGTTTAACACCAAACGTGGCCCCCAAGACCGTATTTTTGATAACCGACAAGTCCAACTCCGTGACTTTTATAATCAAGCTATCGCTAAACTCGTGAATAGTTATGGCCTACGCCATGGGCCATCTGAAGTCGGTAATCAAATCAAAGTGGGGCAAAGTATTTACCGTATTAATTATGACAATTACCCACTTTTAAAAAACCGTCAAGTTGAACAACTGATGTCAACTTACAATATGAACTTTTCAGGCCTGCGCTCTATCACACGTCGCGATGGTTTTGGTTCAGAGTTTCTGATTGTCCTCCCACCTGAGCACAATGACACCTCACCTGAAAAAGCCAAATATATTGTCGATCCACTACATTATCAGTATACCAATGGTCGTAATCCAAACATTCACAATGCCCGTTATTTAGCAGCGACTATTACCGCACAGCCACGCTCTGCATCCAATATCGATGAGATCTTAAACAACCCTGAGTTTGAAATCTCAGCTTATGATCCCTATAAGTTTGAATCTGCGAAAATTGCAGGCAAAAGCTACCCACTCGCTGCAAACTTTTCTGCACCTTATGGCTTATGGTTAGCACAAAACAATTTAGGTAAAGCCGCGTATTTATCACTGATTGATCGTGATGCACGCCTCACTATGCCACACCTATACATGCTTGAGCCGTACAATCCAAATAAAAAAGTGGTGGTCCTCGTCCACGGTTTAGCCAGCAGTCCAGAGGCATGGATTCGTTTGACGAATGATGTCATGGGCGACCCCGTGCTACGTGAGCACTATCAAGTCTGGCAAGTGTTCTACTCGACCAATATGCCAATTTTAGAAAGTCGTTTCCAAATCTATGCAATCATTCAACAAAGTTTTAATTTGGTCGACAGCAAAGCGCCTGCCAAAAAGGATGCCGTGCTCGTGGGACATAGTATGGGCGGCATTATTGCACGGCTTTTGGTGAGCGATGCTGACTTAACCCCTGCGGCAATGAAACTGCTACCCAATCGACGTGCGCAACAATTTAAAAATGACCCTCTATTTAAATCACGCCTCGATATTCAACCGATTCCAAACTTTAGTCGGGCCATTTTCTTGGCAGCGCCACATCGTGGGACAGAGTTTGCTGACCGCTGGTTTACCCTTGCGGCACGTAAAGTCATTCGTCTACCAGGTGCGTTTTTGGGAGCACTGACCGATGTTATACAAAGTAGTGACCCTGACCTACAAGCCTTCATTAAAGATGTCGATAATGGACTCATTCAAAATGGGCCAAGTGATCTCAGCAAAAACTCTAATTTTACTCGGTTAACTAAAAATGTCGTTCCATACAAGGGCATGAAATTCCACAGCATCATGGGGAATGCGACCAAAAGTGATGACCTCAATATCATTACAGACGATGTCGTGCCTTATACGAGTGCCCATCTAGATGGTGCATTGTCTGAGAAGATTATTAAAGGTGGACATTCTATTCAAGAAACGCCTGAAGCTGTTCTTGAGTTACGTCGTATCCTACGGTTGCACCTGACTGAACTCGGTCTGTATAAGCCTTAAATCTTAAAAAGCCTAAACAGATGTTTAGGCTTTTTTATTTTTGCTTTACACCTAATGCCTACAGCAATAATCACTTGGCTGTTTAACAACTGTTCGCTTTATAGATGATTTATTGTTTAGTCGTTTTCAATTTTGCTAAGATATTGCCATTCAGACAATAGCTGTTCATAGCACATAAATACATACGGTAAGCGGCGTCGCTCGGTCTATTTTTATATTGTGCATTTTCAAAGATTTAAGGATTTCACCTACATGAGCAATTCGGGAATCATAACTGATTTGTCCACCCTCACTCCCATGATGCAACAGTACATGGGCGTCAAAATGCAACATCCGCACTCTTTGATGTTCTATCGTATGGGTGACTTCTACGAGCTATTTTTTGAAGATGCACACAAGGCCGCTAAACTTCTCGGAATTACCCTAACCCATCGTGGCAAAGCCAATGGTGAACCTATCCCTATGGCAGGCGTTCCTTACCATGCAGCTGAAGGCTACCTTGCTCGCTTGGTGAAAAAAGGCGAAACCGTCGTCATTTGCGAGCAAATTGGTGAGGTTACAGGTAAGGCCCCTGTTGAACGTGGCGTTGTCCGGATTATTACTGATTTGCTGCCTTAGTGTACCAATGGGCTTTGTTGCATAAATATGTAAGCATCTGATTTAAATAAATTTAATTTTGGGGTGGTGTTTTAAAAAGTATGCTGACATTAAATGAAGCCATTATTGATGTAAAAGAAGGTTAAGTCGAAGGCTTTAAAATGGTTTTCAAGCTTTTTGGAGAAATTACAACTTCTTCTAAAACCACGCCTTATTCGATGCCTTATTTTGCAATTATTACCTTCAATTCCTACAGTAAAAAACTTACCAATACTTTGCTTGCAGTTTTTAAAAGCAGTGATGAAACTGTCCCAATGATCACTTGCAATTCGGGTGTAGTGAATACCTAATTGTTTAAGCTTTGTCTTCAACCTTTGGACTGTAGCTAAATCTCTCTTACCCCAAACTGTTTCTCGATGGTAAGCGTAAATAAGCCATTGTTTATTATTTTTATTTCCAACAAAAGTCCAGAATTCATCTACTTCGAGAGATTCATAATGACTTTGTTTAGGCTGAATTTGATAGGCCGATTCAGTTAAAGTCCGTAAGACTTTACCGATACTAATGCGCTCAACTTCAGCGATATCTCGTATACCGCTGCCTCTGACCATTAACTGTAATATTTTACGAGTAATGCCAGAATTACATCCTAGATAGCTCAGAGCATGGTCACCAATAAACTGACGTTTGCAGTCTTTGCATTGGTAGTTCTGTTTCCCATCTACTTTGATGCCATTTTTCTTTATACTGTCACTGAGGCAGGTTGGACATTTGATTTCTAGAGTTATTTGCATTTCTCTATTTTATCAAAATTCAACCTGCTTTTTTTTAGCATACTTTTTGATACACCACCAAAAATAATATTCATTACTATGCTCCTAATGTTATTTACCGTAAAGAGATAGCAAGTGAAACTTGGTTTAAACTTAAACTACTAAGATTTTCAGAGCGAGATTATTTAACAAATCAAGTGAAATTACCTTCTGACTACAATTTAAATCTTTTGATTTTTGGTATTCCTCAATTCTTAATTAGAAGGCTTTGTGTGAGAACATCTAAAATCCCTCAAGTCCCTCGAGAATGGATCAATTAAATTTTAAATGATATTTTTAATCGGCTTTGTTGCACAAAGATTTTAAATGCAAAGCGCCCCTAATTGAGCCAAATTTAAGGCGTAACTTGGGTAAGTGGTCGACCTAATTCCGTAAATCTGTTAAGGACTGCTACACGTGCATGGATCTCATTCACTTGACTATCAAAACTCCTTGCACTGAGTTTATCTCCTAATAATTTGATGCAATGCATCTTAGTTTCAACCAAACTTCGCCGATGATAGCCTGACCATTTTTTCCATAGTGTCCTGCCTAAACGTTTAATTGTTCGAAGTAATTCATTTCGCTCTAGCGAGCTACTCTTTGTATCTTTCCATGGTTTCGCATTTTTTCTAGGTGGAATCACCGCATGCCCTTACCGATCTGCAATGACCTGACGGCATCGTTTTGTGTCATAAGCACCATCTGTATAGGCAGAATCGATTTGTTCATCTAAAGGGATTTGAGCAAGTAAATCTTCCAGTACCTGTGAATCACTGACATTATTTGCGGTGAGTTGTACAGCACGTATTTGAATGGTTTCAGTATCGATACCAATATGAAGCTTACGCCATTGGCGGCGATATTCAGCTCCATGTTTCTTGCGTTTCCATTCGCCCTCACCTAGAAACTTCATCCCTGTAGAGTCTACGAGTAGATGCAGCCCATCGCTACTTTTTTGGTAGCTGATTGCAATATCAATATGCTTTTGTCTTCTACAAAGCGTACTGTAATCTGGTGCGGTCCAATTTAATCCGCAAAGTTTAATCAGACTTTGCACAAAGCCAGTGACCATACCTAAAGATAGACGGAATAAGGATTTAATCATTAAGCAGCATTGGATAGCTGCGTCGGAGTAGGTTTGATTTCGCCCTTGTTTGCCTTTTGATGGCGCATACCATTGCGTAGCAGGATCAAACCAAAGGGCAATATTTCCGCGACTCATGAGTGCTCGGTTATATGCGGGCCAATTGGTTGTGCTGTAGATTTTGTGTGTAGGCTTCTTCATTTGAAAATTATATCGCTGAAAAAGCCTTTACAGATAGGTTTGTGCAACAAAGCCCTTTTTGGATAGCCAATGGCAATATCGACATACCTTAAGCAGTGTTATATAGCTGTATTGGACTAAGTTTGATTTGATCCATTTTTTCTTGCGGATGAGCATACCATTGAGTCAAATAATCAAACCAGATAGAAATATTGCCTCGGATAATTAAGGCTCGGTTACGAGGTCTGTAAAACAAACTCATTACAGAATAGTGATTAACTATCACTGATTTTTGTAGCTTAATACAGACTTTAACAATGGTTACTTTTTTGGTTATTTTAACTTACACACTCACAATAATTTTTATAAAAAACATATATATAAATATTTATGTGATGCGTAATATACGCATCATATATAAAGCTTTCTATTTTGATATAATTGATCCAATCAACCCCTTATTAGGTTTCATTTAAATTCCATGAGTCTTACTGAAATTAAAGTTCGCCAAGCTCATTGCAAGGAAAAAACCTGTTTTTTATCCGATGAAGATGGGCTTAGCCTGAAGATTGAACCGAGTGGAAGAAAATCTTGGTGCTATCGCTATACAGATCCACAAACTAAAAAACGTCGACGCATTCAGTTAGGTCTTTATCCTGATTTATCGCTGAAAAAGGCACGACAAGTCAGAGATGACTTTAAAGACAATAATTTCTGTTTTGAACATGATACTGCCTCTAATGTCATCACCTTTGGTAAGGTCGGGGAGGAGTGGTTACAGTTCAAACTGAAGAATGCCTTCAACGATCTACCCCGCTGTGGTGTACTACAGCTAGCAGAAAGATGCTTACAGCAAGATATTTATCCAGACCTTCAGGATTTACCTTTTCAAAACATCAAGCGTTATGACCTGGTTTCAGTAATCAAAAAAATAGAGGGACGCCAAGTAAAAGAACCTGTCAAGAAAGCTTGTAGTTATTTGAACCAAATTTATGACTACGCTGTAGCGATGGGTTATTGTGAATTCAACATCGCGCATGGTTTAAATAAAATCGCCATTAACAGTAAAATCAAGAAGAATTATCCGTATTTGAAAGCGGAGGATATATCTGATTTTAAGTATAAATTACAAAAATTGGATGCCCATCCGATTATTAAAAAAGCACTGATGTTTAAATTATATACTGGAGTGCGAGGGGCTGAATTGTTATTGCCTGAGCCTCATCATTTTGATTTAAATGAAAAAATATGGAAAATACCTGCCTTGCATATTAAACAGTTTCGACGAAAAGTCATATTAGGCCATGAGATTCCAGATTTTTTAGTTCCACTTTCAAATCAGGCTTTAGAGATTTTGAAAGACGTCATGCAGTGGTCATACGGTGAAAAATACCTTTTTGCTAGCCCTCGCAAACACAATCAACCGATTCATTTTAATACTCTAAATATGGCCATACGTAAGATGGGGTATGGCAAACATCAACTATCTTCTCATGGATTACGTTCAACTTTTAGTACCATTTTGAATGACTCAGGTTTGTTCCAAGATAATTGGATTGAGGCACAACTTTCACATATTGATAAGAACCGTACCCGTGCCAGCTATAATCACGCTGACTATTTAGCTCAACGGACTGAAATGATGCAGTGGTGGGGTGATTATTTAAGTAATGGCTAGGTGAGTATCATACTTTTATATAGAAAAACTCTCTGTACACGACAAAAATAGTGAACCGTACCCAGTTTGTCTGAGACTTTTTATTTAAGTTAGGCCACCTGAACTAATCGTTTATTCACACCTCGTTTTAGCCAATCATAAAAGCGTGAAACTGATACATGAAGTAATCGTGCCATCAAAATAATCGGAAATAAGTGTTTTGGGATTTCACCTAGGCGTACCTTACTGACTTTATTTGGCAAAGTACGCTACTGCCTTTTTTAGAAATTCACGTTCCATTTCACCATTTCAGCGGATTTAAGCTGCTGTTTAAGTTGCTTATTTTCTTCGAGCAAAGCGTTTAGATCAGATGAATACTATTTAGTACCAGCTAAAGTCCCTGCCTTTGCCTTATTATTCTAATGCGAAAGGGTCTGCATGGAAATGCCGAGTTCTCTAGCTGTTTTTAGATACATTGCCTTGAATGGCTTCTATTGCTTTGATGGTTTCAGCTTTAAATTCTGCCGTATACGTCTTGTGTTTCTTGCTCATGGTAAACTCCTGATGAGTATGTATGGTTTACCAAGTTAAAACCTCCTGTTTTTTCAGCACACATCAGTCATTAAAAGGATGAATATACCCATCGAAAATTAAGAATAATCGGGAGAGGTAGTGATAGTGTCTAGGATCAAGTCAGGCAATAATGCCACCCCCATGCCTTGTCGTACATAGTATAAAATAGCTTGTACATCGTTGATAGAAAAGTATAGCTCCCAATGCGGGCTCTATGATTGCAGATTGGGTTGCTACGAAATTCCATGGAGTGATTGCCTAACTTTAAGCAAGATTTCTTTTTCTTAGTTTCCTTTTTGTCCAGATTAAGCCTATAAATTCTGGACTTTTTTTATTATGTAACCTGAATCCTATTTTAAGCCAATGTTTCTATACCTCGATGGAGTACCATCCACCATACAGTCAGTGTGGAATTTCGTAAATATTAGTTAAACGTCAGCGGATTATGATCTTATTCAGAATTATCAGACTATCCGGTAATCCCCCCCTGAAAATAATTTTTAAAAACAACTTAGGCTAATTGATAAACACTATCTGGAAAGATTAAAAGAAAATATTTTTTAATTTCTGCTAATTCGTTTAAGGTAGGTTCCCTTTCAAGAAGTTGAAATGTCCAAATAAGTACAGCCTGATGATTATCATAGCAAGTATTTACTCCAAGAAAATTAGCCATTCCGTAACTTCTATTGATGTTCATTTCTTTAATTAATTGATTTCCTAAGTCACGAGCTTGCTGGCTGATCAATAATTCATTTGGCAACATGGCGGTCATCTCCACAAAATAATCTAATACAGCTTCAATCCTTACATTTAAAAAGTTATAATTTAGTTGAAATAGATGAATTATGCTTTCTATAAGTTGTAATGATCTGCTGTAGGTTAAATATAGCAGGGTATTACTCAGTCAACAACTTAAAATAACTCTTAGTAGGTTATTTTTTTGTAAATTAATTGATATATGATTACTTGCAAGTTATCCAGCCTCATGGGCGATCGAAAAATTTTAAAATTAAGTGATGTAGTACGTGCGACAGGCATCAATCGCAATACGCTCACGAGTATGTATTATGATCGTGCTGTACGTATTGAATTGCCAGTCGCCGATAAGTTATGTAAATACTTTAACTGTACGATGAATGATTTGTTTGAGTTTAAGGAAGATGTTGAAGAAAAAGATTAACCAATACTTCGTTTGATAAGTTTTCGCTACAGGTCTAATACTGAATTTTATAAAATTTCATGGAAAACAAATATTTACTTTATTATTTATATAAAGGAATCAATCGAATGATAGGGGTATTTTTCTTATAACTTAGTTGAGAACAGGGGATAATGACCCACAATAGCTGTAACTATTGTGGGTTTGTTCCATGTAATGCAATTTGCCGTACACGGAATTTAAAATGACTTATCTGCAATTCTCATCTTACGTTGCGATTGTACTTATTGCAAGATTTTGAGTATTTTTACATGATTTTCTATTTAACGATTTAAATTTATTCTTTTTACCATTTTGATAATTTTAAGTACTTGATCTTGAAGTGGCTTTGTTGCACAAACCTATCTGTAAAGGGTTTTTCAGCGATATAATTTTCAAATGAAGAAGCCTACACACAAAATCTACCGCACAACCAATTGGCCCGCATATAACCGAGCACTCATGAGTCGCGGAAATATTGCCATTTGGTTTGATCCTGCTACGCAATGGTATGCGCCATCAAAAGGCAAACAAGGGCGAAATCAAACCTACTCCGACGCAGCTATCCAATGCTGCTTAATGATTAAATCCTTATTCCGTCTGTCTTTACGTATGGTCACTGGCTTTGTGCAAAGTCTGATTAAACTTTGCGGATTAAATTGGATAGCTCCAGATTACACCACGCTTTGTAGAAGACAAAAGCATATTGATATTGTAATCAGCTACCAAAAAAGTAGCGATGGGCTGCATCTACTCATGGACTCTACAGGCATGAAGTTTCTAGGTGAGGGCGAATGGAAACGCAAGAAACATGGACCTGAATATCGTCGCCAATGGCGTAAACTTCATATTGGTATAGATGCTAAAACCCTGCAAATACGAGCAGTTCAGCTTACAACCAATAATGTCAGTGATTCACAGGTGCTTGGTGATTTACTTAATCAGATTCCACAAGATGAGCGGATTGACTCTGTTTATACCGATGGAGCTTATGACACCAAGCAATGCCGTCAGGTCATTGCAGATCGGCAAGCGCATGCGGTGATTCCACCTAGAAAAAATGCGAAACCATGGAAAGATACAAAGAGTAGCTCGCTAGAGCGAAATGAATTACTTCGAACAATTAAACGTTTAGGCAGGACACTATGGAAAAAATGGTCAGGCTATCATCGGCGAAGTTTGGTTGAAACTAAGATGCATTGCATCAAATTATTAGGAGATAAACTCAGTGCAAGGAGTTTTGATAGCCAAGTGAATGAGATCCATGCACGTGTAGCAGTCCTTAACAGATTTACGGAATTAGGTCGACCACTTACCCAAGTTACGCCTTAAATTTGGCTCAATTAGGGGCGCTTTGCATTTCAAATCTTTGTGCAACAAAGCCCTCTGATTTCCAATTATCTTTTTAAAAAAAAGTTGTTTTTAAACAACTTTACTGAATCAAAGTTAATGTTGACTCAGGATATAAATCAATTTATTTTAATTGATTAATTTTACAAAACTTAGGCTTTAAATGAAAAACCAACAACTCTCCCTAGATTTAATCGAAGCACAATATAATTTTAAAAATTCAAAAAATAATAAAAATTCAAAAAGCCTATTAATAATCATTGGCGGAATTGAATTAACAAAAAAATCCAACGCTATAAAAAAATTATCCGAACTAATGGATCCTCGTTATTTAAAAATAAAAGCTGATCTCCCAAATAAAATAAAATCAAACTCATTAATTTGGTCACCATATATCAATGACATACCAAAAAGAGGAGAAATTGTTACATTTTATGGGAATTGGTATACTGATTTACTAGCGTCAACACTCTATGAAAACACAAAAAAATCAGATTATTATTTTAAAGAACATTTAGAAAAAATTAATATATTTGAAAATTATTTAAAAAACAATAATATTGACATAGTTAAAGTATGGTTCGATTTACCTTGGAGTTCTATTAAAATTCGAGTTTCCGACTTAAATTTAAACAGAGCTTTTCAAAGAGTTCCCAATCACTCTTGGGACAACTTTCCAATAGAAAAATGGAAAACAAAAGATCTATATAATAAAATTAATTTCTATAGAAAACAGTTCACTGATGATTGGTATATTATTGATAGTCAGAATAACAAAGAAAGAAATCTTGCCTTTGCCAATATTGTTTTATCTCATCTTAAGAATACAGCCCCGCCCAAGAATGCCAGTCTGGATTATCAGCCAGCAGCTCTCTCTCCATTATTGACACAAATTTCAAAGGGAGATATTGAGCGTGTACAGTACAAAAAAATGATTAAAATACTGGAACACAAAGTGGCAGAAGCTTTACGTTTTTCATCTAAAAACGTGGTCTTCGCATTTGAAGGCATGGATGCTGCTGGTAAAGGCAGTTCAATCAAACGCCTTATCAAATATTTAGATCCTTATGAATATAGTATTCACAGTATTTCTGCGCCGGAAAATTTCGAAAAATTAAGACCATACTTGTGGCGTTTTTGGAATAAGCATACAGTTAATGGTGAAATTAATATTTTTGATCGAACATGGTACGGTCGTGTTCTTGTTGAACGTATTGAGTGCCTCATTACCGAAGCTGAATGGCAAACTGCGTATGAAGAAATCAATCACTATGAAAAGCAATTGACAGAAACCAATACTATTGTTTTAAAGTTTTGGCTTGCCATTTCAAAAGATGAACAGCTTATCAGGTTTGAAAAGCGACAAAAGACACCACAAAAACACTTTAAAATTACTGATGATGACTGGAGAAATCGTGATAAATGGGATGCTTATCTACAGGCGGCATCCGATATGTTTAAGTATACAAACACTGAACACGCGCCTTGGCATATTATTTCTAATGACAATAAATTAGCGGCCCGTATTGAAATTCTTCAAACCATCTTAAAAAGCCTGCAAACCGAGATAGTATGTAAATAACATCATTTAATCACCTCCCTGCAGGGAGGTGATTATGTGTGTCTAGAATTTTGGTGACTATTTGGTACAAATTACTATCCCATTAATTAAAAATTTCATATTTATTATCATGATGATAGATCATTCTTTTCTTAAGTAGAAAAGCACTTATCGACTTTAATCTAACTCAAATTAAAACTAAAAGACAACTTAGTAACTCTTAGTCAATCAGAATATTTTTTTCTATACTCGATTAAAAAAAAGGGACCTGAAGATCCCACTCATTAACAACTAGCCAACTTGGATTCAATCCGCTTGTGAATATCCCTTGCCGACCAACCTAAACCGCCAACGGTTAAATTAGTTCGTTTGGGTAATGCTCATGATGCTCATCCAAGATAATAGGCCAGTCCAATAAAATTTTACTGAGTCCAGCCGCGTCCACTCCCATCTAATTCACAGCCCGTAAATTCTGCTGTAAGCCCTGCTGAATCTCCTGCACAAAGCTATCCGCCTGATGGAGCTTAGACTTTACCTTGGTTTTCGACTCAGGCTGAACCTGCTCAGACTCAACAGCCTCATCCGTATAAAACTCTTCCACGAAATCTAGTTCCTCTTCAACATTCACTTCCAATCTGGCATTGCCATAATCCTGCCGTGCCATCTGATAGAGTGCCTGTTGATTAAATCCTACCTGTTTACTTTTCTGAACGATCTCCTTAGCGGTTTGAATCGCCTCCTGTAAATGAATACCCTCACGTAATGTCAAATCCACGTAGTAGACAGGCGTACGATAGCTTTGTGTGGTGCTCTTGCCTCGAAGAGTTAATTGCAGCGGTAAGCATGAAAGCAAACCATTCGATGCTGCATCTTGGCCTGCAGCTGGTGCTTCAGCAGATCAAACTGCTCCTGATGTTTATCAAGTTGATTACGCGCTTGAATCAGCTGTTCGAACTGCTGATTGGCCTGCTCATCCTCAGATAAGTCTGCGGTGCTCAACGGCACATGTTCGGGATACAGCAATTGCAGCGCTTTGGCTGCCGATGCGCTGGCATCCGCTTCTGGTGGGGTATCCTTTTCAACGCATTCCCAAAAGTAACGCTCCGCATTCACAATATGCTGAATCACAGATTCAGAACGAGTTACTTTAAAAATGCGGGTTTCATGTCCGCAGAGCAGTACACAGATATGAGATACCGTCTTGGTAGTCAATGAGGTTTTGAGATTATTCGGCCAATAAATAATCTCTTTGATAGGCAGTCTGATGTTTTAAAACGCCATAACACAGATGTATAAGCTTGCACATTGCAGCACCTAAAGCACACATTTTATTTTTACCCCGGCTTAATAATCGTTGATATAAAGCTTCAATGTGTGGATTATATTTAATCGCTGTTAATGCTGACATATACAATACTGAGCGTATTTTACTGTCACTTGCTTTTGATAAGTGACTTTGCTTGTTGACTGAACTGCCAGACAACTGATGTACTGGAACCAAACCTACATATGCAGCAGCTTGACTTGCTTTTTCAAACTTGTGCGAATGAAATAACCCCAACAGTAATAAGCCTGATCGTTCACCGATTGAAGGAATAGTTTGCAGTAATTTCAAATCCTGTTTCAATGTTGGATCTTGATCTATGTGATTATTTATTAACTTATCAATATGAAGTTTACGCCATTGGCGACGATATTCAGGTCCATGTTTCTTGCGCTTCCATTCGCCCTCACCTAGAAACTTCATGCCTGTAGAGTCCATGAGTAGATGCAGCCCATCGCTACTTTTTTGGTAGCTGATTACAATATCAATATGCTTTTGTCTTCTACAAAGCGTGGTGTAATCTGGTGCGGTCCAATTTAATCCGCAAAGTTTAATCAGACTTTGCACAAAGCCAGTAACCATACGTAAAGACAGACGGAATAAGGATTTAATCATTAAGCAGCATTGGATGGCTGCGTCGGAGTAGGTTTGATTTCGCCCTTGTTTGCCTTTTGATGGCGCATACCATTGCGTAGCAGGATCAAACCAAATGGCAATATTTCCGCGACTCATAAGTGCTCGGTTATATGCGGGCCAATTGGTTGTGCGGTAGATTTTGTGTGCAGGCTTCTTCATTTGAAAATTATATCGCTGAAAAAGCCTTTACAGATAGGTTTGTGCAACAAAGCCGGTCTTTACCAAAAATAGAGATAAAGCGTTGAATCAAAGCAATACGCTCTTTTGTATCTGAATTTCCACGTTTATTGAGCAATGTCCAAACAATAGGTATCGCTATTCCACGATAGACGATGGCTAACATCAAGATATTGATATCTCGTTTTCCCCATTTCCAATTGGTTCTATCTAAAGTCAGTTGCACTTTGTCGAATGAAAATATATTGAAAATTAACTGAGAAATTTGACGATAATCAAAATACTGACCTGCAAAGAAGCGTTGTATACGTCGATAAAATGATTGTGGTAAGCACTTGATGGGTAAGGCTTTAGATGCAGAAGAAAGATTACATGTCTGTTTTACAATTAATGCAATCATAATCAGTGTAAAACATTTTACATGTGACTTGTTCCACTTTAGATATTTGTTTAAGATGAGATGTAACTCATTGAAATGTGTCATCATATTCGTCGTCAGAAAACAAGGGCAGAGTAAAACTTGAAGTGCGACATAAACCACCTAATTAATTTAAAGGGTTTATGGAGTATATAAAATTGTCCTCTGTACACGACAAATTTCACAGAACCCTTATCCTATCAGGGTTCTGCCTTCTTAAAATTGCCAAAATTTCCTTAAACTCTTCTTTTTTCCCAAAACCAATTAAACGCTGAATCGCCATTTGAACATAGTCTAAACCATAGCGAAATAAACTCATTGAGAGTCGTCCATGCTTCTTTATTTTTATCACTTTTTTTTGATCATGTTGCCATTCACCCGTTAAGTAACACCAACAGAAGCTTATAGCTAACACCGCAATCAATTTTTTCACTCGTCTAGGGTCTGTCAAGCGCGTATTTTCAAGATTAAACCCGCGTCCTTTGAGACAACTGAATAAGGTTTCAATTTCCCAGCGTAATGCATAATCCTGAATAGCATTGGCATTAAACTGAGGAGAAACGACGAGTAAAAGCTCTCCATTTTCTAACTGTAGTGCACTTATATATAGTTTCACCCGACCAACCAAAATCCGTCGTTTACGACATTCAATTTGACCAACTTTAAGATGGCGAAATAAATCACTAATTTTATGATTCTTTCCTAAATGATTGGTGACAATGAAGTTTTTTTAACACGAATGCAGAAGTTGATGTCTTGTTCAATTAACCATGTAAACCACTGCTCACCGATAAACTCTCTGTCTGCGAACACATTCACAATACGGTCTTTACCAAAAATGGCTATAAAGCGTTGAATCAAAGCAATGCGCTCTTTCGTATCTGAATTTCCACGTTTATTAAGCAATGTCCAAAGGATAGGTATCGCTATTCCACGATAAACGATTGCGAGCATCAGGATATTAATATTTCGTTTTCCCCATTTCCAATTGGTTCTATCTAAAGTCAGTTGCACTTGGTCGAATGAAAACATATTGAAAATCAACTGAGAAATTTGACGATAATCAAAATACTGACCTGCAAAGAAGCGCTGCATACGTCGATAAAATGATTGTGGTAAGCACTTGATGGGCAAGGCTTTAGATGCAGAAGAAAGATTACATGTTTGCTTTAAAATAATCACAAGCATGATGAGCGCAAAGCACTTTAAATGTGACTTGTTCCATTTTAGATATTTGTTTAAGATAAGATATAACTCATTGAGATGTGTCATAGTATTCGTCGTTAGAAAACAATTATTATGACATTATTTCAATGAGTTATCTATTTTTGTCGTGTACAGAGAAAATTGTCATACCATCATCTTAACTTTGAAGATCGTACTGCATTAATGCTTGAGTCAAGAAAAGAAGGCTTTTCAGCCAGAAAATTTGCTGAACTCATTAAAAGACATCCTAGTACGATCTATCGTGAGCTTAAAAGAAATAGCATCAATGACGTTTATCAAGCTCAATATGCTTCTGATAACACCTTCGCTAGACGTAGACGTGGTCACAGAAAACTCAAAATCGATTCAATCCTCTGGAAATTTATTGTTGAAGCGATCCGTTGTTTATGGTCTCCTCAGCAAATAGCAAAACGTTTAAAGACATTTCCTGATTTGGATCAAACAATGAATGTAAGCCATACAACGATTTATTCAACGATACGAGCATTACCAAAGGGTGAGTTGAAAAAAGACTTATTATCCTGTCTGCGTCATGAAAATAAAAAGCGAAAAGCTAACGGTGAACCTAAAAAAGATTCTATATTACAGGATATTAAAACTATTCATGAGCGCCCAGCCGAAGTTCAAGAAAGAAAAATACCGGGTCATTGGGAAGCTGATTTAATTAAAGGTAAAGACAATAAAAGTTCGATAGCAACACTTATTGAACGAAATACACGGCTCTGTATCTTGGCAACATTACCTGATGCAAAGGCAGAATCAGTGCGCAAGGCTTTAACTGAAGCTCTGAAATATTTACCTGCAGAACTGCGTAAAACGTTGACCTATGACCGTGGACGCGAGATGGCAGAACATAAAATACTTGAAGAAGATTTAGGCATAGATGTATATTTCTGTGACCCACATTCACCCTGGCAAAAAGGCACATGCGAAAATATGAATGGTTTAATTAGGCAATATTTACCTAAAGGGATTGATTTAAATCAGGCAGATCAGCATTATTTAAATCAAGTTGCCATGTCACTGAATACTCGTCCTAGAAAAGCGTTAGATTGGCTTACACCATTAGAGAAATTTGCTCAGCTTGTTGATTATCATAAGACTTTTCAAACTGTCGCACCTCATGTTTGAATTCGCCCAAGTATTATGCCATTATTTCAATGAGTTATCTTTTTTTGTCGTGTACAAAGGTATATACTATTATTTAGAAAAAAGTTGTTGCTAACAATATTTTTTTATTTGTCTTTAGGGGGGCGATAAATTGGGCTTTGAAAATTCAAGTATTTTGGAAAAAAGTAAAAAATCTGAGCAGATTTTTATTAATAAAAAAATACAGGCAAGGGCTGTTGAGTCAGATCTTAAAATGGTTAAGCAGACTATTAAGCTTTTGTCGGAAGGTGGGGTAAGTGCAGTTACTTTAGAAGCTGTTGGAGTGAATGCAGGATATAGCCGAGGCTTAGTCACACGTCGTTATGGCTCTAAAGATAAATTGTTAATTCGTGTTTTGGATTATTTGGAAAATTGGCTTAATGAGAAATCTAAATTATCTACTAAAAATAAATATGGTTTGGATGCGATTAATAGTTTGCTTTTAAATGTGGCAGATGATGTTTATGTCTATCGTGAAAAATATCGTGCTTATTTTTGGTTGAGATTTTATGGGTTGGAATCAAATAAAGCTTTAAATGAATATCTTGTTAATTCACAGAGTGTGCGTGAATCAGATAATATTAAATGGTTGAAAGAAGCTTTGGTTTTGGAGCAGTTGTCTCGAAATGTTGATATTGAAATGGTCGCAGATTTTATTATGACTTCTTTAATGGGGCTGGTACATAAATGGATGGTCGATCAAAATTTTAATATTGAACTGAGATTAAGGCAGTTGGTTCATGTGCATTTAAAAAATATGTTCAACCATTCACATTTATATCATGCTGTAAATTATTGGGGTGAATAATATTATGCAATTTACCCAATTAAAATATAGTAGTTTTTTAATTATATTCAGTATTACTGGTTGTCAACAAATAGATCCTTATCAGAAGCCTAAAATTTCTTTATCTCATAATTATCCGATTCAAACTCAGCACTCTTACCAAGCACTTTCTTGGATTGATTATGTCAAAGATCAACAACTTATTAATATTGTCGATCTGGCACTAGTGGCGAATCAGGATTTAAAGATTGCTTCATTACGTATGCATGAAGCACAAGCGGCTTATAACATTCAACGTGCTGAACTTTTTCCGAATATAGGTGGTACTGCGAGCATGGAACGCAGTCATGTGCCTGCCGACTTATCTTATGTCGGTAGAGAAGTGACATCCAGTCAGTATTCTGTGGGTCTTGGCATGAACCAATGGGAGCTGGATTTGTGGGGTCGTATCCGCAGCTTGAATGAAGCGGCTTTGCAGCAATTTCTTGCAGTTGAAAGCAATGTGCGTGCAGCACGCAATAGTATTATGCAGCAAACTGTTCAAAGTTATTTAACGTTATCTGAACTGGATAAACGCATCCATTTTGCTCAGCGCTCTGTACAGAATTATGAAAAATCAGTACGAATTTTTAAGCGCCGTTTTGAGGTGGGTGCAGGCTCTAAAGTGGAATACATGCAAGCAAAAACAATGCTCAGTAATGGTCAAGCTTTAGTGGCTGAATTACAGAAATCCCGTGCACTGACTGCAAACTATTTAGTGCAATTGGTGGGACAGCCGATTTCTTTGCCTAAAACAGATTTAGATCAAGTGACTTTTAAAACAAGTATGCTACAAACGGGTTTGCCTTCAGACTTATTGTTGAACCGTCCTGATATTCATGCTGCGGAAGCAATGCTTAAATCTAAGCATGCCAATATCTATGCGGCACGCGCAGCATTTTTTCCACGTATCGCACTGACGGGCAGTTTTGGAACAGCCAGTGCAGATTTAGACGATTTATTTAAATCTGGCAGCAGTGTTTGGTCGTTTGCTCCTAGTATCAGTGTGCCTATTTTTACTGCGGGTCGTCTAAAAAATAATTTGACCTTAGCAGAAGTGCGTAAAGAGATTGCAGTGGCAGAGTATGAAAAGACGGTACAGAACGCATTCCGTGAAGTCTCTGATGCACTGGTTCAACAGAAATATTTAGATCAACAATTACGGATTCAGAAACAAGGACTCAGTGCTTTCCAGGAAACTGCACGGCTGGCACAACTGCGTTATGACAACGGTGCTGTGGGATATTTAGACGTTTTGGATGCACAGCGCAATTTACTTAGTGCAGAACA
>NZ_CP055284.1:0-161809 GCF_013374795.1 Acinetobacter sp. NEB 394 | reverse complement strand
ACCATACGTAAAGACAGACGGAATAAGGATTTAATCATTAAGCAGCATTGGATGGCTGCGTCGGAGTAGGTTTGATTTCGCCCTTGTTTGCCTTTTGATGGCGCATACCATTGCGTAGCAGGATCAAACCAAATGGCAATATTTCCGCGACTCATGAGTGCTCGGTTATATGCGGACCAATTGGTTGTGCGGTAGATTTTGTGTGTAGGCTTCTTCATTTAGAAATTATATCGCTGAAAAACCCTTTACAGATAGGTTTGTGCAACAAAGCCAATATTCAATCACCTCTGTTTTGTATAAGCCATTCACTGTTTCAGCCAAAGCATTATCGTATGAATCACCAGTCGTACCGACTGATGCTCGTAAATTTGCTGCTTCTAAACGATTGGTATAGCGAATGGAAAGATATTGAACACCCCTGTCGGAATGATGAATCACATTCTTTGGCATGCCTCGATCGTGCAATGCTTGCTCCAATGCATCGAGCACCATATCTGTATTCATTCGTGTAGATACTTTCCATCCAACAATTGCTCGTGAAAACACATCAATAATAAAGGCGGTATAGACCCAGCCTGAATGAGTTTGAATATACGGGTGAGTAGACCAAGGGAATTTCACCCTTAGCCCCTCGCAGAACCGGACATGAACCTCTCAGCTCATCCGGCTCCCATTATCCAACCGATGGTAAACATCCCATTTTCCAGTGCACAAAGGCATTTGGAAAATCACGCGCAAGTCGCCCTAAGGCATATCTAGCCCGTCTTTTATGACGGGCCAAGTTTTTATACTTACGCCTCATCCAGCGTATAAGATAAGCATTCATGTGTTGCCAGATCGCTGACATTGCTGAACCATGGAATCGACCATAGTATTGCTGCCAACCTTGAAGAATTGGATTGAATATTGCAGATAAATCACTTAATTCGCGATTACACATCAGATGTAGATGCCATTTCCGAATAGTCTGTCGCATTGCTTTAAGTGCATCACGACTGACTGCAGGAGAGAAATTTACATAAACTCTTTTATACTTGTCCACAGCCTTACGGGGCCTAAACGTGTACCCGAGAAAAGTAAATTGAACATCGGGATATGCTTTACGACGATTAATATCTTGGCAATAAACAATCTTTGTCTTGTCTGGATGCAATTCGAGACCACATTCACGAAATCGTGCATCGATCTTTTGTAAAACAAGTTTGGCTTGAGATAAACTCCGACAATGAATTACGCCATCATCTGCATAACGGCAGAACCGTACACTTTGAAGATGTTTCGTAATCCACATATCAAAAGCATAATGCATAAATAAATTCGCCAATAAAGGACTCACAACACCACCTTGTGGTGTGCCGCGATTCCTTTCTAAAAGATGGCCATTTATGTGTTGCATTGGTGCTTTTAACCAACGTTGCACATATAAAAGAATCCATGGAATTTCACAGTGTTTCTTGAGTGCACGCATGAGTAAATCATGGTCGATGTTATCAAAGAGACCTTTGATATCAAATTCCACAACCCAGTCATAATCCCAACTTCGTCTCCTCACTATCGCAATTGCATCATGGGCAGAACGCCCCGGACGATATCCATATGAGTTTGGATGAAATAATGGATCAATTTTCGGCTCTAATAAGAGCTTAACTGCTGTTTGCGCGACTCGATCTGCAACTGTTGGAATACCTAGTATACGCACGCCACCTGACTTCTTTGGAATCGGAACAGCCTTAACTGGCGGTGGAAAATAACTGCCAGAACAAAGTCGATTCCATAGTTTGTATAGGTTGTTCTTTAAATGCTTTTCGAATTGCTCAATAGATTCATGATCAACGCCTGGAGCGCCACCATTCTCTTTGACTTTTTTAAATGCCTCCCAGATTAACGCTTTAGGAATGTTAAATGGTTTGGTCATAAAGTTTTGCTCCTCCTGCTTGCACAGTTGACAAATCCGTAGACCTGGATAATGCAACCCCTTCGCTCCATTACCATTACAGTAACTTCAACACTACTACGAGTTGCTCCGCCCCTTGGTGACGCATTGCTATTATCAGCCTTGCCTTTTGAGCTTGTGCCTTTCGCTTGACATCGCCACCGAAGGTTCCCGCAGTTCAACGTAAGAGCCTGAATTAGGATCGCGCTGCCTCTACGCCGGACACCGAATGGCCCGTAAGCAGGTAACGGCCAAACTAATCGCGGGGTAACTTCCATCCCCGGTTTTGATGTCATTTGAGTACTTTCGACACTTGAACGGCAGTTCACTGGTGTTCGCCTTCCTAATTCTTACCTGACATCTCTACGATGCCTTTTCCATAACGCTCACGACCGGGACTTTTGATCCAAGCCGCTTATGGTGGTTTGCTACCTGCTCCTGCAAGCCGATAGCGAGGGGCCATACCCTCATCTCTTACGCCGCTTGCTGCGGCACACTAAAGTCAGCAACCCACAGCTGATCTGGATGATCAGCACTAAAATTACGTTTCACTAAATCATCTGCTCTTTTTTGATCATCTCGGCTACGGGTGGTTTGTTTATTCTTACCACGCCAAACACCTTGTATACCTAGCTTCTGCATCAATCGAGCAACTGTACAACGTGCAATAACATAACCTTCACGTTTCAATTGTTGCCAGACCTTACGCACACCATATCGACCTGAACTTTCTTTCCAAATTCGTTTGATTTGCTCAGCATGATGCTCATCATGTAGATCTCGTTTCGCTCGATGTTCCCTTGCGAAGCAATGCTTCTCATCGCAGAGATCTAGAGTCCGGTAATAGGTTGAAGCTGCGATCGGTAAAATCCTACAAATCGCATCAACACCATATAAGTCTTTATTGTTATGGATGAAATCCACCATTATTTGTGTGGGCGGTCGAGCTCCGCCTGGGCGAAAAAAGCAGCTGCTTTACGTAGAATTTCGTTAGCACGTTGCAGTTCTTTATTTTCACGTTCGAGTTGTTTAATACGTTCTTGATCTGAAAGCTGCTGTACTTTAACTGGATTTTGTTTATCCAGATATTTTTGATGCCAAACACGTAATGTTTCAGGAGTACAACCAATCTTGGGTGCAATAGCTGTGATTGCAGCCCAATTCGATGGATAATCTTTTTCGGATTCAATCAATAATTGAACCGCTCTATCTCTGATTTCAGGGGTATATTTAGGTTTTTTCATCGGAACATTCTCTCAAGAAAGTTAGTCTCCGACAAACCCGGTACGGTTCACTTTTCCACGCGATGAGCAGAAACAAAACGACTTATTTTGACTTCTCCTTGTTTATCCACAACTTTTTAAATTTGAATTTTAATCCCTGTTAGTAATATCATATTTAGACAAATTCTACTTCCAAACACGCCACTGTAGCGTAGGAGTATCACATGTCTAAGAAGTTGCCTATCTACTTCTCTGATGACGCATGGTCATCTTTGCAAGAGCTCATGGGTCCAGAGGGTAAGCCAAGCCCTACCATCAATACAGTTCTAGAGCAAATCGCTGTTCAAAATGAACTTGTTGAGAAATTAGGGTTAACCGCAGTACTACCCAAATCCAAAGTCTCAATTCCAGTCTCTTTAGAGCGCATTCCTGCTGGTCCTGCATTTAGTATCAAGGATGAACAAGATAAAGCACTCGATCTGAATGAATTCCTTATTCATAACCCTATTTCTACATTTATCGCTTACGTAGACAGTGAATCGATGCTTGATGCAGGTTTTGAGATTAATGATCCGATCATTGTTGATCGCAGTATAGAAGCAAAGCACTACGATATCGTAATTGCATTAATTGATAATAGTGCTTCGACAATTAAGCGGTTAATGATTACAAGCAAGATGTCTAAGTCTGAAATCAAAGAGATTTTCGGAGATGAAGACTACCCTCTTCCAGACCTTTGGTTAAAAGCTGAGAATCCTAGATACAATCACATCATTCCCAACGACAGTCAGACAATATCTATTTGGGGTGTAGTGACTTTTAATTTAAAACGTATTCATCACCGTTCATAAAAAGAAGAATAAAAATGAAAAGTGAAAATGAGATATTTGCGTTAGTTGACGTGAATAATTGCTACGTCTCGTGTGAACGTGTGTTTAACCCTGCCCTAAATGATTGCCCAACCATTGTGCTCAGCAACAACGATGGCTGTGCCGTGGCAAGAAGCCAAGAAGCAAAAGACTTAGGTATAAAGATGGGGGTTCCTGTATTTCAGATTCAGGATTTGATCAAACAACATAACATTCAGGTTCTCTCGAGTAATTTCTCTCTGTATGGTGAAATGTCCAGACGCTTTATGGAGCTTCTCGGGAGTTATGTTGCACCTGGAGAGCAAGAAGTCTATTCAATTGACGAATGCTTCCTAAAGCTCACAACGTATGAGCACTTATTTGACCTGACAGAATATGCGCAAGATATGAGAACTAAAGCATTCCAATGGTTAGGCCTACCCTGCTGTATTGGAATCGGTCGCTCTAAAACTGAAGCCAAGATTGCCAATCATTTAGCCAAGAAGAACGAGTATTTTGGTGGCGTGTGTAATTTAGTTCATATGGACCAGTGCTCTGCTGAGACTTTACTGGCGCAAGTCGATGTATCTGATGTTTGGGGAGTCGGTAGGCAGAACTGCAAGAAACTCAATGCTATGGGCATCCAGACTGTTCTAGATCTGATTAACGCCAATCCTAAAGAAATTAAAAAGCAATTCAGCATCGTCATGGAAAAGACAGTACTTGAGTTACAGGGTTTGTCTTGTATCGACCTGACTGATGATTCAGTAGCCAAAAAGCAGATTATCAGCAGCCGTTCATATGGCAGCCCTGTGTATGAAGTGGATGATCTAAAGGCTTCGGTGCGACTCTATGTAGCCAGAGCAGTAAAGCGAATGCGTGATGATGGCTCAATCTGCAAGATGATTGGGGTTTATATTCAAACCAGTCGATTTGATAAGACTGAGCGTTACACTCCATACACCGTAGTTCAGATGCATGAGCATACAGACGACTGGTTACTTATCACCAAGGCTGCAATGAAAGGTATCGATCAGATATTTAAGAAGGGTTTTAAGTATAAAAAGGCAGGAATCGTACTTTTAGAAATTAAGGATAAATCCAAATTTGTGCCTGATCTATTCACGGACTATTCGCATAAGCAAGAGCGCGAAAAACTTTCAGATGTTATTGAAGCCATCAGTGAACGGTTTGGGAAGAATCTCGTTACGCTAGGCATTGCCAACAATCAAGAAGCCTCATGGCACATGAATCAAAACCTTAGATCACCATCGTATTTAACAAAATGGTCTGACTTACCTAGAGTAGGATAAAAACATGCACTTATTTAAATTAACTGACGAACAAATTACTCAACTCCTAATCCCGAAACGATTTGTACCACCTACTCCGCAAGAACATGAAGGCAAGAACATGGTTTATGTTTTTGATAGTGATGATAAGTTTGAACTGACTTATTATGAGCTGGTGGATATCATTAGCAAAGCGAGAATGGCTGGGCCGAAGTTGATACCTGTTTTAGGTACTGTGAATTAGATTGAGCAGAGGCGGCACGCCACTTGAATCATTATTTGATTGGAAGCGGATTTGGGCTGAGAATAATTTAGCTCAAATTTAACCTGACAGGCACACTATAAAATGGGTAACTGTCATATCGAGTTTGGACTACAACACTTTAGCTCAGCGATTTACCAATTTACACTAGTGTCTAAAATCCAGTGACGAAACTGTGATGCTAAAGCTTTTAAATTTCCCCTTTTTAAGATGCTTAGGCTATTTGATCCAGAGTTCATCTTCTTGCATCATTTTTAACATTAAATTAAATATAACCAGCGGAGTAACATTTTTTTTGTTAGAACCGACAACTCTTTGAAAACTAAATTTAACGGTTCGCTCAGGAGCACCCAAATTAACTGGGTAGTTTTGTTTTTCTAAATACAGATGATCTCCTAACATTGGCTCTATACCAGTAATAAAATTAACAATTTGTTGCTCATCACCTTTCATTCGGCATTGAAAATGTAGAAAATTCTTACGCAGTTTTCCAAGTAATAATAATATTTTAAGCGCCTTAAACATGTTCTTTTCTTTCAGTGCATCTTGCTGCCTATCATCTTTATAATGAAAATCAAGGAGAGGAATTATTTCATCTTGACGAGTCAGTTTTTTAGCCTTTTCGTAAAGTTCATCAAACCAACTCTCTTCTAAATTCTTACTATAAACATAATTCGTTTTTAAATTAAATTTTTGGCGATCCATCCATTTATTGCTCATCCATTGACATCGTTGCATCCATTCTTGAGCTTGAGTATCTTCGCTTAAACGACCTTCTCTAAAACTTATCAAACGTTGAAAAGGTGTCAGAGTACTCTTCTCTATACTAAACTTCTTTTCTTGTCGGCCAGCCATCGTAACTGGCTGTGTTTGCTGATAAGAATTAAACCATTTCTGCTGCTGAGTATAACGATTTAGGTTTATATAGTCTGTACTTGACTTCACTGGACTAAAACACTGTTCTAATACTTTTTTTGAAATGATACACGGCGAATTATAAATTCGATCGACTGCTAATAAATCCAAAACATGAAGGTAATTTGAAGCCGTTTGCTCAATACTGCTATGCCCCATCCAAGAGGCGAGCACCTGCCATTTATGTTGAATAATCTCTTCTTGAGCACGTGCTTTCATACCAAACAATAAATCCCTCATCTTTTTTGCTTTTACCCAAGGACAATCTGTGTAGGTCTTGATCATTTCTTTTGAACCGAGCAAAGTTATTGCTAGATAGTTAGCAGCACTGTGGCGTAATGTATGAAAACTAAAACCATGATGCATACCTAATATTTGACTAAACAAATCTACTGTAATTTTGCTGATACATTGATCAGTTAATACACGATGATTCACACTAAAAAGTAGATCATCCTGCTGATTAACCAAATATTGCTCATAACGATGTTGTATGTAACGTTGTACTACTAAAAACTCATGTTCTGACAATGCAATTTTCAAAGGTATTTGACGATTTGCACTTTGCGTTTTCAGACGGCGATATGAATTGTTCTGAATATGAAGCGTGATATTATTAAAAGCTGTATTTTCTTTTTCTTTACAAAGTAACTCTGGGCAAATAATATCTTGTATTTTAAGACAACGAACTTCATTTAATCGAAGTCCAGTTCTATAACTTAGTAAATACATCAGCTTTAAACAACTCAGATGATCGACCCACTCTGATGCCGTTGGCTCTTGACTTAAATTTTCTAGTTTTTCCAATAATTTGCCAAATAGCAAAGGACTCACTAGCCGTGCATTGCAAATTTGTAAATGCTTAAAACTTGAATTCTGTAACACCAATACCCCTGGAGCATCATAATTCTCTATACAGAATTGATGAAAATCTTTTAGGCGACCAAAACGGTATTCTGCGCTTTGGTGCATCTTACGAGAGGTTTTTCCTTTCACCGAATCTCGTTGAACTGCTTTTTCATCACGTTCACTGCTGTATTTCAATAGCTGCCGATATAAATCCTCATAGTCATCTATGGATTGTTGCTTTAAATCTAATTTATTGAGCCAAATCTCAAATATAAATTCTTTGCCAAACGATCCTAAGTAGCTTTCAATAGTTGATAATTGAAGCCCTCGTTTTTTTAAATGCATTAACCATTCAATTAAGCGTAGTTGAGCATCAATTAAAGACTTTTCCTCCGTATTAGCATCAACTATCTTCTCCTCTAACACCCTTCTGGTTTCTTGCCAAAAACGTAGCGTGCGTTCTTCTTTATTCCTCTTTTTATCTAAACGCTCAACTTTTTGACCTTTACGTTTCTTTTGATCAAACAACATCAACTCATACGGAATCGTTTGTAATTTGCTTTGAGCAGTCGGAACTTCCGGATGTAACTGCTCTTGTTCAAAATGAATAGGGCGACTCTCTTGTTCTGTGACTTGATTGTAATCATTATTCCACAGCAATCTAAATTCGGATGGCCTTAAAGCGACAGTATTAATCTCTTGCTGAAGCACATTACTCAAAAATATATCAAGGCTAAGGTTTGGATTAAATTCGAGTACCATTTGCACATCATTAAATGCACGAAATCCACGGCGTTTAATTTGATATTGCAGATCCCCAAGACTTTTTTTCCTGCCTATCTTACTCAAGCTTTCTAAAATACAATCTTCAACTGAATGTTGCAGACGAAATTCTTTCTGAGTGGCTTTCAACTTTTTTAAATATTGTAAAATGAACTGCGCATATGGGTTAAAAAAAACATGTTTCCATTTGTACAACTTTCCCTGTTCTACATCGTTGCCATATTGAGAGTTTTCAACACGATAATGTAGTAACAATGGATTAGTGATCTTTTGATAATCAGAATGGTATAACCGAAAACAATTCAGATCTGTACCAAGCTCAATGGCATCCTGCAATTGTTTCTGAATAGTAATCAAATGCTGTTCATCTGCACAGCCTGAAATATATATAAAACTTAAGCATAAATTTCCCCATAAGTACTTCGGTTCATCCCAATATTCAAATGAATCTTGCCAATACTGCCTTAATTCCTTGACTACCAGAATATGTAGATGCCCGTGTTTTAATCGTGACTCTGTACTCTCAATTTTTCTAGGCAGTACGATCCGTTTCGTATGTGGATTTAGCTTAATTCTGTATGATTTTTTATCTACATTCTGGTTGAATTGCCTCCTTCTTTTATTAAATTCATCTTCAGTAAATTGCATCAGTTTTGATTGTTCGTCTCGGCTCAACTTTTGACTCAAATAATCAACACTATCTTTAATGTCATGCCATTTTTCAGCGATCTGCTGATCAAGTTTTTGCTGCATGTCTTTCGTCAATACTTCAGGTGAAGAAGGCTGTCTATCTAGCGACTTTTTCACCAATTTATGAATATCAACAAATAGATCATCTAGTTGCGGTTTTATTAGTTCTTTGATTTTTTGCATACAACTATTTTCGCTCTAAGTGTTTAATCGATAAAAATTTGACATTATCTTGCAATTGCTGGCGGGCTTGCTGTACATAGACATTCGGAATAAGTGAAGAATGCGGATGAAAAGCCTCTCGGTCACGTTGATCATGACCATAAAGAGCCTGTATTAAATGGAATGCTAAAGCAGTTTTTTCTTCTTTTTTTTCTTCTTTTTCTTCTTTTTCTTCTTTTTCTTCTGCATACATCAAAAAATTCATATCAAAATGACGTAACCAATTCGAATACATATTCTTTGGAAAGATTCCTTCCATATATAAATTTACCCAGTTTCTCGATAAAGGGATTAACTTAATTTTTCTGCTCTGCCACTCTTTGACAGTTATCGGCAAGATATCTTTACTATCAATGACCTTGCCAAAAAGATCATTTACAGTAATTTTCTTTGCAAAGACTTGTCTAAAAAACGAACCGTACGCTTCAATAATTTGTTCTAAAAAGACTGTGTAATTTTGCAGTGTTTTTATGAAAAAATCAGATAATGGGATAAAACGACCATCTTTTCTTGCTTTACTATTTTTTTTATCATTCACATATAAAAGCTTGAGCTCAACACAATAATCATCCAAATTCCCCAACAGGTTTTCTTTAGGCCGACTTGCCAAACTCAACAAGCTGATATGCCACATCCAACACGCGTATGCATTCAGTTGATTAATGATATGTTGATCTTTTTGAACACTTTCCTGACAATGCCTATGTAAAATATCAAATTGCTCTTTCACAAAACTGGGTTCAAGTGCCAGTTGGCTCCCTATCCTTCCTAGAGCTAAGGCAGATTGCACTTTGAATTGTTGTCGCAATATTTTGAGTTCTTCAGTAAATTCCGAGGAATGTGGTGTAAGTGCTGTTTCTACAAAGGCTAGATATGTGCTACTGAGTTGAGCTTTCGGTAGCCCTCCATAATAGATACCAGGCATGTGATGCTGACTATCCCGCCCAGCAATTACATGAGCTAGATATTCATTATATGTTTCATAATATATATGAAAATATAATTGAGCCTGCAGTTTTTCAACAGTGATCGAACCTACAAACCGATTATCAAGCCAATTCTTAAGTTTTGTATTAATGTCTGTTGAAGAAATTATTGGATTCGATGCTTGTTCTATATAGTCAAACCAAGCAGAAGGTAAATGTAGTTGATGTGTCATCACTTCATTCCATCGCTCATCATTTAAGCTCTTAATCTTCTGCTCTGTAATTTTAAGATTTAATTTGAGTAAATATTCGCGACGTCTACTTGAACCATTTTGGATCAAAATTCCATCTTGAATAAGCTCGTTAAAATCCATCAGTGCGACGGGTGATAATCCCGTCAAAAGTGACAATAAACATGCTGCAGCGATTGCAGCATCATTCCAGTCCCTATTTAACTCAGTTCTCAACACATAAACAATTTGCTTCAGTATATCTGGCGCCAAATAATGTGGATTTGTAATAAATGGCGCATGACGGCGTTGGCGATGCCGCGTGTAATACGCAGCATAATCACTAATTAAATGATTAAAATTTTTAGTTTTTTCATCTTCAGAGTATAATTCTACTTCAGTGTCCAATAACTCAATTTCACGATCTTCATCTTTGTGAAGAGAGGCATCATAAAAACTGATCTTTGCGTTATGTCCGATATCTTCATGCTTACCTGATTTTATTTCACGAAATTTTTTGAGTTCATTTTTAGTGGGCCATTTCAAAACTTTGCTTTTTTTTGACTTACGCTGACGATGAACTACACGACGATCATCTAGTCTTTTAAAAATTATTAATAGAGCCGATAAATACTCTATGGCTTGTACTTGTTTGAAATCTTTAATATTAAAAAGTTGATTACGATCCTCCTTTTTCAAGTTACGTTCGTACATGACATAGCGATTTAGTAGCTCACTGCATTCTTGAAATAATTCAGCATGATTAGAATCCAGAACATATCGTGATACATAGCGAAAGAGATCACAAACATGTTTTTGCTTATTCTCAGCTTTATCAATCTTTGCAAATTCTTGATACTGCCGATATGTTAAAAAACTCGCTTGCAAAATCAAATAACGTACAGACGACAATTCTTGAGTATTACTAATATTCGGACATGAAAAATAACTCAAAGCAGCCAAAAAATAATACTTACCGATCTGTCTGGAGCCTGATATATAGCTATAAATTTGTTGTGCTAATTTGTATAGCGCGTAGACTTCTTTATACAAATCATCTGATAGATCAATAAATTGTGTATTCACAACAAGATCACGTAACAGACAATAATCTTTTTGGAATTTTTCTGCTAAATCTAAAAAGTGCTCTTCTGCGTCAATCTTCGGCATATTCATTTTCGCTTAATTTTTTATCACATTGCATTGTCTAAATTCATTTCGATCTGAACAATTTGGTATAAGTTGATCTTTTATTGAATTCTTTGTTAGCTTAAAAAATCGAGCAAAAAATTTAGCATCCAGCTCTTTCTGAGCTTTCCTTTCAAAGCACAAGTGTTGCTGTGATTTTTCGATAAAATCATCAAGATTATGTATCAACTGTAAGATTGCAACATAATTAGAATGCACACGTAAGCCAGGCTCCGTTTGTATCAATAGCAAGATTTTTTGCCAAATTTTGACGTAGATTGCTTTGAACTTTGCTTGTACTACGGCTTTCTGACTCTGTTTAATCTTTTTGATTTTCAGTAATTCTGAGTTGATTTTTACTATCTCAAGTTGAACATTTTTTCGACCAAAGCAAAAGGGCATTATAAATTGCCCCATAAAAATCTCTATATTTTTTACTAAATAGGCAAATTTTAACATTTTTATCGATATAAAAAATGAGCATATCTTTGTATATTAAAATTCATTTAATTTATCAACTAAATTTTCTCAAAATTACAATTATCAACAAATACATATGGTTTACTTATCATGGGTGGTCTAAATTTTAAAAATTCTTCCACTTTTTTTTAGTTTTCTGTTATTTGTAATTTTTCCCGTATTGAAATTGAAACCAATAAACTACTCAAACCGCTTCAAGAAAAAAAATACTTTCAAGGCTTAGCACCACAACAACTGATTCCTCAACTTGCCGACTTGTATTGTGAGCTTAATGTCATACACCCATTCCGTGAAGGTAATGGACGTACACAACGGATTTTCTTTGAGCATCTGATTGCTCATTGTGGTTATGGTATTGATTGGTCTCGCATTGACTCTCAACAACAATGGATTCAAGCCAATATTGAAGGTTTTTATGGTAATTTAAATCCATTAATTAAGATTTTTGAAATATGCTTTATTCAAAATACCTAAAATTTAAGTAGTCGAAGCCCACAATCCTTAATGAGCCATCATCTTTGCTTCAATCCACTGATTAATTTCCCAAATAAACCAACAATCACGATTCTTAGAAATCTTAATACTCTTCGGGTAATTTAGGATCGTAATATTCAGATTACTTATCCAGAATTGAATAGATCGTTAACTTAGATAGACTTTTAAGCAATGTAACTTGCCGCATGTTTATCAACATATGTCTCAAAAAAGTCTGCCCATACATAGATTTATGGCGTTTAGTGCTTAAATTTCAGATTAATCTTCGTCTGATGACCTGAATGGATGTTACAGATTACATGCAGGTGAATTACTCTGTGGCTGTATCATGGCTTTTGTGCAATCCAATCCATTTGATCCGAATGTTCTCTTTTGCAATAAAGCAGCCTCTTCTGCTTTTCCTGAACCAACGAACTATGTCATTGATTTGATTCAACCGACAACAGTGATGCTGAATCAAATCTCCAAAGAAGGGATTAAATGCAAGAAATGTGGTAAGAAAAAGATAGGGGATGGAAGTTATTATCCGTCTAATTGGAACCAGCCCATGAGTCGAGATCAGTTGAGTAAGAATCATTTTAAATGAATAAGAGAAGGATGGCTTACCTCACTTCTCCGAATAACAATGCTATGCTTTTCAACCAAGGTTATAAATTGGCAACTACATTTCATTCTTCTTCATGCTGGTCCTATAGCCTGTAGACAATTACTACATCATTTGCATTCAATGCTCAATACTGATGTGGGTATAGGATTTTAGACCACGCCTATAAGTGATAATCTACTCCCCAATAAGCATGGGAAATGCTTGTTTTTGGAGTCAACCATGACACGAAGAAAACGTCGTAATCATTCAGCAGAGTTTAAAGTTAAAGTTGCTCTCGCAGCAATTAAAGGCGACCACACACTCGCTGAACTTTCTACTCAATTCGACTTACATCAAAACCAAATCATCGATTGGAAAAATCAACTGCTTGAGCAATCAGTCAATATTTTTTCACGACCAACATCACAACAAGAACCGGAGATTGACCTCAAAGCTCTACATGCCAAGATAGGACATCAGGCATTGCAAATTGATTTTTTAGAAGGTGCGCTCAGAAAAATAGGGCAGCTGAGCGGCAAAAAATGATCGATAAGACCCATCAACTTTCGGTACGACAACAATCGCAATTGATTCAAATCAATCGCAGTACGTTGTATTACAAGCCCAAAGAGATTTCATCAACTGATTTGAGTTGGATGCGTCTAATCGATGAAATTCATCTCGACTACCCATTTATGGGCAGTCGAATGATACGAGATATGCTACAGCGTCAAGGACATCAAATAGGTCGGCGTAAAGTCCGACGTTTAATGCGCTTGATGGGAATACATGCCTTGTATCCAAAACCCAATACCAGTAAGCCTAATCTTGCACACCGTATTTTCCCATATCTGTTGAAAAACATGGTCATCGATCACTCTAATCAAGTCTGGTGTACAGATATCACGTACATTCCTATGGCTAAAGGCTTTGTCTATCTGTGTGCAATTATAGATTGGCATAGTCGTAAAGTACTGGCTCATCGAGTATCGATCAGTATGGAAACAGACTTTTGCATAGATGCGTTGCAAGAAGCAATTGTGAAATATGGTTGTCCAGAGGTGTTTAATACAGACCAAGGCAGTCAATTCACAAGCGAGGCATTTTTGAATGAGTTAAAATTGCGAAATATCCGTATCAGTATGGATGGGAAAGGACGATGGATGGATAATGTAATGATTGAGCGTTTATGGCGCAGCGTGAAGCATGAGGAAGTCTATTTGAAGGCTTACGATACGGTTAAACAAGCGAAACTATCAATTGCTGAATATTTGGATTTTTATAACATGATACGTCCTCATTCAAGTTTGAATAAGGCAACACCAAATGAATTTTATGATCAACATTTACTAAAAGTAATGGCAGCATAATTTAAATATTTAGAGCGGATTTATCACTTATAAAACTGAATTGAGTGGTCTAATTAACGGAACCACATTAATACAGCCTGTCAGCAGAACCGCAGCGATACTTTTTTTCGTGCATACATGTAGTGTTTAAATCCATTCATTTTTCAATGATCCTCTGCCGTTTATCACATTTATGGTCGATCTTTAACCTTGTGAAAAATGCACATACCGATCCCTTCAAACTGTCAAATTTATGTATGCATGACATTTAAAGAAAATTATCTGATCAATTTTTTTAGGTAAAATTCATCAAGAAAAAAGTTATTATTATTCATAACATCACCAATAACCACATAAAAACAATAATTTAATAAATTATTCTTCCAATTTTTTTATATTTAGTGTTATCTGATGAACCCTTATTCTGCTTCCAAAAGACTTTTACATTATGTAAAGATTGGTGAATTTGTTGACATATACTACCTTCAGGGACAACCATTGTATCAGAGGAGACATTAGCTATCCTGCTAAAGTACATCATACAATTTATACAAATGAGTCATTGAATAGTGTGATCCGTCAATCAAGAAAAGAAAAATCTTTTCTTCCGATGATTCTATGAAGAAAGAAGTAATTTACTTCGCAACATTAAATCCTGCTAAGAAATAGACATTGCCAATCTTATGTGGCATTACTACTCATGACTTTAAGCAATGAATTGATTTACTATTCATTTCGATGGTTGATTAAATGATCATTTATAAAAAATCGGACTTACACAAAATGAGTTACAGACTCTAATATCACCCTCACTTTAAGTGGCATAAGTTATATTACTGCTTTTATCAGACTTATGCTGCAATATATGAGTGTAGGACAGTAGGCTTTTTTACCTCTGTCGCTATATAGCCATAAGTAGTTATGGCACCCCAATCTTCAATTTTGAAAACTACTTCTCAGCCCAGTAAATAGCGCCATTATTTAGTTCTGCTGGTTAAATTCAATCCTAACCATAAGACCACCAATAGCATTTGTCCGATGTAACTCAACTTTTCCGTGATATAAATCGACAATTTGCTTAACAATCGATAAGCCGAGACCACTGCCAATAATGACACTGTTCTGATTCACCCTATAGAATCTTTGGAAAATCAGAGGTATTTGTGCTTCATCCAAACCAATTCCATTATCCTCAATCTGCACAAAGCTATAATTTTTAACACAGCCACAACTGATTTTTATGACACACGGGCGTTCATAACTACGATAGATGATGGCATTCTCTAAAAGATTACGGAGCATAATTTCCAATTGCTCAGGTTGAGCCATAACTAGAGCTGACTCCAGTTGTAACTGTAAGTCAACTTTTTTTTGACAAAGCTGAAAATCCATCATCGAAAGAGTACTTTGAATCACATTAACGAGATCGACCGAGCCTTGAATTTGATGAGCATTGGGTTCAATCCGGGCTAAGGTTAGTAACTGTGTAATCATTCGCGAGGTTTTATCAATGCCAATCATGATGTCCTCAGCTGCTTCTCGTGCCTCCTCAGTCGAACGTGCACTCTGCAAAACTTGTGCATGCAGACGGATCGCCGCCAAAGGTGTACGTAACTCATGGGCTGCATTTGAGGTAAAACGTTTTTCACGTTGCATGCTTTCTGCAACTTCACTCAATAATGTATTTAATGACTTCACCAAAGGTTCGATTTCTTTGGGCACGACAGGGTTGATGGGTTTTAAATGTTCAATCGACTGCTTTTCCAGATTTTGACTGATACTGAATACAGTGGACAAATTGCTACGTACGGTCTGCAAAATCAGCCAAGACAATAATGGTAAAAAAAATGCTGAAACCCCTATTAAAAATAACAGCATATCTCTCTGGATATCCTGACGGATAGTCCAGACCTGTGCAATTTGTACTTGTATAGTGTGGGTGCTGTCCCAAACCGAATAACTGCGATAGGTTTGATTGTGAATATTAATCCAGCCAAAGTTGGCTTGCTGGACAAACGGATGTGTGCCAACGCCAACCGAACGATAAATCAACTTGCCATTACGATGCCAGATCTGGAAAATAATCTGATTATAATGCTCCCCTTGAGCTTTCTCGATGACCGTATGATCCGGGATTTGCCCCGCCAGTGAACTTGAAGTAGTCGAAAGTAAAGCATGGGCTGTTTCAGCCAGTGATTTATCAAAAATATTGTTCGCGGTACGCTGCATTCCCCAGTAAATACAACCTAAACTACCCACCCAGACACTGGCGGTGATGACCATTAAAATAAATGATAGACGTCTGGTCAGTGAATAACTGCGAATGAAATTGGCCATTAATAATTTTCATCCATAATATATCCAAAGCTTTGTACAGTGCGCACGATATTTTTTCCCAGCTTACGCCGTAAATTATGAATATAAACCTGTATCACATTACTGCTCACATCTGCATCATAGGCATAAAATGAGTTTTCTATACTCTCCCGTGAAATGATCCGGCCACGGTTAAGGATAAATAGTTCTAGCAAGTGAAACTCTTTCGGGGTTAATTCAACTTCAGTGTGATCTCTCAGTACCTGTTTAGTCGCTTTATTAACCGCAATATTGCCAATCTGAATCAAATCACTCACTTCTCCTGAAATACGGCGTAATACTGCTTGAATCCGTGCAATAACTTCATACAAATCATAGGGTTTAACTACAAAATCATCTGCCCCAGCATCTAAACCGGAAATTCGCTCCTGAATTTTATCCTGAGCAGTCAAAATAATAACGCCTACTTTATTCTTTTTACGACGCAGTGACTTTAAAATTTCCAATCCATTCCTGTCTGGCAAACCTAAATCAAGCAAAATAAACTGATAATCATAACTCGCCAAAAAATGATAGGCTTGTTCTGCTGTGGTGGCGATATCAACAACAAAATTCGCTTGGTCTAAGCCCCGTGCTGTCGCCTTAGCCAGTAAGACATCGTCTTCAACTAACAATATTCTCACGTCTGAGCTCCCCCTCTCATTCTACTTCTTGCAAGCCTAAATTTTATTTCCGTGAAAACGACAGCTATAGCTGAATTCTGAAAGACATAGCACCGAAATATTTTCGTAAAATACTATTTTATCAAGCTTTTACCGTGCTGCTCAATTAAGTAATCAGCTATACTCTGGCCCCAAAAAGACAGAATACCAGCCGAATAATGACCACACAGGGCATTGATGTATCAGCACTCTACTATATTTTACTCTGCCTGATGATCCTCATGTAAAGGCCATAGTTGATGTGAATTCAGCAATAGCAAACTCAAGCTTTCTGCATAATCAATTTTGGCTTGATCAATTCGACCACGCGCATCAACCAGTTGCTGCGAATGGAGTAACAGTTCATTTAAACTCAATTCACCGAGCTTATATGCTTTTTGCATCAATCCATGTTGTTGCTGTAACTGTGCCAAATTCTGTTGAGCCTGCTCACTCCGTACTGATGCCGACTCCATCTGCGTGAACCAGTATTGAGTTTCCTGACGCAAACGGTTTTCTACTCGTCCAATCTCAAAATTAGCCTTTTGAGCTTCCGCCATTGCCATACCAGAAGCTATTCGTACTTGCCGACTGGCGAGTGGAATTGAAACGCTCACACTCATCAAATTTTCAACGCCAGACTGCTCACGACTATAGCCCACTCCTACCGTAGGATTAGGTATCCGATTAAGTTGCTCTCTTTTGACTAATGCATCTTGCTGTGCTGCCTGCGTTTTGGCCAGCTCAAGCTCATGATTAGCAGACAAAACCTGCTGTATCCATTCAGTCTGTGTATATTCGAGTGGGTGAATTTTGATGATATCACTGCTCCAGTGCTCTGGAATTTTTCCCTGATAATCACGTGATAATAACTGCTGTGCTTGGTAGTAAGCAGTTTTAGCTTGCATATATTGTTCTTCGATTTGCCGAAATTCATTGCTGAGCAGCATCAGTTCTAGTCGTGAAGCATCTCCAGCACGGATACGCTGCTGGGTCATTTGCATATATTGCTGTATTCTTTCCTGCTGTTCCTCAATGCGCGTCAATTGCAAAGCACTGCGCATATAGGCAAACCACTGATTCAGCAAAGTTTTGGCAACTTCATGTTTGGCATCTTCATATTTTAATTCAGCAATAGTCATTCCTCGTTGCGCCAAATCCTGATCCAACTGGTATTTGCCAGGTAAACGAATCTGCTTTTCAACACCAAAGTTCGGCTCATAATTATTGGATTTGGTTTGACTATCTTGGACGTTACTGTTTCGAAGCTGCATACCCGCGCGCACGGTCCAAGGTTGTCCTAGTTTTAACCCTTGTCCTGAAAAATTGGCATAATCCTGATCAGAGATTGCCGACCGAACAGTTGGATGCTGTGACAAACTATGCTTAATCGCATCAAGCGGTGGCAAGATTTGATCTAATTCTGATTTCGCAGATACGACAGAAGTAATTATCATACAACAGCCTAGGCATAGTAAACGTGTGGCTTTACCCAGCAAACGGGGTTGAGTCGCTATCTCTGGTTTCATTCGTTCACGCCTCCTTGACTGGCATAGCCTGATGTTATCGTTGGTATTACCCAATAAAAACAGTCACTTGATTTAAATTTAATTTGAATATGAGCTAAAACTAGAGGTACATTTTCAAGAGGCAAAATCAACAGAATCAAATTACGCTCAGTTGCACCCTGAATTTTTTCTTGAATGTTGCGATAATGTTGGCGGCTACCGAAACCTTGTGCCGAGATACAGGTACATCCTGTCACAATCTCGGGAATGAGCCATAAATGGCTCATTAATTCTTCGGCAATATCACTGGAGATGTTGATAGAGAGTTGGCACATTTCAGACATGAGTATCTCGCACTAAACCAAATTGTTTGAACAAGTTAGGAAGTAAAATCAGCGTCAGTAAAGTGCATGAAATTAACCCACCAATCACCACGATCGCTAATGGACGCTGAATTTCAGCACCTGGCCCAGTGGTAAAGAGCAACGGAATTAAACCCAAAGCAGCGATACTTGCAGTCATCATTACGGGACGTAAACGTCTCATCGCTCCCTCGCGAACCACTTCTTCAATTGCAACGCCACGTGAAATGAGCTGGTTAAAATAACCAATCATCACCAAACCATTCAGTACGGCAATCCCCATTAAAGCAATAAATCCAACAGAAGCAGGCACCGATAAATATTCACCAGTGATGGCTAAGGCTACGACTCCCCCAATTAAAGCAAAGGGGATATTCACAAAAACCAGTACTGCCTGACGAACAGACCCTAAAGTTGTAAAGAGCAGGAAGAAAATCATGGTCAACGCTGCAGGGACAACCAGCATCAGACGCGCTGCTGCACGTTGTTGATTTTCAAACTGTCCACCCCATTTCAATGAATAGCCGGCCGGTAATTTAACTTTCTGGGCAACCTGCTGTTTTGCTTCCTCGACAAAACCAACTAGATCCCGGTCACGCACATTGGCACGGACAACGGACATTCTTGAAGCATTTTCCCGGTCAATTTTGACGACGCCTTCAGTCTTGACCATTTCTGCTAAAGAGGACAACGGTACAGCCGCTGAGTTTGCAACAGGTAAATTCATGTTCGCGAGGGCAAAACTGGATTGTCCCAGACGCGGATCACCTTTCATCATCAATGGAACTGGTCGCCCCTGTTCAATAATCGAACTAATCTGCTGCCCTTCAATGAGCATTTTGAGTTGTGCCTGTATGCTCTGACTATCTAACTGATTGCGGACAGCCATATCACGACGAATACGTAATTCCTGATATTGCACCCCAGAATTTTCCAAAGTCATGACATCTTCACTGCCTTTGATCCCTTGTAGAACGGTAGAGATTTGCTTAGACAGCTGATTCAGCTGATCTAAATCGGTACCAAAAATTTTGACGGCCAAATCTCCACGTACACCGGATAACATTTCTGAAGTCCGCATTTCAATCGGCTGACTAAAGGTGAGATTGACCCCAGGAACATCGGCCAATACATGGCGAATTTTGGCTAAAATCTGCTCCTTACTTTGTCCCTGCCACTGATCTTGCGGTTTCAAAATGACAAAGCTATCGGTTTCATTTAAGCCCATAGGGTCAAGGCCCAGTTCATCCGAACCGGTTCTTGCCACAATGCGGGCCACTTCTGGAACTTGTTTTAGAATTCTTCTTTGAATGTCCAGATCAAGTGCAATCGAATTTTGCAGGCTGATCGATGGCATTTTTTCCAGCTGCAATATGGTGTCACCTTCATCCATGGTTGGCATAAAGGACTTACCAATGAGTGGAAAAATGAGTGCAGCAACCACCAAAGCACCTCCGGCCAAAGCATAAACACGTTTCGGATGGGCCAAACTTGCATTTAACACCTTGCTATATGCCTGTTCCAGCTTAGCAACAATATACGGCGTGTGATGTGCTTGAGATTTTAAAAAATAGGAACACAGCACCGGAATAATCGTTAATGAAAAAATCAGTGAGCTCGACAATGCAAAGACAATGGTCAGTGCCACTGGAGAGAAAAGCTTCCCTTCCAGACCTTGCAACGTCATTAACGGAATGAAGACCAGCATAATAATGATCATTCCTGCAGTCACCGGCACCGCCACCTCACAAACCGCGCGATAAATGACATTCAGCGGGGGTAAAAACGAACGGTGTTTGGACTCGTGTGCATCTGCCAGTTGCATTTCGATATTTTCAACCACCACAACCGCCGCATCGACCAGCAAACCAATGGCAATGGTTAAACCACCCAATGACATCAGGTTGGCACTTAATCCAAACTGACGCATCATTAAGAAAGTACTCAACGCAGATAAAGGTAAAATCGCGGCAACCACCAAAGCGGCTCTTAAATTGCCTAAAAACAACAGCAATAAAATCAGGACCAATACAATCGCCTCGACCAAGGTTTTACTCACGGTATGAATGGCACGATTCACCAGTTCACCACGGTCATAAAAAGGCTTGATCGTAACGCCCGGGGGTAAGTTTTTCTCAATGTCATGCAAATGTTCACGCACACTTTGCACAACCTGACGTGCATTGGCGCCTTTTAAGGTGAGGACAATCCCTTCAACAGCTTCACCCTGACCATTTTCGGTTACCGCTCCGTAACGGGTAAGGGCACCGGTATGAACATCGGCGACATCCTTCACTTGCACCAGCGTCCCCTGATGATTGGAAACAATAATCTCACCCAGCTCTTGTAAATTGGTGACACGACTATCGCTACGAATCAGTAATGATTCTCCATTTTCATTCAGACGCCCCGCACCGTCACTTGCATTATTTAATTCAATGGCTTGTTTTAACTGATCAAGAGAGAGACCTCTCGATGCCAGAGCATCCAGGTTGGGTGTCACTTCAAAGGTACGTGCCAAACCACCCAGGACATTGACATCCGCTACCCCTTCAATTTTTCTGAGCTGTGGACGGACGACCCGATCGAGCAAGGTTCGTTTTTCCATATCACTCATAGGACCATGTAAAGTGAACATAAAAGATTCACCTAATGGCGTCGTCATAGGCGCAATCCCGCCAGAGGCATTGCCAGGCAAAGCTGACATGACTCCAGTCAAACGCTCATTGACCTGTTGTCGGGCCCAATAAGGATCTGTCCCTTCTGCAAAATCCAGGGTAATGATTGCAATAGCATATTTAGATTGTGAACGTAGTACAGTTTGATGAGGGATTCCCAACATTTCCTGTTCTATCGGTACCACAATACGGCTTTCCACCTCTTCTGGCGTCATGCCAGGAGATTTCATCACAATTTGAACCTGTGTGCTTGATACATCGGGAAAGGCATCAATCGGCAATTTGGTAAATGCCAAATAACCCGCAACACTGATTGCCATACCCAATAACAGCATTAGGATTCGTTGACTCAGTGAAAATGCAATAATACGTTTTAACATGTGCCTAACCTCAATTCACCGCAGTGCTACTGCTGGCAGGTGGTGCCTGCTCTGCACCGAAACCTGACCAAACGGCTTTTAGACGTTCGACACCCCGCACAGCAACTTGAATTCCAGGTTTTAATGCATTTCCAATCACATGACTTTGCTGCTGGTTCGCCCCCACTAGTTCCACAGGCGTTGCCACGAAACCATTTTGGTTCTTGATAAAAATGAAGTGCTTGTTATCTTTTAAAGTTAAGGCAGCACTCGGTATTACCCATGCGGTTTTTGTTGTCGGGTTATGGCTTTGAATATTCGCTTTAACAAACTGTTGTACTTTTAAACAGTTATCCTTGGCCTGCATTTGGACTAGAACATTTTGAGATTGCGTATTGCCTGAAAGTGCTGGTGCAATTTGTTGTACCTGCCCGGTAATTTCACACCCCTCAACTTTGACCAAATCGCCAATCTGGATATATTTGCTATCCGCTAAAGGGGCTTGCAGCATTAATTGCAAAGGTAGATCACTATTCACCAACTGGCCCAGTACTGCACCGGTTTCTACATACTGACCTGCAGATACCTGTAAACTTTCTACACTGCCTCTGGCTGGACTTTTGACATACACCACGGGATTCAATCCCTGACTGCTACTTCCGCCCATAAACTGCAACATGCGTTGCTTGGCATTCAGATCAATATTCAGTCGTTGCACTACATTCTGGGCTTCCTGTACACGTTTTTCAGCAATAATCCCTTCTGCATATAAACTGCGTTCACGTGCCAAATTTTGGCTGGCTAATTGCAGTTGTGCACGAATTTGTAAAATTTCATTTTGAATCTGAATTAAATCGGGACTGTGAATAGCCAGTACAGGACTATGGAGACCAACTTCGGCTAAAGGTTGCACTAGTACCTGTTGCACTATACCCGCTACAGGACTCGTTAAGACCACTTTACTTTGAGGTGACCACTGCGCTTGCCCCTGCAAAGTCAGTGCAAGTTGTACATCACTTGTCGCTTGTCCTAAAGTTTGTAATTGAATACCTGCCTGTTGAATCTGTGTGGGCGAAATTAAAATCTGATTACCAGAGACATCTATGGTTTCTGTTTCATTGGCGGTTACATTTTGTGGCTTTGATTTTTCCGCTTTATTTTTATTAAATAGTGAACTGCTCGCCCACCAAACTCCTAAAATTACCAAGACCAATGTGCAAATACTGAGAAATATTTTATTATTTCGTAATACACTCACTTGTTGACTCACTGATCTACCCTCAAAAATATTTTCTCTCAGGATAAATTTAAGTTCTTAAGATCTAATTAAGTTTGGAAATCCAATTTTTTCAGGATCTAAAGGGTAATTTCCACCTAAGCATAATATCTCGGTTATTTCTAAAGAGCAGATGAAGGCGGAAAAAGAAAACCATATCCCCCTTATCTCGAGAAGCAATGAGTTTGCTTAAATCAATTCAAGAATATACTCAGTCACAAAATTTCATCTCCGTTAAAGGGCCAGTTAATAAATATCCCTACAATGTCGTGAAAATACATTCATCTACTTTACTTTATAAATTTTAATCATTATTTTTTTAGAGCAAAATTAATCATGCACGATTTCAATCTGAATTGATTCAGATTGAAATCAATTATTTTTATTTTTACTTTATCCTAAAAATTATTACGCTGGATTAAATCAAAACTATTAAATTAATATCGCTTATACTTTTAATAAATAGAGAGGTGGATCAGGAAATTTGAACAACACTTATAAGTGATATTTTGCTCCCCAAATGATGTTATAAACATCAATATATGGAGTATTTTATGGCACGTAGACCAAGAAGAAATCATTCAAATGATTTTAAAGCTAAGGTAGCACTTGCTGCGATTAAAGCAGAAAAAACACTTGCTGAATTGAGTGCTGAATTTGATGTTCATCAAAACCAAATTATCGACTGGAAAAATCAACTGATTTCAGCTTCCTCGCAAGCTTTCGATCAATCAAAAGCTCCAACAGAACCACCCATCGATCTAAAAAAACTACATGCAAAAATCGGTGAGCAGGCATTAGAAATTGATTTTTTAGAAGGTGTGTTGAAGAAACTGGGCCGCTTCAACCACAAAAGTTAATCGATGACTCACTTCAGATTTCAGTATCTAAGCAAGCTCAGCTGCTGAAAGTCTCCCGTGGTTGTTATTACTATCGCCCAAAACCTGTGAGTGCATCAGATCTGAAGCTAATGCGGTGTATGGATGAGTTACATATGCAATACCCTTTTGCAGGTAGCCGGATGATGCGTGATTTGTTGAATCGTCAAGGACATCATATAGGACGACGTCATACACGTACTTTAATGAAGAAAATGGGCATTAATGCGTTATATTGCAAACCAAATTTAAGCCAGGCTAATCAAGCTCACCGCAAATATCCATATCTGCTCAAAGGATTGGCTATTCAGCGCAGTAATCAAGTGTGGTCTACGGATATAACGTATATCCCTATGGCAAAAGGCTTTGTTTATTTATGTGCTGTGATTGATTGGCATAGCCGCAAGGTACTTGCGCATAGAGTATCGATTAGTATGGAGGTTACATTTTGCATAGAAACATTAAATGAAGCTATTGAAAAATATGGTCGACCTGAAATATTTAATACAGACCAAGGCAGTCAGTTTACCAGTGATGCATTTATTGATGTATTGAAATCAAATGGCATTCAAATCAGTATGGATGGTAAAGGTCGATGGGTTGATAATGTGATGGTTGAACGATTATGGCGGAGCGTTAAATATGAAGAGGTGTATCTCAAAGCCTACAGCAATGTTTTGGATGCGAAGAAGCAATTAAACGCATATTTTGAATTTTATAATTTGAAACGACCTCATTCGAGTCTGGACAAAATGACTCCAGATGAGTTTTACTATGACCAGCTACCACAACAAAATAAGGTAGCTTAACTAGAGCAGAGTATCACTTATAAATAAGCTTTTAGTTGTTCAAACATGTGGGACCACCTCTAACCATTTTGGATCAAAATTCCATCTTGAATAAGCTCGTTAAAATCCATCAGTGCGACGGGTGATAATCCCGTCAAAAGTGACAATAAACATGCTGCAGCGATTGCAGCATCATTCCAGTCCCTATTTAACTCAGTTCTCAACACATAAACAATTTGCTTCAGTATATCTGGCGCCAAATAATGTGGATTTGTAATAAATGGCGCATGACGGCGCTGGCGATGCCGCATTAGATGCGTCGCATTATCGCTGAGTATATAATTTAAATTTTTAGACTTTTCATCTTCTGAATAAAACTCCATTTCAGGATCTAATAGATTAACTTCACCCTCTTCATCTTTGTGAAGAGCGGCATCATAAATACTGATCTTTGCGTTATGTCCAATATCTACTTGCTTACCTGTTTTAATTTCACGAAATTTTTTGAGTTCATTTTTCGTCGGCCATTGCAAAACTTTACTTTTTTTTGACTTACGCTGACGATGAACAACACGACGATCATCAAGTCTTTTAAAAATTATTAATAGAGCCGATAAATACTCTATGGCTTGTACTTGTTTGAAATCTTTAATATTAAAAAGTTGATTACGATCCTCCTTTTTCAAGTTACGTTCGTACATGACATAGCGATTTAGTAGCTCACTGCATTCTTGAAATAATTCAGCATGATTAGAATCCAGAACATATCGTGATACATAGCGAAAGAGATCACAAACATGTTTTTGCTTATTCTCAGCTTTATCAATCTTTGCAAATTCTTGATACTGCCGATATGTTAAAAAACTCGCTTGCAAAATCAAATAACGTACAGACGACAATTCTTGAGTATTACTAATATTCGGACATGAAAAATAACTCAAAGCAGCCAAAAAATAATACTTACCGATCTGTCTGGAGCCTGATATATAGCTATAAATTTGTTGTGCTAATTTGTATAGCGCGTAGACTTCTTTATACAAATCATCTGATAGATCAATAAATTGTGTATTCACAACAAGATCACGTAACAGACAATAATCTTTTTGGAATTTTTCTGCTAAATCTAAAAAGTGCTCTTCTGCGTCAATCTTCGGCATATTCATTTTCGCTTAATTTTTTATCACATTGCATTGTCTAAATTCATTACGATCTGAACAATTTGGTAAAAGTTGATCTTTGATTGAACTTTTTGTCAGCTTAAAAAATCTAGCAAAAAATTTAGCATCTAGCTCTTTCTGAGCTTTTCTCTCAAAGCACAAGTGTTGCTGTGATTTTTCGATAAAATCATCAAGATTATGTATCAGCTGTAAGATTGCAACATAATTAGAATGCACACGTAATCCTGGCTCCCTTTGCATCAATAGCAAGATTTTTTGCCAAATTTTGACGTAGATTACTTTGAACTTTGCCTGTACTACTACTTTCTGACTCTGTTTAATCTTTTTGATTTTTAGTAGTTCTGAGTTAATTTTTACTATCTCAAGCAGAACATCTGGTCGGTCAAAGCAAAAGGGCATGATAAATTGCCCTATAAAAATCTCAATATTTTTTACTAAATAGTCAAATTTTAACATTTTTATCGATATAAAAAATGAACATATCTTTTTATATGAAAAGACATTTAATCTATCAACTAAATTTTCTCAAAATTACAATTATCAACAACTACATAGGTTTTTCTTATTAAAGTTGATCTAAATTTCAAATATTCTTCCAATTTTTTTTAGTTTTCTGTTATTGCTAGCAAGAAAGCTGCAGTAGGCGAGAGCTACGCTGATCTTGAGAAAATACTTCTGATTGAACTACAAGATGGATTTAGAGATCGCTAAATTGAAACGATCTCTATGAAGCACACATTTTAGTTATTGTTTAGTGATATGAATTAAGCTGCCGTTGCTAATTCTTCAGCCAATTGCTCTGCCTGTTCAAGTACAGTCTCTGTCGCCAGTAAAGCCATATCAGGTGGGTAGCCATACTTCTTGAGTAAGCGCTTCACAATGACTCTCAGCTTCGCTCTAGCAGCCTCTTTGATAGTCCAATCCAAAGTTACATTCTTACGAATAGACTCAGTCAGAACAACTGCAAGTTCGCGTAGGATCTCTTTCTGCATCAACTCTCTAGCACTGTCATTGTCTGCAACTGCTGAATAGAAAGCATATTCGTATTCGGTCAGATTCAGTTCTTCAGCGAGCTTGTCTGATTCTTGGATTGCCTTAGCTAACTTGATGAGTTCATCAATCACTTCGGCTGCAGTCAGTACCTTGTTCTGATAACCCTTGATCGCAGAGCTCAGCATATCCATGAGCTTTTTACCTTGGGTGACACTACGCTGCTCTCGCATCTTGATCTCATCGCCTAAGAGCTTCTTGAGGGTCTCTAGTGCAATGTTCTTGTGCTTATAGCCTTTCATCTCCTGCATGAACTCATCAGAGAGAATAGAGATGTCTGGTTTCTGGATTCCTGCTGCATCAAAGATGTCGACTACCTGTTCAGTCACAAGCGCCTGGTCAATGGTCTGTTTGACCTTGGCTTCCAATTCAGCATTGCTGAGGCCTGAGACTTTTCCTGAACCATCACTGAACTTGGCCAGTCGTGCTTTTACAGCCTGGAAGAATGCAACCACTGGCGCTGCTTCCATCGCACTTGGATGAGGTACAGCTAATGCAAATGCCTGTGACATCGCTGATACTGCATTGAGGAATCGTGTCTTACCTTCACCCTGGTCCACACCGAGGATGTGTTCCTCTGCTTCCAGAATGATGTTCAGCTTACGAGAGGTATCGGCTTTGAAGTACTCCTGATAATTAAAGCCATGCATAATGCCATCAAGCACTTCAAGCTTCTCTTGCAGGATAGTCGCAGCTTCGTCCTGAACCAGTGCAGGATCACCCTTACCACCTGCCTCAGAGTAGAAGGACAGAGCCTCTTTCAGATCTGATGCAATACCGAGGTAATCAACAACCAAACCACCAATTTTGTCTTTATAGACTCGGTTAACTCGTGCAATGGCTTGCATGAGGTTATGACCTTTCATTGGTTTGTCGATATAGAGCGTGTGCATACTTGGTGCATCGAAACCAGTCAGCCACATATCCCGAACAATGACGAGCTTTAACTTGTCATCATTGTCCTTCATACGATTAGCGAGGATTTGGCGCTGTTGCTTGGTCGTATGGTGCTTGGCAATCTCCTCACCATCAGAAGCAGATGAGGTCATCACGACCTTAATTACACCATCGTGCAAGTCATCACTATGCCATTCTGGTTTGATCGCTACAATCTCATTGTAGAGATCTACAGCAATCCTACGAGACATGCTGACAATCATGCCTTTACCTTGGTTTGCATTGGCAATAAGACGTTGTTCAAAGTGTTCTACGATGTCTTTGGCAATCGCTTTAATACGCTCTTTACTACCAATCAGTCCTTCGACCCTTGCCCACTTCGCTCGCTCTTTTTGTGTCTGGTTTAAGTCTTCCTCAGTGAACTGGTCATCAAAGTCTTCGATGAGCTCTTTGCCTTCCTTACTAATGGCAATCTTGGCGAGTCGGCTTTCATAGAAGATGCGAACGGTAGCACCATCCTCAACAGCCTGAGAGATGTCATAGATGTCGACATAGTTACCAAACACTGCAGGTGTGTTGACATCTGTCTTCTCAATGGGTGTACCGGTGAAGCCAAGGTAAGTGGCATTCGGCAAAGCATCACGCATGTACTTGGCAAAACCATAGACAGTACGCTTACCTACGACCTTGCCATCATCATCTTTAACATCCACTTCCTTTGCATTGAAACCATACTGTGAACGATGTGCCTCATCTGCAATCACCACAATGTTGGTTCGGTCTGAGAGCTGCTCATAGACACTGCCACCATCATCAGGTTGGAACTTCTGGATAGTGGTGAAGATCACCCCACCTGAACCCACCTTAAGCAGCTCTTTGAGTTCTTCTCGATTCTCTGCCTGCTTCGGTGTCTGACGCAATAACTGGCTTGATGCTGCAAAGGTTCCAAACAGTTGGTCATCTAAGTCATTACGGTCTGTAATCACAACAACAGTTGGATTATCCAAAGCCAAGACAATCTTACCTGTATAGAAAACCATGGACAGAGACTTGCCTGAGCCTTGTGTATGCCAAACAACACCTGCCTTCTTGTCACCTACTGCTTGTTGTTGCACAAGTTCGAGCTTGCTTCTACCTTGATGCTGCATTGCGACTTCTGCAGATTTCGAGTCCGAGTTCACTGCAGATGCACGAATAGTAGAGAGGACTGCTGCATTCACTGCATAGTACTGATGATATGCAGCCATCTTTTTGATGGTTTTAATGGTGATCAAGCCATTGGCATCTTCTTGTTTGTTGGATTCAAACACAATGAAGTGCCTAATCATGTCCAGTAAGGTGACTGGATTGAGCAAACCATGAATTAAGACTTCTAGCTGTGCCTGCGTATTCTTTGCTTTGGTTTGACCATTAGAAGTCTTCCACGCCATGTAACGACTCAGGTCTGCTGAGACAGTCCCTGCTTTCGCCTCTAAACCATCAGAGATGACGTTAAAGGCATTGTAGGTGAACAGACTAGGGATTTGGCTTTGATAAGTCTGGATCTGCTTATATGCGCCATCTACAGTAGCATTTTCATCAGTAGCGTTCTTGAGTTCAATGACTACCAATGGTAAGCCATTCACATACAGGATCAGGTCTGGTCGTCTTGTCCAACGATCTTCTTTGATGGTGACTTGGTTGATGACTAGAAACTCGTTATTGGTTGGGTTGTCGAAGTCGATCAGCCAAGCATATTCACCTTGAGTGTTGCCATCTTTACTGACTTCAATGTTTACCCCTTCGGTCAACAAGCGATGAAATGCTTGGTTGTTACTGAGCATATCAGGGGAGTGCAGATTGGTGACTTGCTTCAGTGCTTCAAGGCATTTGTCTTCGCTCAAATGAGGATTTAGACGTTGTAATGCTTCAAGCACTTTGGCTTCTAAGATGACCTGCTTATAGCTTCGCAGAGGATTGCTTCCCTTGGATTCAATCTCAGGACCATACACATAGGTATAGCCCATTCCCTCCAGTTGCTCTATCGCCATCAGCTCAATATCTGATTCGGTCATCTTAGTCACTTGATTACTTCCCCCTAAACTTGTCCATATAACCTGGACTCATTAATTGTTATCTGATGTAAAGCTGAGAAACCTTATTCATCGTCCTGCACGTTATAACCATATTTCCGCACAGCATCCTCAATAGCTCCCTCAAACTTATGGCAAGCATAGAGGTAGAGTTCAGCATCAACCATTAGAACACCTGGTACACCTAAACCATCATTGAGTGGAATCAGAGTCTTTTGTGAACCGATCTGAACTGTTGGTCGTTTGTATGAACAATTCACAGTGACTTTATGTGGCGACTTGTTCCAGTCAATTTTCTTGGCTTCCCACTCACGGCTCCCACCTAGCAAGGTCACTTGGATCTTGGATTCTGTCGCTGTCTTGTTCAGTTGTTTGTAAGAGACAAACTTGGCGACTGAACAAGGAGAGTGATAACAAGTTTCTATGACTTTACCTTTTTGTATACCGCTATGATTGAATTTAGCTGGTGCTGCTTGGACAGTGGCAGCAAAGCCAACTACAGCAATCAAGCCAAATCCCATTTGAGTCATGCGCTTTATCATTCTGTTTCCCTCTTATTCTCTTCTACTTAATCCATCGGCACAGCGATCTTGTGAATCTTCCAACTTAAGCCATCACGAGCCATGAGCACTTTGACTTCTTTGGATTGATCCTGATCTTTAATGACCACCTCAAAATCATTTAGGGACGTGTAGCCTGCTTCATACTCTGGCTTAGGTTCTTCATTTTCTTGGTTTGATGAATCTTGCCCACCCATTGACTGCTGTGCTGATTGTTTTAGGTCTTTGCCTTGTAGCATTAGGGTCATCCCTTCAGGTGTGACAAAACCATCAATCATCTTATCGACCATGGTTGAAGCCAGCATTGCACCTAATGCTGCAAATCCATCATTGTCTTGATTCATCAGCTCTTTAGCCATCTTGGCATTCATTTGATCTTTAAAGCTCTGACGCACGCTTGGATAGTCGATATACTTCGACACTGTGTCGCTATCGCCTGCTTGTGCTGCTTTCTTGATGTTGTTGAGTGCAAGGTATGGTGTTGCATACAGGTAGCCACAGATCACGACTACGATTGCTATTAAAGCCCCTATCAGCTTCTTGTTCATGGTTTACCCCTTGGATGTAAAAAAGGTGAAGCCAATAAATGACTTCACCTCAATGTTATGCAACTTCTTCTGTTTGGTATTGGACTCTCACTTCACCACTCATGAGCTTTGGTAGAAGCGTGTCTCGTAGGTTTTCTAGTGTTTGGATTTGCTTACGGTTATTAGAGATTTGCTCATAAAAACCTGTGATTGTATTTCTATGCTCAGCTTGTTTTTCCAAAGATGGTATTACTATTGGACAGTCCTTAATAGCTTGTGTAGATAAATTCACTTGGACACCACTATTAGCTGTGCTCTGCAATCTAGCTATAAAGTCAGGATCTTTTAGCTGTAAAAATAGGTAATAAATACTAGATAGCTTGGAATCTTCCTTTAAATAAATTCTAGCAACCCTTTGATTAAGGACATATTTGTCATTTGCATCAACTAGAGCCGGAACACCTAAAATCACTACATTATCTTTCATGTCTGTCATAGGCATAACAATGTCATTGTAGTTCAAGACAAATCTTTTGAGCTCTGGTTTCCTTGGTACATAGTCTCTTTTGGGATTTAACTTCAATGTAGCATTCTTATCTATATGACCCATTTTAAGGACTTCATATTCATTTACTGTTTTTTCAACATAATCTTTACTACTGAAAGCATATCCATTTTGAATTACAGCAACCTCAGATAAAGGTACTTCTTCCCAATCCTCTTTCGCTTCCTCAATAAACCATTGACGAAAAAGCGTTTCAGCCATGGCTTCCAAAGTCTTGTTCTGACGATGCAATAAGTCAATCTTTAACGACAAGTTGAAATACGTATCACCAATATACTTTTGAAGTTTTTGTTCAACTAATGGAATTTGAAGATCATCAAAATCTGATTTCTTAAAGTGAGGAATTAAGGAACCAACATGTAGTCCCTCAATTTCTTGTTGTATCTGTGATGACCTAAGAACAGCAAACAGGTATTTAGGGTCGACTTTGCTCTCATCAACTCTTAAAGCAACCATGTCCTGTGCTATACAGAAATCTACAGGATCGTTAACCCAATTTACTCTACCAGGAGTGCCTTTAAGCACGAAGATTAAATCACCGGGTTCAGGATGTCCTCTAAACCAAGTGTCATAAATCTCTTGACTAACATATCTAACTTTCTCATAGACCGGATACAGGTGCTCATTCTTAATACAGTTTGTAGCAATCAGTGGTATACCATCTTCACTGGTTGGGCAGGTTTTTCCTCGGTTATCGATAATCTTGGCTAGCAAACTGCCAAAAGGTACACTATCACTCATACAGTCACCTTCGCCAAGTTCTCAGCAATGGCTTGGTTCAGCTTCGCTTCCTCTGCAAGCTGTGCTTCAAATTCAGTCTTCAGGCTTGTAAAGCGTTCCTTAAAGTCGAACTCATCTTCATCATCTGCCAAGCCCACATAACGACCTGGTGTCAGTACATAATCAAGCTCAGCTACCTTCTCAAGCGGTACAGATGCACAGAAGCCTGCTACATCTTCATACTCACCGTCTTGGTTTCTCCAATTGTGGTAAGTGTCCGTGATCAGCTTGATGTCTTCGTCAGACAGTACTTTGGTTCTGCGGTTAATCAGGTGGCCCAGGTTACGAGCATCAATGAACAGAATTTGATTGCTGCGATCTTTGTACTTAGTTGAACCAACACGGTCACGACGCATAAACCATAAAGCAGCAGGAATCTGTGTGTTCAGGAATAGCTTGGCAGGCAGGTTCACAATACAGTCGATGACATTGGCTTCTGAAACCAAGGCTTTACGAATCTCACCTTCACCACTGGTTTTAGAGGTAAGCGCACCTTTTGCAAGGACGACACCTGCTTGACCTTTAGGTGACATGTGATACAGGAAGTGCTGCATCCAGGCAAAGTTTGCATTGCCTGCTGGTGGTGTTCCCAATGACCAACGAGCATCACCAACAAGCTGTTCACCACTCCAATCAGAGACGTTGAATGGTGGGTTGGCAATGATGTAATCCGCTTTCAGGTCTTTGTGTGCATCATTCAGGAATGAACCCTCAGAGTTCCATTTCACATGCTCTGAGTTAATGCCACGAATGGCTAAGTTCATTTTAGCGAGTCGCCAAGTAGTCTGGTTACTCTCTTGACCATAGATGGAAATGTCATCAACCAACCCCTGATGCGACTCTACGAACTTCTCAGACTGTACGAACATACCGCCCGAACCACAGCAAGGATCGAATACACGTCCTTTGTATGGCTCAAGCATATTGACCAATAGGCTCACAATAGATTTAGGCGTGTAGAACTGCCCACCTTGCTTGCCTTCAGCTAAAGCGAACTCACCCAGGAAGTATTCAAATACGTGCCCTAGAACGTCAGCAGAGCGCGATTTCGCATCGCCTAGTGCAATGTTACCAATAAGGTCAATCAGCTCACCTAAACTCGTAGGATCGAGATTCTGACGTGCATAGACTTTAGGAAGTACACCTTTCAATTGAGGGTTGTCATTCTCGATGGCTTCCATTGCATCATCGACGAGCTTACCGATGTTAGGCTGTTTGGCTTGGTTTAACAGGTAAGACCAACGTGCATTCTCAGGGACGAAGAACACGTTGTATGCAGTGTATTCATCACGATCTTCAGGATCTGCTCCATCAAACTCACCTTCACCTGAAACCAGTAAATTGTAGTGCGCTTCAAAAGTGTCGCTGATGTATTTGAGGAAGATCAAACCAAGGACTACATGCTTGTACTCTGCAGCATCAATATTTTTACGAAGTTTGTCTGCTGTCTTCCATAACACAACCTCTAAGGGTTCTTGTTTGGTTTGCTTTGGAGTACGAGCCATATTGAATCCTATGATTATGCAGGTATTTTCATTAAGGCAATACTACCAACAAGCACATGAGTAAGTAAGTAGCACGTCGACATTACTTGTCGTATATCTTTGAGATACCGAAATTATCGTAATACTTAAATTTCGAGGGATTGGCTTTGTATTGCTCAGATATAATAGGATTACCGCCACCTTTACTCTTACTAGGTTCAGCTCGGACAGGAAACTGACTGTCGTTACCGAATAAGATGAGTATGTTACTGAAACTTACCTACTTTGAGTGTTTTCATAGACACTATCAGCTTATGGGCATTACATCATTTATGAATGACGAGAGTTGGCATCATCATAGACAGCATTGTTTTCACGTCTGCCTACAGCAATCACGAGGACAACTACTTCATCATCAATGACTTCATAAACCAAACGATAACTAATGCTGCGAATTTTGATCTTGTAGCGATTAGGATGTCCTGACAGCTTGTTTTTGGGAATGCGAGGATTCTCCAATACCTTGATCAACTTCTTCTTCAATGGCTGCTTAAAATCATGATGAGTATGTATAGTTTACCAATTTAAAACCTCCTGTTTTTTCAGCACATATCAGAATCTTTCAATCGGTATATTTCAGGTAAAAACTAGTAATCAGAAGTTATTCTCATACACATATAAAACAAGCATAAACATAAAAACAATAACTTAGTAAATTATTCTTCCACTTTTTTTATATTTAGTGTTATTAGTGCGTCGGCTTTAGCATTTCAGTCCTTGTCTGCCCTGCATTTAAACTTAAGCCTGTTTGGACTGTTGGTTTATGTTGAACCAATACTGTTAGTGGCCGTTTCAATCGCCTTAGGGGAAAGCATTACTTCAGCAGAATGGCCAACCTATATCGCCATTTGGCTCGCAGTTTTTACCCTCATGCTTGAAGGATTACGCAGCTTTAAAAAGAATCGTAAACTTGCAACATAGGCATTTTTTATGCATATTTTCCTCTAGATTACTTAAATTTAGCCGTCTAGACATGCTTTGGTGCTGAATCGAGAACTGACTTTCTGATCTTATTTAAATGGCTATTTGACTCAGTGAGTGACGTGCTGACACTTCATATTTAAAATGACATAGAGTGAATTACAGTGAACCTTTTAAATGATGATGCTGCCTCACAATACTATTCAATAAACTGGAAAAGTTGATTGCAGGTTGGCTATGCAAATCCGCCTTAAACGCAATACCGAGTCCAATTGTCGCGGTCTTATTCTTCAGGTATTTATATTTAATCCCTTCAATTTTGAGCTGTTGGGTAGACTCAGGCACCAAAGAAATGCCCAAATTCGCCGCAACCAACGATAAAATTGAAACAATCTGAGGGGCTTGCTGTCCAATTTTAGGCGTGAAGCCATGCTGTTGGCAGCTATTTAAAATCGCGGCATACAGCCCTGCACTCACCTCTGGTGGTGAGACAATAAAGCTTTCATGCTTAAATTCTGCCAAATCTACTACCTCATCTTCTGTGGGATATTGAATCGGTAAGGCAGCAATCAATTTTTCATCGATCAAATTACGAATCGTAATGGCTTTAGGATACTGTGCAGGTGGTCGTACAATTGCAATGTCTAATTCATTATTCAATAAACTTTCAATTAAAATTAAAGAATTGGCTTCTTTTAATGCCAAATTCACCTGAGGGTATTGCTGTTGAAATGCTTGAATGGCAGTTGGAATCAAAGAGTTTAGAATTGAGGTGCCTGTAAAGCCGAGGCGTAGTTCTCCCAATTCGCCATTTGCCGTACTTTGGGTCAATTTCACCGCATTTTTTAGTTGGTTCTGAACAAGCAAAACCATTTTAAGAAAAGTTTCCCCTGCTGGTGTCAGAGCTACACCATGAGAGTATCGATAAAAAAGTTCAACGCCAATTTCCCTTTCCAATTTTTTAATTTGCATACTCAACGGCGGCTGACTTATGCCGAGACGTAAGGCCGCTTTAGAGAAACTTTGCTCTTCCGCGATAGCAATAAAATATTGAATATTGCGCAGCTCCATATATTAAAGCTATACCATTATTGAGTTATATATATTATACATATATGCATGTAGTTCTTAAAATACAGCTTCTCTCCATTTTAAATCCGCCAAGTCATGAAACTGAGCTCTTCATTAGAAGAAGATTGGTCTACCCCTCAACAGCCGATTCCGCAGACCATCAGCCAAGGTACAGTTGAGTATAAAAGAGCGGGCATGGCGCTGTTTTTGTTGGGCTTTGCCAGTTTTTCACTGATCTATTGCGTACAACCCTTACTACCGAACTTAAGTCAGAGTTTCCATATTGCACCCAGTGCAAGTGCTCTAGCACTGTCCTTAACCACAGGCTTTTTGGCTATGTCGATCGTGCTATCCAGTGCCTTTTCACAAACATTGGGCAGAAAAGGCCTCATGTTTTTCTCTATGCTTTTGGCTTCTATACTCAATGTGGTATGCGCGGTTTCACCGAGTTGGCATGTTCTCATGCTTTCAAGAAGCTTAGAGGGTTTTGTTCTAGGTGGAGTTCCCGCTGTTGCAATGGCTTGGATTGCAGAAGAAATTAGTCCTAAAAATTTAAGTAAAACCATGGGGCTGTATATTGCAGGTACAGCATTTGGCGGCATGATGGGACGTGTTGGCATGGGCATTTTGACCGAGTTTTTCTCATGGCGTATTTCCATGGCCATTCTCGGCTTCATTTGTCTGTTCTGTGCATTTGGTTTTTTGAAACTTTTACCTAATTCGCGAAATTTCATTGCCCAGCAAGGTCTCTCTTTTAAGTTCCATCTACATGCATGGTATGCACACTTAAGTCATACACGGCTGTTAAAAATCTATGGGATTGGCTTTTTACTCACCAGTGTATTTGTCACACTGTTTAACTATGTGACCTTCAGACTCTTTGCAGCACCGTATCATTTAAGCCAAACCCAGATTAGCCTCATTTTTTTATCTTATAGTTTAGGTATTATTTCCTCTTCGATTGCAGGCAATATTGCAGACCGAATAGGCAAAAAGCAGGTGATGATCTTAGGCTTTTTGTGCATGCTCTTAGGCGTGCTACTCACACTTTCTGCCTCGTTGCTTTTGATTATTCTCGGTATTGGCTGTGTGACCACCGGCTTTTTTATTGCCCATGCCATTGCCAGCAGTCGTGTTGGAGAACTTGCAATATCCAATAAAGGTCATGCCACTTCTTTATATTTGCTTTTTTATTATTTAGGTTCAAGCATTATAGGTGCCTATGGCGGAAATATTTGGCAAAGCCATGGCTGGAATGGCATCGTTATCTTAAATATTTTTCTGATCCTAATTGCACTCATCGTTATTTTTTCAATAAAACCACTCCATTCATCAACCCCAACACCTTAGGAATTTCTACCTCATGCAACAACACTTATTTGTCTACGGCACCTTAGGCCCCAATAAACCCAATGCTCATATTTTAGAAGCGATTGCTGGCACATGGAGCAAAGGCTCTGTGAAAGGATGGCTTAAGGAAGCTGGTTGGGGTGCAGAACTTGGCTTTCCTGGGCTAATGCTGTGCCCAGATGGGCAAACTGTTGATGGTTATATATTTAGTTCAGAGCAATTAGATACGCTGTGGAACAGCTTGGATGAATTTGAAGGAAGTGAATATCAGCGTGTTTTAACTAAGGTCACTTTAGAGAATAGACAAATACAACAGGCCTATGTCTATGCGTTGAACCCAAATACATAAAAAGCATGACATCATATCGTTAGCATATAAATGTTGTGCATACATCGAAAACTTATGCGGTATTTGAATGTTACCCTCTAATATTCAAGTACCGCTAATTTTTGAACCCTTGATATGCATTATCAAATTCATGCAAAGTTCTGTTTTTCTAACCATACCAGCAACCCAGACCAACTTTTAAAATCATCCACCGCACGTACAATACAATTTGGACTACGCTCCAAGAGCATTTTACTTAAGGCGTTGCCCGGCCCAATTTCTAAGACAACATCAGGCTGATTTTCTTGTATTGCAGTTAAACAAGCATCCCAGTCAATCGCATGATTCATTTGGTGAATCAACGCATTCACTGCATCTGTAGTCTTAAAAAACTTATGTCCACCCGAACCGCTAATCATAGCCGTGCATAAACGAGCAAAGTCTTGATGCTGTAAAACTTGCCGATACGGCTGAACCGCAGCATCCATACATACGGTATGTGATGCAATAGTAACATTCAAGCGTTTAACAAAACGTGTTCCTCGCAATTCAAGTTGCTGAGCCAGCTGCTGTAAATTAGCATCGGCCCCACCCACGACAAAACTACTATCACTCAGTTTGATGAAAAGTGTTTAGTCCCGGCATTTGATGGATCGGATCAATCTTAAAAAGTTCAGGTTCATCTGTCCATTGTTTGCAGATGAATTCGTAGGGAGTCAGGCCCCTGAGTGTTTTGAGTCTACGGCCGAAGTTATATGCAGCAATAAAATCAGCAAGGTGAATGCATAGCTGAGTGTGATCGTCGTAATGGAACCGTTTGACAGTAGCTTCTTTAATCGTTCGGTTCCATCCGCTCGACCTGTCCATTGGTCCATGGATGCTTAACCTTGGTAAGACGATGTTCAATGCCACATTCAGTACAAACCCGATCAAAGATGTGCTCAGAGGCGTAGCGATCACAGGTGCGGTTCGTGAACTGGATGCCGTTATCTGTTAGCACCGTATGGATTCTATAGGGCACAGCCTTAATCAGATTGCGTAGGAACTCCGCGGCTGCCATCTTACTGGCTTTAGTATGCAATTCAGTGAACGCGAACTTGGAAGTGCGATCAATGGCAACGAAGAGATAAAGCTTACCCTGTGCTGTTTGCATCTCAGCGATGTCGATATGAAAGTAACCAATAGGGTAGCTCTTGAAGCGCTTCTTGACAACGGCGATCACCTTGTACCTCAGGCATTCGTGAAATACCATGCCGCTGCAAGCAGCGGTGTAACGACGAGCGTGTCAGATAAGGAATACTCGGCTGCAATGCATAAAGGCAATCGTCTAGCGGCAATAAAGTGCGTTTTCGAAAAGCAACAATTGCCGCCTCATCTTCAGGCGATAACACGCTTGAGCGAGGATTCTTTGGGCCGGTTGTAAGATCATCTACTGAAGTACGTTTCTTCCATTTTGCGACGGTCTTTTGATTGATGCCGTAACGCTTGGCTAGCGTTCTTAAGCTCTCTTGACTATTTTGTATTGCTCGACGCACTGCCTGTGTCGTTGTGGCGCTGCTGTGTAGAACTTGTCCCATAGTGCTTCCTTCCATTTATCTGAGAATATTGCACCATTAAAATCTGGGCTAAAAACCTATATAATTTTTCCCAATTACAAAAAAATAGTGTAGCAAATTGCTACACTATTTTTTATTATATTTTTCTAACATTCGTTTTAGGAACGTTTCTAATTCTTGTAAATTTTGATCATCAAATTGTCCGATTTTCAAAGATACCTTCAATGTATTATGGTCAAATTTGATATTACCAGCAACTTTCCCATCATATTCAATTTTATGTACAATTGAAGTTTGAATAACATCTTTCGTTTCTCTTGACTTAAAGATTTTTTCAGCTAGTGATGCCAATTTTGTCTGTTCAACTTCTTTTTTAAGCAGATATGACCAGGCTTCGAATAATGCTTCTTTAGCATATTCATGGTTTTCTTCATGATCTGATAGAAACTTTTTCACTGCTGTAGCAGCAGTCCGTGCTAATAATGACGGCTGTTTTTCCAAATCTTCAATTAACTCTCCAGGTAATTTTTCAAAAGATAAATATTTATACATATCTTCACGATTCATACCTAATGACTTTGCTAACTTCTGCTTATTTTTTTTTAATTTTTCATCCAAAGAAGTTAATCCAACATATATTTCATAATCTGTCAGGTCTTCTCGCTTTAAATTTTCAGCTAATGTTAATAAAGCAACTTCTTCATCTGATGCATCAATAATGATTACTTCAATGGTGTTCTTATTGAGAAATTGGTGAGCTTTCAATCGTCTTTCACCAGCAATCAACTCATATTTATCATTTATTCTACGAACCGCAATTGGTTGTAATAGCCCTATTTCCTCAATTGATGCTGCTAAATCTTCAATATCTTGTTGATTAAAGAGTTTTCGAGGCTGGTTCGGACTAGCTTGAATATCTGTAATTTGTACATTACGTCTTAGCTCTTTGACATCTTTTATATGCTCCTTTTGGGCATTTTGATGCTTTTGAGTATTTTGCTGAAGACGTTTAGCCAATAGCTCTTTATTACTTACCATAGTATTTCCAGAATTATATTATCCGACACGTTGAACAATTTCTTGTGCTAAATTTTCAAAAGCTTTTCTAACTTTTGAGTTTTTATCAACAGATAATAAAGGTTGTTGCAAAATTGCAGCTTGATTAACCTTAGTGCTCATTGGAATTGTGGTATGCAATAATTCTCCAACTTGATTAAAAGCTTCATCTTTTATTAATTTACATACATTATGACGCTCATCATGTTTAATTAATAAAGCACCTAAGAGTTCTAATTTAGGGTTAACTCTTCTAATTTTACTTAAATGATTAATTAAATCAGTAACACCATAAAGACCGTATTGTGAACCAGATTCAATTGGGACAATAACATGTGTCGAAGCAGCTAAAGCATTGCTAGTTAGTAATTTTAAGCTCGGAGGGCAATCAATAAGAATGTAGTCATATAACCCTTCTAGAATTTCCAATTTATTTGAAAGTTCCTCGGATGGTCTTGGTATATCATCTTTCAATTGATCTTCAGTTTTACCAAGAGTTAATGAGCCATATATTAAGGAAACATTCTTAAATTTTGTTTCTTCTTCTAATGCTTCCGATAATAGACTTATATCACCAATAAGTAATTCAGCTGATGTAGTTTCAACTTCGCTAGGGTGTCTTAATCCTATATGTAAACTTGCATTTGCTTGTGGATCAAGATCAATGACTAAGACTTTATTTCCTAATTCAGCAAGTTCTGAAGCAAGATGTACTACGGTAGTTGTTTTCCCGCAACCACCCTTATGATTAGCTACAGCAATGATTTTAGTTGACATATTTGTATTAAGGAATTTACTTTGATTTCATTTAATATAAAGTTATTTGTAGCAACTTGCTACAGTTCCTTTGTCATATTTTTAAATTTAAAAGAAGTGGAAAAAAATTTAACTTTTTTAAAAATATAGCTAGCTAATTTTAATTAGTATTAATTAGTTAATTAGTTAATTATAATTAGACATATTTTATTTGTTTAAAAACAAATAGATATGATTTTTAAAGTGGAAGACATGTCACTAATAAGTGGAAGGTCTGTCATTGATAAGTGGAAGGTCTGTCACTGACAAGTGGAAGGCTTGTCACTAATGAGTGGAAGGTCTGTCACTGATAAGTGGAAGACTTGTCACTATGGTGGAAGACTTGTCATTATGATTTATTTTAACGTGGATTTTTTAGTTTAAAATATTATAATTCAATTGTTTATGGTGTTGATAAGTTTGCTTATCTTAGAATAAAGGTGGAAGACTTGTCATTAGATGTTTTTGATTCTGTGGATAAACTATTTGTTTAAAATTTAATTGATAACATGATGTTTGATAGTCAAGAATATCTGAATGGTGGAAGGTTTGTCACTTGAGTGGTGGAATATTTATGGAGTAATTCCACTTTAGATATGTTGTAGGCTAGTCCTACTTTCAAGTTAATTGCTTTATCGACAAGGATGAACTATCAAAGGTGGAAGAATTGTCACTTATAAGTGTTTAATTCTATATTTATTCCACCATAAGATTGAATAGTATCTAAATTGCACTTTTATAGTGACACTTCTTCCACTCTTAGGGTGTTTGATGGTCATAAACTGAGTAAACTTAATATAAGAAAGTGAAAATAGTGAGCGGTTTGCATCTTCTTCCACTTTTGTGTATAACATATAGAAAATATTTTAATCTTTCCACTTATGAGTAATCACAACGAACCAGAAGAATTAGAACATCTACCTTATTGTATTGGTAATATTCGACATAATGGAGTAGTCAGTACAAGTAACCGTCTGATTAGACCCATTGAATTATCATCTAATGAGTATAAAGCTCTACTTTATGCAATGGCTGTTGCAAATTATGGTGAGAAGAATAATCAAGATCGTGAAATTACAGAGCAAACTTATATTTATTTGCATAAAGATGATTTAGGTGAATTATTAGGATTAGACAAAAAGAATTCCATTAATGTTGCTATTGATCGTATTTATAAAGAATTATCATCACGAGTAGCTCATTTTGTAATTGAAGAGCCCGTGGATGATAATAAGCGTAAAGTTAAAAAAGTACACTCAGTAGTTCCAATTATTCGTGAACTCCGTTGGGAAGATGATGCTAAAAATGCTTTGCAGATACGTTTCACCAGTGAAGTACTGCCATATTTTACTCGTTTAGCAAATGGAAATTTTACGACTTATCAATTGAAAGATTTATTTGCTTTGGACTCCGTAACCAGTATGAGTTTGTATTCATACTTTATCAAAAATGAATTTAAGTATGCTAATCAAGATTCTTATGAGGTTGAACTTTCACTGGAGAATATCAAAGCATTAATTGATATTGGGGAGAAAAAATATGATCGTTGGGTTGATTTTAGACGATACGTTTTAGACAAAATTATTGAAGAAATTAATGATAGGACTAGTCTTCAATTACAATACGATACCATCAAGAAAGGTCGACCTATTGTCGGAGTTCGATTTAAAATTCTTAATAGGCACGCCACTGAAGTCATTGCATCTAATACTAATGATAAGACTCAAATCTATTTAGACGTCAATTTTGATGATAATGCGCTTGTTAAAGAATTAGGTGCGAAGTTCGATATGACTGTAAGGTCTTGGTACATCTATGCAAACGACCCAAATTATAAACAGTTTAGTAAGTGGTTTAAGACAGAAGGGTGCTTAACTGAATCTCAAGCAAATGTGATAGTGAATGATATTATGTTCCAAATGGATTTTGCTGTAGCTGGCAGTTCAATGAGTGAATTTAAGCGAGAAATGAAATATAAACTAAAAAATAATCCAAATTTTGTAAAAGAAAATAGAAAACGTTTGAATGAAATATTTGGAAAAGACGTTATATGACTGTGTAGCAACTTGCTACACTTTTCACTATAAGGTGTAAAATAAGATTGATATCAGTTTACTTCATATTTTGATAGCTAATTATTAGACCTATGAACAAATTATTCATCCATTAAGGTAGAACATGAAAACTAATCCTTACATTCCTAACCACACACTTACGAAGACAGATCAAGGTTATGTTGTTAATTTTATCGTTAAACAAAATAAACTGATACCCGTATTTGAGAATATGTCACTTTGAACCGTACCGGGTTTGTCGGAGACTTTTTTATTTAAGTTAGGCCACCTGACCTAACGGGTTAATCTTATCATAGTACATTGCTTCAAACTCAAAAGGCGATACATAACCCAGTGCACTGTGTACACGCTTTTTATTGAACCAATATACCCAGTTTAGTGTCGCAAGTTGTACATCTGCTAAACTGAACCGTACCGGGTTTGTCGGAGACTCAATATTCTGAGAGACTATTCCGATGACAAAATTAAAATATACCCCTGAAATCAGAGAAAGAGCGGTTCAATTATTGATTGAATCTGAAAAAGATTATCCTTCTACTTGGGCTGCAATCACAGCAATTGCGCCTAAGATTGGTTGTGCTCCTGAAACACTTCGTGCCTGGCATCAAAAGCATTTAGATCAGCAAAATCCTATTAAAGTACAACAGATATCTGATCAAGAAAAAATGAAGCAAATGGAACGTGAAATCAAAGAATTAAAGCGTGCCAATGAAATTCTACGCAAAGCAGCTGCTTTTTTCGCCCAGGCGGAGCTCGACCGCCCACACAAATAATGGTGGATTTCATCCATAACAATAAAGACTTATATGGTGTTGATGCGATTTGTAGGATTTTACCGATCGCAGCTTCAACCTATTACCGGACTCTAGATCTCTGCGATGAGAAGCATTGCTTCGCAAGGGAACATCGAGCAAAGCGAGATTTACATGACTTGCATCATGCTGAGGAGATTAAACGAATTTGGAAGGAAAGTTCAGGTCGGTATGGTGTACGTAAAGTCTGGCAAAAACTGAAACGTGAAGGCTATATTATTGCACGCTGTACTGTTGCTCGATTAATGAAAAAGCTAGGTATACAAGGTGTTTGGCGAGGTAAGAACAAACAAACCACCCGTAGCCGAGATGACCAAAAACGGGCAGATGATTTAGTGAAACGTAATTTTACTGCTGATCATCCTGACCCTTGCGAAGCAGTGCTTCTTGTATCTTGATTGATATAGTGATTAGCTACCACTATACGCAAATTGTAGAGTTTGGAGTGCTGCTAAAATCTTAAATTTGAACCTGAGATAAAACCTACAATTTGCCCTTATCCCTCATACAACTCTGAACGGTAACTAAGCACTTTGATGCTGTATTCACAAGGTAAGATGATGGTTAATGGGATAAAAATTATAGCTTAAACTCAAGGAATATCACCATGATTATGCTAGGTATAGAGGTGGTCCCACTTGTTTGAACAACTAAAAGCGTATTTATAAGTGATATTCCGCTCTAGTTAAGCCACCTTGTTTTGTTGGGGTAGCTGATCATAGTAAAACTCATTTGGTGTCATTTTGTCTAGACTCGAATGAGGTCGTTTCAAATTATAAAACTCAAAATATGCACTTAATTGCTTTTTCGCATCTGTGACACTGCTATAAGCTTTGAGATACACCTCTTCATATTTAACGCTCCGCCATAATCGTTCAACCATCACATTATCAATCCATCGACCTTTACCATCCATACTGATTTGAATGCCATTTGATTTCAATACATCAATAAATGCATCACTGGTGAACTGACTGCCTTGGTCTGTATTCAATATTTCAGGTGATCCATATTTTTCAATCGCTTCATTTAAAACCGAAATACAAAAATCCACCTCCATACTAATCGATACCCTATGCGCAAGTACCTTGCGGCTATGCCAATCAATCACAGCACATAAATAAACAAAGCCTTTTGCCATAGGGATATACGTTATATCCGTAGACCACACTTGATTACTGCGCTGAATAGCCAACCCTTTGAGCAGATATGGATATTTACGGTGAGCTTGATTAGCCTGGCTTAAATTTGGTTTGCAATATAACGCCTGAATACCCATTTTCTTCATTAAAGTACGTGTATGACGTCGTCCTATATGATGCCCTTGACGATTCAACAAATCACGCATCATACGACTGCCTGCAAAAGGATATTGCATATGTAATTCATCAATACATCGCATCAGTTTCAGATCTGATGAGCTAACAGGTTTTGGGCGATAATAATAACAACCACGAGAGACTTTCAGTAACTTAGCCTGTTTAGATACTGAAATCTGAAGTGAGTGATCGATTAACTTTTGTGGTTGAAGCGGCCCAGTTTCTTCAACACACCTTCTAAAAAATCAATTTCTAATGCCTGCTCACCGATTTTTGCATGTAACTTTTTAAGATCAATGGGGGGTTCTGATGGAGCTTTTGATTGATCGAAAGCTTGCGAGGAAGCTGAGATCAATTGATTTTTCCAGTCAATAATTTGGTTTTGATGAACATCAAACTCAGAACTCAATTCAGCAAGTGTTTTTTCTGCTTTGATCGCAGCAAGTGCTACCTTAGCTTTAAAGTCGTTTGAATGATTTCTTCTTGGTCTACGTGCCATAAAATACTCCATATATTGATGTTTATAACATCATTTGAGGAGCAGAATATCACTTATAGGAGTTGTTCAAATTTACGGATCCATCTCTGTATTGATGTCAGTAAAACCAAAATAGATTGTTGCATTTTCCCTCAAGGTTTGACTGGAAAAAGAAAAAATAAAATATTTACTAATACAGAAAGTGGCTTTGGCAGTCTGCTCAAATGGCTCATCACTCTTAAAATTGAACCTGATCAAGTGACAGCAATCATGGAAGCGACTTCGGTTTATCATGAGAATTTGGGATATTATCTATATGATGCAGGTGTAAAGGTTTGTGTGGCTAATCCTTCACGAGTAAGAGCCTTTGCCAAAGGCATGTCCATGCTAAATAAAACGGATAAAGCTGATAGTGAAGCTCTTTCACGTTATGGTTACACCGCAAAGTTAATCATATGGCAGCCTGAACCTGAAAATGTCAGATTATTAAAAGCTTTACTAGGCAGACGAGATGTCTATCTAGGTAGTCTATTGCAGGAAAAGAATCGACTTGAAAAGGCGCAGTCCACTCATACCTCCGTTGTTGTGATTAAATTACTTGAAGAGAATATTGAGTATTTAAATCAGCAACTTGAACATATTGATAAGTTAATAAATAATCACATAGATCAAGATCCAACATTGAAACAGGATTTGAAATTACTGCAAACTATTCCTTCAATCGGTGAACGATCAGGCTTATTACTGTTGGGGTTATTTCATTCGCACAAGTTTGAAAAAGCAAGTCAAGCTGCTGCATATGTAGGTTTGGTTCCAGTACATCAGTTGTCTGGCAGTTCAGTCAACAAGCAAAGTCACTTATCAAAAGCAGGTGACAGTAAAATACGCTCAGTATTGTATATGTCAGCATTAACAGCGATTAAATATAATCCACACATTGAAGCTTTATATCAACGATTATTAAGCCAGGGTAAAAATAAAATGTGTGCTTTAGGTGCTGCAATGCGCAAGCTTATACATCTGTGTTATGGCGTTTTAAAACATCAGACTGCCTATCAAAGAGATTATTTATTGGTCGAATAATCTCAAAACCTGATTGACTACCAAGACGGTATCTCAGGTCAGTGACTTTACGTATATTCAAACAAATTCAGGCTGGGTCTACACCGCCTTTATTATTGATGTATTCTCACGAGCAATTGTTGGCTGGAAAGTATCTACACGAATGAATACAGATATGGTGCTCGATGCATTGGAGCAAGCATTGCACGATCTAGGCATGCCAAAGAATGTGATTCATCATTCCGATAGAGGTGTTCAATATCTTTCTATTCGCTATACCAATCGTTTAGAAGCTGCAAATTTACGAGCATCAGTCGGTACAACTGGTGATTCATACGATAATGCTCTGGCTGAAACGGTGAATGGCTTATACAAAACAGAGGTGATTGAATATCTAAAAGCAGATTGGCAAGGTTTAGCAGATGTACAACTTGCGACATTAAATTGGGTAGATTGGTTCAATAAAAAGCGTGTACACAGTGCACTGGGTTATGTATCGCCTTTTGAGTTTGAAGCAATGTACTATGATAAGATTAACCCGTTAGGTCAGGTGGCCTAACTTAAATAAAAAAGTCTCCGACAAACCCGGTACGGTTCAGTTCAAAACCTATTTAGGGCATACCATTGTGAAAAAACATACCCAGATTGATAACTGTCACTATATTGATGTCGGTTCCTCTTATACCCAGAAGCTGTGTATAGTCAAAATTAAATAAGGATAAAGACGGTGATATAAAAGATCTCCTTACGAAGAAATGAAAAGCATCAATATGATGGCTTTATCAAACGATTAATTAATAGGTTTTATAAGGTAAAAACTTGCCAGACAATACGACATTTACCCGGTCACCGTTCGGGTTTTCCTCACGCTGAATATCCATGCTGAAGTCGATTGCGCTCATAATGCCATCACCGAATTCTTCATGGATCAGCTCTTTAATAGTCGAACCATATACATTTACAACTTCATACCAGCGGTAAATTAAAGGGTCCGTAGGCACACTGGTTGGTAAAGAGCCTTTGTAAGGTACAATTTGCAGCCATGCTACTGCCTCATCACTAAGGTCAAAAATCTGACCAATTTTCTCTGCCTGCTGTTTATTAAATGCCATTTGTCCCAGGCAGGCAGCCGTTACCCATTCTTTAGAAAGACCAATTTCTTTGGCGACATCTGCCCATTTAATTGACTTTAAAACTTTCGCTGAAATGATCATGTCAGTTACTTGTTGACGATGGGTAATCATAAAAATCTCCAGATTATTTTTGAAATACATTTATGTGAATTTTCATTAATGCAGTTCTCATGCCAACTAGAGGACGAAATTAGCTTTAAATAGAGCGTAAAAAATTGAATGATTTTTAAATAATTTATGGCACAGCTTTTGCTTTATTTATAACAAGCATGGCAATGGCGCCATAACAAAATTACCTGTTCTGATATTTAAGGCAACGACGCCTAAGGTTTCAAAGACCTTAGGCGTCTTTTTGTTTAAAAACAGGTCCAGATATTAAAAATGAGGACGATGACATGGCATATCTTGCTCCTGCAGAGTTTGCAAAAAAAGTGGTAGATGCGGGTGAATCCAAATTACATATGGCAACCCGTGATGTATTGATTCGTGCCTTTATGGCAGGTGCGATTTTGGCACTGGCAGCAGTATTTGCCATTACCATAGCCGTGCAAACAGGATCAGCACTAATTGGTGCGCTCCTGTTTCCAGTTGGTTTTTGTATGTTGTATTTATTGGGCTATGACCTGTTAACTGGGGTATTTGTACTTACGCCGCTGGCATGGCTAGATAAACGCCCAGGGGTGACATGGGGACGTATTCTAAAAAACTGGGGCTTGGTGTTTGTAGGGAACTTTACAGGCTGTTTAGTCGTTGCAGTGCTCATGGCAGCGGTTTATACCATGGGTTTTGCAGCGGATCCAAACCCTGTCGGCGTGAAAATTGCGCATATTGGCGAGGAGCGGACATTAGGTTATGCCGAATACGGATTCGCCGGCTGGATGACTATTTTTATCCGTGGCATGCTGTGTAACTGGATGGTGTCATTAGGTGTCATTGGCGCGATGATGTCTACTACGGTGAGTGGCAAATTCATTGCCATGTGGATGCCAATTATGCTGTTCTTTGCCATGGGCTTTGAGCACTCTGTCGTTAACATGTTCCTGTTCCCATTTGCCATGATGATGGGCGGTGACTTCTCGATTGCTGACTACTTCCTATGGAATGAACTGCCGGTTGCTTTAGGTAATCTGGTGGGTGGTTTGGCATTAACAGGTCTGGCACTTTATACAACCCATGTCCGTACTGGTGTTAAAAAAGAATTTTAATATTCACCATTTTATAAAGGGATCATATAGATCCCTTTTTGAGCTTTCAGCATGAAAAAAACATTAAAAGTCAGTATTGGGCAATATTCTACTGCCGGAATTAAACAACAGAACCAGGATTTCCATGGAGTATATCTGCCCGAAGGACATGTGCTGAAACAGAAAGGTATTGCCTGTGTTATAGCGGATGGAATCGGTAGCAGTAATGTCAGTCATCTTGCAGCAGAAACCGCCGTTGGCAGTTTTTTATCTGACTATTATTCTACTTCAGATGCCTGGAGTACACAGACTTCAGCAGAACGGGTGATCCGCGCGACCAATTCATGGCTTTATGCACAGACTCAACAAAGTCAAGGACGTTTTGATAAAGACCGAGGTTATGTCTGTACCTTATCTGCACTGATTTTAAAACAGCAACAAGCCCATGTTTTTCATGTTGGTGATAGTCGTATTTACCGCATTCGCGATCATGAAATTGAATTACTGACCCATGATCATCGTGTCTGGTTGTCTTCAAGAGAGCATTATCTTAGCCGAGCCTTAGGTGCCGACTATCGTATTGAAATTGATTATCGAAATATTGAGCTCAAAGAAAAAGATATTTTTTTACTGATGACGGATGGGGTCTATGAATTTGTCACAGATCAACAATTATTAGATTTAATTTTAGTAGATGCAGATTTAAATCAACTTGCCAAAGCATTCGTTGAAAAAGCTTTAGAACAGGGCAGTGATGATAACTTAAGTCTCCAGGTGATCCATGTAGAACAGCTGCCTGAACTGAATCAGTTTCATATTCAGCAGGATTATGTATTTCCACAACAGCTCAGTAAAGGTGAAGTGTTTGAAGGCTATGTGATTGATAAAATTTTGCACCAAAATCATCGCAGTTGCCTGTATTTGGCACACGATACTCAGCAGCAGCCCTTGGTTATAAAAACTTTGGGGGTAGATTTACAGCAAGATAAAAATGCCGTAGAGCAGTTTCAACTCGAAGATTGGGTATCGAAACGTCTGAAACATGACAACCTGATGCAGTGTTATCCACATAACACTGAGAAAAAATATTTATTCCAATGTTATGAATATTTACAGGGTGAAACCTTGGCTCAATGGCTGCATCGCCAAGAAAAGCCTTTAAATCTGGATGAGATTTTACCAATTTTGCAACAAACAGCCTTGGCTTTAAATGCAATGCACCGGCTGGAAATGCTACATCAGGATATACGACCAAAAAACATCATGGTTATAAATGCAGAAAATGCCATGAAAATTAAACTGATTGATTATGGTTCAACGGCAGTAAGAGGCCTGGTCGAAATTAATCCTAAAAATGCGAATCGAGCACTCGGAACCTTGGCATTTATGGCACCGGAGTATTTTATTGATCATTCGCCATCTGTACATTCAGACCAATTTTCTTTGGCGGTAATGGCCTATTATTTATTCACCAAACAATTACCTTATGGGACAGATTTAGCTCGCTGTAACAGTTTAAAGCAGATGAAAAAAGTTCAATATCATTCCATCAGGAAATATCGGCCAGATTTACCTATATGGTTAGATAAAATTTTAGGCCAAGCGCTGAGTATTGAACCGATACATCGTTTTGAGGCCTTGTCTGAACTCATTCATAATCTAATGCATCCTTCCAAAGAATTATTAAACTCTAAACCACCAGCAATCATTGAACGAGATCCTTTACGTTTTTGGCAAATGAGTTGCGCCGTATTAGGGCTATTATTTTTACTGAGTATTGCATGGCCATTTATTTGAAAAGATAGGATCAAACCATGCTTAAAATTGAAGGTACATAGATAAGTTTTTATTCAAACAGCTTTGTTGCACAAAGATTTGAAATGCAAAGCGCCCCTAATTGAGCTAAATTTAAGGCGTAATTTGGGTAAGTGGTCGACCTAATTCCGTAAATCTGTTGAGGACTGCTACACGTGCATGAATCTCATTGACTTGGCTATCAAAACGCCTTGCTCTGAGTTTATCTCCTAATAATTTAATGCAGTGCATCTTAGTTTCAACCAAACTTCACCGATGATAGCCTGATTTTTTCCATAGTGTCCTGCCTGAGAAGCACTGCTTCCAAGATTAACTGTTCGAAGTAATTCATTTCGATCTAGCGAGCTGCTCTTTGTATCTTTCCAAGGTTTCGCATTTTTTTCTAGGTGGAATCACCGCATGCGCTTGCCGATCTGCAATGACCTCACGGCATTGCTTGGTGTCATAAGCTCCATCGGTATAAACAGAGTCAATCTGCTCATCTTGTGGAATCTGATTAAGTAAATCACCAAGCACCTGTGAATCACTGACATTATTGGTTGTAAGCTGAATAGCGCGTATTTGTAGAGTTTTAGCATCTATGCCAATATGAAGTTTACGCCATTGGCGACGATATTCAGGTCCATATTTCTTGCGTTTCCATTCGCCCTCACCTAGAAACTTCATGCCTGTAGAGTCTATGAGTAGATGCAGCCCATCGCTACTTTTTTGGTAATTGATTGCAATATTAATATGCTTTTGTCTTCTACAAAGCGTGGTGTACGAATATCACTGATATTCGTAGCTGCTCATCCGCAAAGTTTAATCAGACTTTGCACAAAGCCAGTGACCATACGTAAAGACAGACGGAGTAAGGATTTAATCATTAAGCAGCATTGGATGGCTGCATCGGAGTAGGTTTGATTTCGCCCTTATTTTGCCTTTTGATGGCGCATACCATTGCGTAGCAGGATCAAACCAAATGGCAATATTTCCGCGATGAACGAGTGCTCGGTTATATGCGGGCCAATTGGTTGTGCGGTAGATTTTATGTGTAGGCTTCTTCATTTGAAAATTATATCGCTGAAAAAGCCTTTACAGATAGGTTTGTGCAACAAAGCCTCTATGAACTTAAAGTAACATGTTCTAAATTTAACATAATGGCGGTTTTACGAAATTAAAAAATCCTAGACTCAAATCTAGGGTTTAAATTTAAAAAAATACATAAAAATTAATAACATGGTATTAATATTGTCCCATTGTAATTTGTTTCAATTCTAATGAATTATGAAACTCAAAATGTAAATAATTATCAAATATTTTGTATTTAAGCCAACTGTTACTTTCTCTTTCGGGGGTTTCAAATAAATTAGCTACAGATTGCATCGTACTTTTGTGATTAATACCTGTGATCAGATTTTCTAAAAATGGGTATGGGTAATATTCTTCATTCTCTTTGACGTAGATGAAAATGGTATCTAGTATCTGATGTTCATTAAACCTGAACGTAATACCTCTCTTAAAAAATTGCCAATAGGATAGCTTTTCTCCACCAAAATTAGTCTCTAATGAGTCAAACTCACTTGCAACAAGAATAACTGCTTTCAAAATATCTGAACTTGACTCTTTAGTTCCAAGACAAGATAAAAAAACCTCTACATCACCTGAAAAATTCACTTATGACATACCTAAATCAAAATTTTCTTTATCCTTTGGTTTTTATCATATTAAAAATGAAATCTCTGATTCAAAGTTAAAATTTTCAAAAGCTGTATCCATTTAACATAAATCTCTTATACGAATTCTAGCCCTGCATAGGGCGGGCTAGATATAGCGATTAGACCCAATTCTCTAGCTTCAGACCATCAATTCGTTCAAATTCTTTTGTATTGTTCGTAACTAATACAACATCCAATGCCAAAGCATGAGCAGCGATCAGCATATCTAAGCTGCCAATCGGTTTACCTGTAGATTGAAGATTCTGGCGTAATTTGGCGTAATGCCAAATCGCCTGTTCATCGTAAGGAAGAATCTCTAAAGGTGACAAAAACTTGTTTAACGCCTTTTTATTGCGTTCAGATCCAGACTTCTCTACACCAAAAGCCAGCTCAGATGCCGTGATACTCGAAATCGCAAGCTGGCCGAGTTGATATTGCTTAAAGCGCTCAAAAACTTGTTGAGGCTTATTGTTGATGACATAGATACAAATATTTGTGTCTAAGAGGTAAATCATCTGAACTCCTCACGGAGCTGTTCGCCTTGATCAGCTCGCTCCAATTGGAATCCAACCTCAAACTCATTTATTGCTTCTAACATGACATCCCAAGGATTGTCGATGGGCATGAGTAATACACCACGACCGAAGCTTTTGATGGCCACTTCCGTGCCATTAAAGCGAAAGGCTTTAGGCAAGCGAACAGCCTGACTGCGACCAGTTTGAAATACTTTCGCAATTTCCATAATTACCTCCCGAAACCAAGATATATATCATTGATATATATCTTAACATTAAATCTTGTAAAGTCAAAGTGAAATTAAAATCATAAGGCAATAAAAAAGCCCGACATCCTGTCGGGCTTTTTCATATCGGGGTGCTCGTCTTACTGATCTCGTGCTGCCCATTCCTTGCGCTATTTTCTTATTCTTGTTTTCTGGAAACATCCAGTTCCCTTATGTATTCATCATAGGGCTAATGCTTTGGATTACCAATCCTCAAAAATCTTAAATTCATGTAAGTTTTAGCTTACAAAGTTGGCCTATTTTATCCCAAGAGTTGTCCGCAGAAATTGGGGATTATTTATGAACTGTGACCCTTGAGAAATCAGGAAAAAATGCAAAAACGAATGTTTTTTGATCAATTTTATTGGCTAAAAGTTACAGTTTTGCTTAAAAAGAAACCGACTTGTTTCCAAGTCGGTTGAACGAGAACGTTCCAGAGGGTATGAATAACGATAAGATACTGATCTTAAAGTAATATTAAAAACACTGTTATTCACCAATTAAAATGTCTATGCGATAAACCATTTAAAATGTCCTGTTTTTAACCACAAGAGTCAAGCACAGGATTTAAATTTCTTTGTTCAATAACAGCTTTCTGAGCTTTACGACTCGGCATACTTTTCTTGGCCCGGGAACGTTTATTTTGTTTTTCCAATACTTCATGTTGCTGTTGAATATGCGCCAGGACTGAACCTAACCGTTTATTCTCAACAATCTCATTTTGCTGCAGCCCAGCCAATTTATTGAAGATGCTGTAGTTGAGCTTTCGTCCTTCATGCATGAGGGCCAAAGTGCCATCCGGATACTCCAGAATTGAAATGTATTGCCCAGCAAGCTTATGATTCAGCTCTGTCGGTTCAAGTATATAAATACATTTATCATACGTGATGGTTAGGTTCTTCGTGACCTTACGCGGTTCCTGCCAGGTAAAAATATCATCCAGTTCAAGATTAGATTCGGTTAGGGGTAGATGTAAATTCTTCGAGTTTCTCGCACACTTGGCAAATTTCTGATTGAAGTGCTCAATGAAGCAGGGTAGCCATGCATTGGCTTCGGCAATTGAACTGATGCCTTCCAAACGCATCTCCTTGATCAACCGGTCTTGAAGGGTTCTATTCGCGCGTTCTACGCGACCTTTAGCCTGTGGTGAGTTGGCAAAGATAATATCAATGTTTAACTCATTCAGAATCCGGCCAAATTGCGTGATCTGGCTGTTTAGGCTAGATTTTTGGTTCACTCGGAAGACCTAATGTTTGTCGCTATAAAAGGCCAGATGTTTGCCGTATTGTTCAATGTAGGCTCGGGTTGAAAGCATATAGTCAAAGGTCGTTTCGGCCTCACAAAAGCGCAGATGCAACAGCTTTCCAGTAGCATCATCGATATAAACCAGCAAGCAGCACTTAGCAGCGCGTCCTTCGAACCAGTCATGATATGAGCCATCAATCTGGATTAGCTCACCGAAGCAATCCCGGTTATAGTGTGGCTGATATGGACGTTTAAGGCGCTTGGATCGAGGAATCCAGAGGTCATTTGCCGTCATCCACCGCCGAAGCGTTTCTACCGGGATATCTAGGGCAAACATGCTGCTGAGCTTCTCATGCGCCAAGGTGGGTCCAAATCCAAGCAGATGTTCAGAAATAATAGAAAAAATTTCGATTTTAATAAATCATCATGGCGACGATGACCTGGTTGACCACGACTGGCATGTATCAGGCCTGAAACACCATCTTGCTTTAGCTTGTGCAATAATCGGGTTATTTGACGGGTTGAAAGATTAAGAATTTCTGCAGCACGGACTTGGTTAATACGTTGATCTCGAACGTCTTGCAGAACAGCAAGACGTTGAATTTCTTTGTCAGACATAGTGATCAGCATCTATATTTCATATCCAGTCTATGATGTTTAAACCATCATAAACTAGACATTTTTATTGGTGAGAATATAGACATTTCTATTTTGGAGTTACACTTAGTGTTATTCCTAAGTAGAAATGTCCTACCTAATAACCAAATAGAAATGTCCTATATGGACATTTCCAAGTCAAGCACAGGATTTAGATTTCGTTCTTGAATTGCTGTTTTCTGTGCACGTCTGCTTGGCATCTTTTGAGAACGATTACGTTTGTTTTGCTGTTCCAGTTCTTCATGCTGTTGTTGGATATGATTCAGAACAGCACCCAACCGTTTATTCTCAACAATCTCTCGCTGATTCAGCTGACTTAATTTATCGAAGAGGCTGTAATTGATCTTTCGGCTATTATGCATGATGGCTACAGTACCATCCGGGTATTCAAGGAACTAAAGATACTTACCGATCAACCTTTGATTTTCTTCGGTGTTTTCCAGGAGATATACGCATTTATCATAAGTAATCGTCAGGCTATTCGTGACTCTGAGGGGTTCACGCCAAGTAAAAATATCATCTAATTCTTCGGCTGTTTCAGTGATAGGCCGATGTAGATTCTTAGGATTAAAAGCCAGCTTGGCGAACTTCTGATTGAACTGCTCAATGAAGCAGGGTAGCCAGGCATTCGCTTGCTCAATCGAACAGATGCCTTCCAGGCACATCTCCTTGATCAGACGATCCTGAAGGGTTCTGTTAGCACGTTCCACACGGCCTTTGGCCTGCGGTGAATTAGCGAAGATGATATCGATATTCAGGGTGCTGAGTACACGTCCAAACTAGGTAATCTTGGTGTCTTTCTTGCTGCTTTGATTCACTCTTAAGACTGAATGTTTGTCGCTGTAAAATGCTAAAGGCTTACCGTGCTGTTCGACATATAAGCGTGTTGAAATCATATAGTCAAAGGTTGATTCTGACTCACAGAAGCGTAAATGCTGTAATTTTCCTGTGGCATCATCGATAAATACCAGCAGACAGCACTTAGCAGCGCGTCCTTCAAACCAGTCATGGTGTGAGCCATCGATTTGAATCAGTTCACCATAACAATCTCGGTTATAACGAGGCTGATACGGGCGTTTCAGGCGCTTGGATCGAGGAATCCATAAGTCAGCTGCAATCATCCAGGAACGCAGGGTTTCTACTGAAAGATCGAATCCATGTACGGTGGTGAGCTTTTCATGCGCTAAAGTGGGTCCGAAACCATGGAGTTGGTCAGAAACAATATTGAGGCACTTGAGTCTGAGTTCTTCAGGAAGTTTGGAATTGCTGATTTGGCCACGACCGGCATGGGCTCATGCAACTGGACCTTGGGCTTTGTATTTCTGCAGTAAGCGTCTGATCTGACGTTCTGAAATATGAAGTAGCTGAGTAGCCTGGGATTGAGTTATGCGTTGATCGCAGATTTCCTGCAAGACCGACAATCGTTTAAGTTCTTTATCCGACATAGACACCAACATATCAAACCGTCCGCTAAGGAAATTGCAGAAGTGCATATTCTAAAAGCGGACATTTCTATTTTGGAGTTACAAAACCCATTTCGTATAAGGTGTATTATGTTAATTTTAGCTATTCTTAATTCCCCTCTATCCAAACTTGCTTGATCCACTCCGCTAAATTTAGCCATATCTCATCGCTGTAACCATCGGCTGTCCAATACCTAATTTCATTACTAGGAACTAGGCAATAATAACTACCATTATCTTCACAGATAGGTAACCAGTTGTTTGGCAAGCCTTGCTCCCTAGCATCACTCAGAACAATAGAAAGTTCCCTGTAATATTCTTTATTGTTTGTAATAGATGCCAATTCAAGTGTTCCATAAAAGATATTACTAACTTCTTTCAATACTTTTTTATAATCTTCTGGAAAAATGAAACCAATTTCCCTTTCATAGCTAGCTAATACTGTATCAGTAGGTAATTCTATATTTGGGTAAACTGAACCGTACCGGGTTTGTCGGAGACTTTTTTATTTAAGTTAGGCCACCTGACCTAACGTGTTAATCTTATCATAGTACATTGCTTCAAACTCAAAAGGCGATACATAACCCAGTGCGCTGTGTACACGCTTTTTGTTGAACCAATCGACCCAGTTTAGTGTCGCAAGTTGTACATCTGCTAAACCTTGCCAATCTGCTTTTAAATATTCAATCACCTCTGTTTTGTATAAGCCATTCACCGTTTCAGCCAAAGCATTATCGTATGAATCACCCGTCGTACCGACTGATGCTCGTAAATTTGCTGCTTCTAAACGATTGGTATAGCGAATAGAAAGATATTGAACACCTCTATCTGAATGATGAATCACATTCTTAGGCATACCTCGATCGTGCAATGCTTGCTCCAATGCATCGAGCACCATATCTGTATTCATCCGTGTAGATACTTTCCATCCAACAATTGCTCGCGAGAACACATCAATAATAAATGCAGTGTAGACCCAGCCAGAATTGGTTTGAATATACGTAAAGTCACTGACCCATAATTGGTCAGGTCGATCAGCACTAAAATTCCGTTTCACTAAATCATCTGCTCGTTTTTGATCATCTCGGCTGCGGGTAGTTTGTTTGTTCTTACCACGCCAAACACCTTGTATTCCTAGCTTTTGCATCAATCGAGCAACTGTACAGCGCGCAATATTATAGCCTTCACGTTTCAGTTTTTGCCAGACTTTACGTACACCATATCGACCTGAACTTTCTTTCCAAATACGTTTGATTTGCTCTGCATGATGTAAATCATGTAGATCTCGTTTCGCTCGATGTTCTGGATTGTCAGCGAGATCTAAAGTTCGGTAATAGGTTGAAGCTGCGATCGGTAAAATCCTACAAATCGCATCAACACCATATCGATCTTTATTGTTATGGATAAAATCCACCATTATTTGTATGGGCGGTCGAGCTCCGCCTGGGCGAAAAAAGCGGCTGCTTTACGTAGAATTTCATTGGCACGCTTTAATTCTTTAATTTCACGTTCCATTTGCTTCATTTTTTCTTGATCAGATATCTCTTGTACTTTAATAGGATTTTGCTGATCTAAATGCTTTTGATGCCAGGCACGAAGTGTTTCAGGAGTACAACCGATCTTAGGCGCAATTGCTGTGATTGCAGCCCAAGTAGAAGGATAATCTTTTTCAGATTCAATCAATAATTGAACCGATCTTTCTCTGATTTCAGGGGTATATTTTAATTTTGTCATCGGGATAGTCTCTCAGAATATTGACTCTCCGACAAACCCGGTACGGTTCAAACTTCAGATGAGAGATTCTTTAGTTCATTTAGAACTTTATCAAGCTGAGTATTCATATTTTTAATCATTTAAATGGTTTTTCGTATTATATTAATTTTAGGGATATTTAATAATTAAGAATATTACAATGACTAGAAATGAGCTTATTAAATTATTAGAGCATCTGGGAATTCATCACAGCAGTTACTCTTTTGATAAAATCAAGAACTCTGAATGCATTAGTGTCTTAAAACAAAAAACAGAGTGGTGTGTTTATTACACTGAGAGGGATAAACCTGAACTTATATTTTCCTCTAAAGAAGAAAGTGATGCTTATGAATTTGTAGCTGATGAGTTTAAAAGATGGGCATCATAGAAACCCATTTAACATAATGGCGGTTATACGAAATTAATGGATGTTCGTATAGATTACTTGCATATTGTATTCGATCGAATACAATATAGTGAGAAGATAAGGAATCCTCATGATTGAAATTAAACGTCTTCCAGAATTTGATGAATGGTTGGATGGCATTAAAGACAATATGACCCGTATCCGCCTGAATCGTCGATTAGATAAGGTTCAACGTGGAAACTGGGGAGACATTAAACCTCTCCAAGATGGCGTTTGGGAAATGAGAGAATTCTTCGGTTCTGGATGGAGGATGTATTACATCCAACATGGTGACGTTGTGATTGTAATGCTTGGTGGTGGAGATAAATCAACTCAACAACAAGACATCGATCGTGCAGTCAAACTATCGAAAACGTTGGAGGATTAAAATGGTTAAAGTAGCTGATTTACCAAGTTTTGATATGGCTGAGTCACTCAAAACTGAAGAAGACATTGTGATGTATCTCAATATGGTTCTTGAAGAGAATGATCCAGCTGAATTAGCTCATGCACTTGGTGTTATTGCCAAAGCTCGTGGCATGACTCAAATCGCTAAAGAAGCAGGAATTGGGCGTGAGGCACTCTACAAAGCCCTACGTCATGATTCAGCACCACGTTTTGATACGATTAATCGTGTAGTGAATGCTTTAGGCTTAAAACTCACAGTACAACACGCCTAAGACTTTAAAAAATATAATAAAAATGGGAGCTAAAGGCGCCCATTTTTAGTTTCGTATAAGGTGTATTATGTTAGGGTCTGTTGACATTTACTGTTCATAATTAACCCTATAAAGGTAGCCATAAAAATATACAGGCTAAAGCAACAGAACTTTGATAATTTCTTTTGAGCTTGTCATATCGAGTAGCTATTCCTCTAAATTGCTTTAATCTACAAAACATATTTTCAACTAAATGCCTGATTTTATATAAATACCAGTCCATATGGTCATTGTTCGATTGGCTATTTGTTTTCTTTGGTATATTCGCTTTAGTCCCTGTTTTCCTGATCTGTTCACGCAGTGGTTCTGAATCATAGCCTTTATCTGCACATACCACTTTTGTCTCTTTTAAATCTAATGTTGATATTAAATCAGGTGCAACTTTAACATCATGTGTGGTTCCATCGGTAATCATGAAATCAATAGGATTGCCATGTGCATCAACAATCAAATGTATTTTTGAGGAGTTTCCTCCTACACTTTTAGAAATAGATTGATTCGCTATGCCAGCAGAATGTTGATGAGCACGTACATGAGAGCCATCAATAAAAATCCACTCCATATCGGGGCATGAGGCTAGTAATTTGAATAATCTAAGTAACTTACCGCTGCTTGACCAACGATTAAAACGTTTGAAAATAGAGTTTGAATGACCAAAACAACAAGGAATATCTCGCCACGGACAGCCTGTTCTAATTCTATAGAGAATAGCTTCAATAAAATTGCGTAAATTTGAGTTGTGGTGAATGGATAAATTACGCAGAATAACTTTCAACTTTTGCCAGTGTTGATCTGTCAGCATGGTACGAGGCATAGCGAATAGTAAAATTGGGTTCGGCGATTTGATTTTACTACTTCGCTATTTTTTTAAGCTAAAAGTGTCAACACACCCTAATTTTAGAAAAACTAATTTTTTAGCAAAAACAAAATCTAATCTTCTAAAAAAGCTCTACGATTTATTCTGTTCTTAACCCTAATCGTTTTTTCCATTCTTCTATAGGGATATAATATTGATCTAACTCTTCTTCCTTGAGATCACTTACTCTTCGCATGTATAAAGTCGGCCAGTGATCCTCTTCAGGGATATAAGCAAACTCTATATTAAATTTTCCTTCTTCTGTTAGGGTGATCTTATAGTTCGTCCATTTTTCTATAAATAGCTCCAATGATCTCAACTCTTTTATCAGCCCACAAATATTTTCTTCAATTTCATATGCGCGTTCACCAAATGGAAAAGAATCAATATTTCCATTCTTCAAACGCCATTCAGCCCCACCAGAATAGTGTTCAGGGTATATATCACCAATAAAATATATTTCTATCGCCTCATTTGGCATTATTGACCATAGAAGTTCGCCAATTTTTTGATAAATTTCCTGTTCGTTCATTTTCAACATTCAAAAATTATTACCATTCAATTAAATGATCTTTTTTATAGTATTAAAAGCCTTATATTTAACATAATGGCGGTTATGCGAAACGAGAGCTACCAGCTCTCGTTTTTTGTTATGGAAACTGCTAAAATTCAAATACGCCATTGACGTATAAAGAGTCCATGTTATTTATTGAAACCAGCATCTTTACCAAGTAAATTAAAGACCTTGTATCTGATGAGGAATATCGTCAACTTCAGCAAGATCTTTTGGTACAGCCTGATAGAGGTGACCTAATCAAGAATGGCGGTGGTATTCGCAAAGTACGTTGTGCTCAAGGTAACAAAGGGAAAAGTGGTGGGATACGGGTGATTTATTATTGGGTCACCGAGGATGATCAGATCTTTTTCTTAGTGGCTTATCCAAAATCAGTAAAAGATAATTTAACAGATAAGGAAACCGCCATTCTGCGCCAACTCGTGAAGGAGCAATTTCATGGATAACAACTTATTTGATGACTTGGTTGCTTCAATCAAAGAAGCTGGAGCTATCAAACGTAAAGAAGTTAAAGCAAGCCGAGTTACAGAACTCGAATTGCCTGATATTAAAGAAGTACGTGAAAAAACTGGCTTGAGCCAAAATGAATTTGTTGCACGTCTACATATTAGCCCCCGTACCCTGCAAAATTGGGAACAGGGACGACGCTATCCAACTGGACCAGCAGCTACATTGATTCGAATTTTAGATGCTCACCCAAGCCTTATTTGAAAAAATTACTTAAAAAATGGGAGCTTAAGACCCCCATTTTTATTTCGTATAAGGTGTATTATGTTAATTTAGTTTTTCTAATTTAATCGATCTTTTGACCCATCTTTAATTCTTCAAGACCCGCCATACAACCAATATATGATTTTTGTTGATTTTCATAGAATTTATTAAAATCATCCAAACTAGAATCATCATCAAGATTGTTTTTTTTCACCCATTCTTTATAAGAAGAAAAATTCTGAATCACAAAATCTAATAAATTTATTCTAGTTTTGGTTAAGTCACACCACTTACTTTTAGATTCTATTTTTTCTGACAATGGAATTTTTTTATCATCATAATCCTTCGAATAGATCATATTATTAATTACGGCTTTATTGAGTTCACCATTTAAATTTTGATACTGTTTATCAAATTCTTCACTAGATAAAGCAAAACAACTACAACTAACGAATAACAGTATAAAGCTTAGTAATTTCATTATATTAAATGCCCTAAATTTTCATTTATTATAAAAGAAATTTCAACAAAGTCTTAGTCTATTTAACATAATAGAGCTTATACGAAAAGTGTTTGTTTAATATTACTTTAAGATCAGTATCTTATCGTTATTCATACCCTCTGGAACGTTCTCGTTCAACCGACTTGGAAACAAGTCGGTTTTTTTATGAACAGTTTTGATAGTTCTTGCCAATAAATCTGACTAAAAATTACGCTTTTCAGCTTGAGTGATACAATTTTGTGATACATTATTGTATATACAAATTTGAATGTTTTTTATGGAACAGTATTTCGAATGGGATGAGGCAAAGAATCGAAAGAATCAGAAAAAGCACGATGTCTCTTTCGAAACAGCAAGCCTTGTTTTTGATGATCCATTAAGGATCTCAATCCAAGACAGACATACCGATGGTGAAGAACGTTGGCAAACCATTGGAAAAGTAAAAGGCGTACTAATGCTCTTAGTAGCTCACACCATCTTTGATGAAGATGACTGTGAAATCATACGAATCATTAGTGCAAGACAAGTCACCAAAGCGGAGCGAGATAGATATGAGCATGGTTAGATACTCACGCAAAGAACTGAATGAAAAATTCAGCGACAAGCAAGATGCTGAAATTCAACGCTTGCTTGCTAAGGGAACGGTTCCTGACGATCAGCTAGATCTCTCAGATATGCCTGAAATTACCGACTGGAGCAATGCTGTACGCCATAATCAATTATATCGCCCAGTGAAGCAACAAACTTCCATTCGTTTAGATGCTGATGTACTTGCATGGTTTAAAGCTCAAGGCAAAGGCTATCAAACACGAATGAATGAAATTTTGCGGGATGCTATGCTCAAAGAATTAAAAAATCATCAGTAAAAATGGGAGCTTAAGCTCCCATTTTTGATTTTGATTGCGTATAATATAGATTATGTTAAATAGGCGTAGATATAGAGCTTAATTAACAAAAATTCTCCAAACCCATTTAAAAATACTGCCAACCATATTAGGAAATAAATAACCTATAACGAAGCAACTGATTACTGTAAAAATTATAATTTTAGGTGAACTAACCGTAGAGCCTAGATATAAAGAGGAAAATATTGCTAGTCCTAGACCTAGGATGACCCCACCCACAGAATAGTAAAATGCTGTAATTAATCGTTCAGAATTATCCATTATTACCCCTGAATTTTTAATTAGGATTAAGAGGTTTAAAAATTTTATTAATAATAATTGCTTGCGATATATCGCAAGTATCACTTACCTCTACTTTCCATGAATAATTCCTTTTTTTAAGAGGAAAATCTTCTCCTCCACCATATGCAATTTTATCTCCGATATGGAAATTTTTATAGATAAAAACCTGATTTTTATACTTTTAACAATGATACAAAAAAATTAACTGAAGCAGATGTAATTGCTCTTTTTATGCCAACTATCGATTAAGCATTATCAGTATATTAAAACTATCACTTGGTTTACCTGTAAGTAAATTGAATACTTGGCATAATCCCAAATGGCTTGTTCATTGTAAGGTAAAGTGACAAAAGTAAAATAAGTCTACACAGCGCATTAAAAATACTGTGTCTGATTTTATGGTGATTCTGATGCTATCGCGATGAGTTTGCGCACTCTCTGAATATAGTATTTCGCTTCTTCATCGCGAGAGAAAGCACTGATACTGACTTTGACACCATCAGGCATTCTTAGTGTAACTATTGCAGCATCGTAAACAGGGTAGTCTGATTCCAGTTCAACTTTATATACTTGTAAATTTGAAAGGGGGTAATGTGTTAGCCTGCTTCTAAAAGGAGACTTTCTTTGAAGAATGATTTCTCTAGATATGGAATTTAACGTCAAATCAATTGAATCACCTAAAATTGCAAACCACAAAATCACAGTTGAAAAAACAAGAGGAAGGATCAAAAATCCGAAAGTTGCAAAAATGACTCCGAAAATTGGAGTATTTGTCCAATCTGTCGATTGTGCTAAGCCTAAATAGTACAAGACGAAAGGAATACAAAACAGAGACCAGGGCAGCAGAAAAAGCCGAATCCAAAAAGGAAATTCTCTTACGTAGCGTACTACATCTTCTTCGAAGATAATAAACTCCTCTGATCTTTGTAACTTATTTTTACTTATCATTTTCTTCTTGAATCACATATCTATCTTGATGGTGTTTTATTTATTATACGCTTATCAGTTTTTTTCTCATGGTAAACTTCTGATGAGTACGTTTATTTTACCAAGTTAAAGTCTCCGTTTTTATCAGCACACATCAACTCTAAAAAGTTCCTTCATCTTATGACACTTGCGCCACCTTAAGTTTATTTACCGTCTTAAATCTGTAAATAACTCATCACTGTCTAGTGATGTGGTGTAGTCGTTTGTGTGTTGTATATATCACATCACTAGCCTATCTGAAAAATTAAAAAACAGGCTATGTTTATGTTATCTAATGTCCGAGAACAGTGGTTCTCTAACATCCGTGGGGATGTACTTGCCGGATTAGTCGTCGGTCTTGCACTCATCCCTGAAGCCATCGCATTTTCAATTATTGCAGGTGTAGATCCTAAAGTTGGTCTATACGCATCCTTCTGTATTGCCGTCGTGATTTCTTTCGTAGGTGGTCGTCCTGCCATGATTTCAGCAGCCACTGGTGCAATGGCGCTGCTTATGGTCACATTGGTCAAAGAGCATGGGCTTGAATATCTGCTGGCAGCAACAATTTTGACAGGCGTGATTCAAATATTGGCAGGCTATTTAAAGCTCGCCAAGTTAATGCGGTTTGTATCTAAATCTGTGGTTATTGGATTCGTAAATGCGTTAGCGATCTTAATTTTCATGGCTCAATTGCCTGAACTGATTAATGTGACCTGGCATGTATATGCTTTTGTTGCTTTAGGTTTAGCAATTATTTATCTATTCCCTCTGGTTCCCAAATTAGGAAAATTACTCCCTTCTCCACTAGTCTGCATCATTGCAATCACATTATTGGCAATCGCTTTAGGAATTGATGTACGGACCGTGGGCGATATGGGGTCTTTACCTGACACACTTCCAATGTTCTTGATTCCAGATATTCCTTTGAATATTGAAACATTGATGATTATTTTGCCTTATTCAGTCGCACTGGCGGCTGTAGGTTTACTTGAATCGATGATGACAGCAACTATCGTGGATGAAATGACTGATACGCCAAGTGATAAATATCAGGAATGTAAGGGACAAGGGATTGCGAATATTGCTTCTGGCTTTATGGGTGGCATGGCTGGTTGTGCAATGATTGGTCAATCTATGATTAACGTAAAATCAGGTGGCCTTACACGCTTATCAACATTCTCTGCGGGCATTTTTCTTCTTATTCTGGTTGTATTTATCAGCGACTGGCTCAAAGTGATTCCAATGGCTGCATTGGTAGCGGTAATGATAATGGTCTCTATCAGTACCTTTGAATGGAGTTCTGTCACTCAGTTAAAAGATAATCCTAAGAGCAGTAATATCGTCATGATTGCGACGGTGATTGTAGTTGTTGCTACGCATAACCTGGCTTTGGGTGTGTTAACAGGCGTATTACTTTCAGCCTTGTTCCTGGCGAATAAACTTGAAAATGATATCCAGGTGACAGCATCTTTTGAAGGAATGGCCCGTTTATATGAGTTGAGAGGTCAGATCTTCTTTAGTTCTTCTGAAAAATTCATGCAAGGTTTTGACTTTAAAGAGGATGTAAAGGATGTGATTATTGATTTGACCCATTCTCACATTTGGGATGTAACATCAGTCGCCATGCTTGATTCTGTTGTAAAAAAATTTCAAAAGAATGGTGTGAATGTCACTGTGCGTGGCTTAAATGAAGCCAGCTCTATCATGATTGATAAGTATGGAACACATGCCAGAATCTAAGCGCAGGAGATTTTACGTTTATGTAGAATCTCTAAAATTAACATAATACACCTTATGCGAAATCAAAAAAGGGAGCTGTAAGCTCCCTTTTTTACTAATTTTTTTCAATTTTTAGATGTCAATCTAGGCTTCAATAAATTAAGCACCTAAACGCATTAATTTCTCTTGAATCGCATCGCTTACAAAAGCATTAAGAGAATTATCACTTGATGCTAAAACAGCTTTACGGTGTAACTCAGGACTAATACGGACATTAAATGTACCTTTGAATGGCTGATCGGGTTTTTTACCTAATTCAGCACAAGACTCTAAATATCCATCGACAGATTCCTGAAAAGCTTGTTCAAGAGTTTTTAATGTTTCTGCTTCATAAGTGATGAGATCACGGATAAATGCAAGCTTTCCAAATAACTCACCTGTTTCAAGATCAGGTTCAATTGTACCTAGATAACCTTTGTATTTTAAATAGCTCATAAAAATCCCTCCTGCTTGAGTGCCTGTTTTACAGATTTCAAAGCCCCACCTTTGATTTCATTTTCAGGGTGTGGCCTGTGCAGTAAAATCATGTGTTCAGTTTTCGTATTAAAAAAACGGACACGAGAGCCTGCCATTTCAAATTTTTCATAGCCGAGCTGATTCAGTAAAACGACTAAATCTTTATACGGAAATGTATTTTTTGAATTTCCAAATTTTTCCAGTAACTTTTCCGTTTTACCCATACTTCAGCCCTACTGCTATTGCAACTAAGTATAGTTACTTTTAAATAATAATTGCAACTATATTTAGTTGCAATTTCGTATAACAGCCCTTATGTTAAATCAGGTTTAAAACTTAATATCATGTGAATTAAAGTAGGTCGGATCAAACTCTATCTCTCCTATTTCATCCTCGATAATTTGCATGTAATCGTCATATCTTGGATGTTTGGGGTCTTGTAATGCATCTAAAATATCAAGATATCCAAAAATTCCTCCAATATCTTCAAATGGAGCATGATTTTGACCATCTATACAACATGGATATTTTTTATTTAAATCAGGAGATTGTCTGCTTTCTACAGTAATCAAATGTTCCCAACAATCGCCAAAATCATATGTATATATAATTTTTTTACCTACACGTAGAACTTCTTTCAATTTTTGTCTTTTATTGATCTTTTCATGCTTAATAGTCGTGAATTCATGTAAATGGCTATCTTCCCAATCAAAAGCAGATTGAATTGCCTTATGGAGCCTAGATAAAGTAGCTGCCGATGAAATTTGAATAGTTCTCCAGATTTCAGGATCACTACCTAGCAGACTAATTTTTAATTGAAAAACTTCATCAGAAGATTTGAGCTTTACAGTTCCCATAACAGCCTAGTTCTCAAAAAATAGTTTTAGTAAATCTAAAATTAACATAATACACCTTATGCGAAGTCACAAAAATGGGAGCCTAAGCTCCCATTTTTATTGATGATTTTTTAATTCTTTAAGCATGGCATCCCGTAAAATTTTATTCATTCGTGTTTGATAGCCTTTGCCTTGGGCTTTTAGCCACTGCATGACATCTGCATCGATGCGAACCGTAGTTACTTGTTTAGTCGGCTTGTAAAATGGATTTTGCACTGCATTTTTCCAGAAGCTGTCATCAAGTTCAGGAATATCTGAAAAATCGATTTCACTGTCTGGACGTTTAGCTAATGCTTCCAGTCTTGCCTTTTGTTCTTCAGACAAAACAGGAGGATTATTCAAATCCATTTTGTAAGTAACGGTTTTGCTCATACTGTTTCCTCTCTTTTTTCTCTGCCTGTCGTGCCGAAATAATGCGGATATGATCCATCCCATTATGGTCTTGTACTGTGTGGGCCACCAATAAAACAGCTTGCCCATGTACCATACCTATCGCTTGCCAACGATATTCACCATTTTCAAAGCGATCCTGTTTGAAGACGGCATAGGCATCATAAAAAACCAAGGTTGCATCTTCGAAAGCTACACCATGTTTTTTGAGGTTTGTATCTGCTTTATGCTCATCCCATGAAAACTCAATTTCCATAGTTGTATCGCTTTTTGTTAATATAAAAATGTTAATACAAAATTGTAAATTTTGCAAAGTTGTTCCACTTTTTATTGGCAAAATATTACAGAATCGAACATAAAAAAGCCGACTTGTTTCAAAATCGGTTTTTTGGTCATTTTAGAATTTTTCTGGTTTTGTTAAGTGTTTGATATTTATATTAATATACAAGTGTATTGCATATAATCGCCATTATGTTAAATGGAAGGAAGCAAAATAAGTTAACATTTTGCTTCCGGCCACATTAAGCTAGAGTTTTATTTAAATAAAGCTATTTAGTAATCATTAAATTAATTAAAATCTAAATCTAACACCAGCTCCATATAACCAACCTTTCTCAGAGTTTGATTCTATTTGCCACGACGTTTCATCATTACCTTTTGAATACTCATAGGCAATGTCGATATACGGCATGATCTTTTTACTGATTTCATAGCGAGTTTCAAACCCTGCGGTTGCACTGCTTAAACCAGTTTTTTTCGCATATTTAGAGTCATCACTAAAGATAGCATCCAACTCTAAATAAGGTTGAATAATCAACTTTTGCGTAATCAGAAAATCACGTTCCGTTTCTAGGCTAAAGCCCGCATAATTGTCTTCTCCCGCATAGAGATAAGCATCAGTTTCAAAGAAATATGGCGCCATACCATGTAAGCCAATCACCGCATCAACATTTTCTTCGGTGTCTTTGCGATGATCATTGAGTTCAACTTTTTCACTGCGATAACGTGCACCAATCTGTGCATCCCAAAAGTCTGAAATCATACGGCTATATAAAAGTTTGGCATCATAATGTGCATCATGCGATTCTTCTTTATCGGCATGAACTTTAATAAAAACCTTATTTTCATCTGTGCCAATACGGGTTTCAAACTCTGACTTTAAACCGCCTGTGCCATCTTCATTGACAAACCACTTATTATCCACCGTCGTAATCGCATAAATTTGCGCACCGTGTTCTGAGCGATGATCATAATGCGAACTCTGCTGAGTATTCGCATCTGGTACATGATGTAAATGATTAACCGTAGATGTTGCCTGATGTTGTGCCTGATTCATTTGGCTATGGTTCATTTGAGAGCGATCCATTTGCATCGGCTGATTTTGACTAGAAGATGTAGCAACTGTCATTTTTTCAGGCGCACTATGATCTTCACCATTATGTGCCAAACTCACTGCACTGACCATCAACAAAGAGCTTGCTAAAACAGTTTTAGAAAAAAGATTAATGGTGCGCATGTTGATCTCCTTTCTGTACTTTTTGATCTTGCTGTTTCTCTGTTGATTTGTGATGCATTGGCTGATGACCTGCATGTTGATGGTTCATCGGTGCTGAATGTGCAGCATGATTCATTTTCCCCATCATCTGCATGTGTTGTGCATGCTCTTGTGGAGAATGCTGTGAATGATCCATCTCAGACATCGCTTGATGATTCATTGATGGTACATTTTTTCCATCAGTCTGAGCAGTTGAATGATGCCCTTCGTGCGCCAAACTTAAGCTTGTTAAACTCAATACCGCAACAGAAAAAAACGCTTTAAATACAAAATTAGTGATGTGCATGTCCAGCTCCTTTTTGCTCAGTTACTTGGTGAGTTTGAGTCGAATTTGTACCTTGAATTGGCGTTGTAGACACTTGTTCATCGCTAACATTTGCCACGATCAACTTGTTCATCATTCCTGCACTCATGTGATACAACAAATGACAATGGATTGCCCATTCGCCCAACTCATCCGCAGTTAATAAAGCAGTCACTGTTTTACCCGGTGGTACAATCAATGTGTGTTTATTCGGCATATCTACCGACTCTTGACCATTCTCCAACTGCATAAACATGCCATGTAAATGCATGGGGTGCGCCATCATACTGTCATTAATAAATTTGATACGGATACGCTCGCCATACTTCACTTTTAATGGCTCAGCATCGCTGAATTTTTTACCGTTAATCGTCCAAATATAACGCTCCATAGTACCGCCCAAACGCACTACTAATTCACTGCTAGCTTCACGAGTATCTTTTTGCGGTTCTAAAGATTTTAAATCACTATATTGCAAGGCTTTATTGCCCGCAGGTGTAGATGCATTTGCCCAACCATAAACCACTTGATCATTTTCTTGTGGTTTTGCTGTGCCATGCTGTGAATGATCCATTTTCGAGTGATCCATGCCTTGCATATCGCCATGGTTCATTTTTGAATGATCCATTTTCGAGTGATCCATGCCTTGCATATTGCCGTGGTTCATTTTTATACTTAATCTGCCTGTGCTCAATATCTACTGGACATTTTCCTTCTCGCTTTAATCGTGATAAAGCATGGCCATAGGTCGCTGCTTTATCTGTATTGATGACCCGTGGAATTTGCCATTTTTTCACCGTATTGAAGATCTTTCCTAGAAAACTATAGGCTGATTTACTGTTCCGTCTAGCGGAAAGGTAAAAGTCAATCGTATGACCACGTTGATCAACTGCACGATACAGGTAAGTCCATCGCCCCTTCACTTTGATATAAGTCTCATCCATATGCCATGAATGTAAATCTGTAGGATTACGCCAATACCAGCGTAAGCGTTTTTCCATTTCTGGAGCATAACGCTGAACCCAACGATAAATTGTACTGTGATCCACATTTATGCCTCGTTCAGCGAGCATTTCTTGAAGTTCACGATAGCTGATGCCATATTTACAATACCAACGAACAGCCCAAAGAATGATTTCACCTTGAAAGTGCCGACCGTGGAAGGGATTCATCTGCTGTATCTCGAAATAAATAAGATATTTAGCTTATCATGTCAGCCTATTTGCAACAGTGCCCTTTTTATTCAATAATCATGTCCCCAACAGATCCTCATGTTTTATTCATAGTTCATACTTTCTGCTTTAAGTGCTGACCACAATTTTTTAACATATCATTTTTCGATTCAATTACTTGAGTTTTAATATCCAGTAAACTTAATAAGCTGGGGAAAAGATTGTCATGACTCAAGATTTGATCTGATTGAGTACTTAAACATGTCAATTGTTCTGTATTATTTAGCTGCCATGCCTCTGAAAACCACATCAGCATAGGGATATGCGTTTGTTGAGTCGGTGCCATAGAATAAGGTGCACCATGCAAATATAAACCATGTTCTCCAGTCGATTCCCCATGGTCAGATAAGTACCAGAAACCAGTTTGGTAGAGAGGTGGTCCCACTTGTTTGAACAACTAAAAGCGTATTTATAAGTGATATTCCGCTCTAGTTAAGCCACCTTGTTTTGTTGGGGTAGCTGATCATAGTAAAACTCATTTGGTGTCATTTTGTCTAGACTCGAATGAGGTCGTTTCAAATTATAAAACTCAAAATATGCACTTAATTGCTTTTTCGCATCTGTGACACTGCTATAAGCTTTGAGATACACCTCTTCATATTTAACGCTCCGCCATAATCGTTCAACCATCACATTATCAATCCATCGACCTTTACCATCCATACTGATTTGAATGCCATTTGATTTCAATACATCAATAAATGCATCACTGGTGAACTGACTGCCTTGGTCTGTATTCAATATTTCAGGTGATCCATATTTTTCAATCGCTTCATTTAAAACCGAAATACAAAAATCCACCTCCATACTAATCGATACCCTATGCGCAAGTACCTTGCGGCTATGCCAATCAATCACAGCACATAAATAAACAAAGCCTTTTGCCATAGGGATATACGTTATATCCGTAGACCACACTTGATTACTGCGCTGAATAGCCAACCCTTTGAGCAGATATGGATATTTACGGTGAGCTTGATTAGCCTGGCTTAAATTTGGTTTGCAATATAACGCCTGAATACCCATTTTCTTCATTAAAGTACGTGTATGACGTCGTCCTATATGATGCCCTTGACGATTCAACAAATCACGCATCATACGACTGCCTGCAAAAGGATATTGCATATGTAATTCATCAATACATCGCATCAGTTTCAGATCTGATGAGCTAACAGGTTTTGGGCGATAATAATAACAACCACGAGAGACTTTCAGTAACTTAGCCTGTTTAGATACTGAAATCTGAAGTGAGTGATCGATTAACTTTTGTGGTTGAAGCGGCCCAGTTTCTTCAACACACCTTCTAAAAAATCAATTTCTAATGCCTGCTCACCGATTTTTGCATGTAACTTTTTAAGATCAATGGGGGGTTCTGATGGAGCTTTTGATTGATCGAAAGCTTGCGAGGAAGCTGAGATCAATTGATTTTTCCAGTCAATAATTTGGTTTTGATGAACATCAAACTCAGAACTCAATTCAGCAAGTGTTTTTTCTGCTTTGATCGCAGCAAGTGCTACCTTAGCTTTAAAGTCGTTTGAATGATTTCTTCTTGGTCTACGTGCCATAAAATACTCCATATATTGATGTTTATAACATCATTTGAGGAGCAGAATATCACTTATAGGAGTTGTTCAAATTTACGGATCCATCTCTGTAGTCTGTATTTTGTTTTAAGGTCTGAATGATTTGACTTAATACATGGTCTGTATAAACAATCGAGTTATCATAACTATTGTGCAATTCAGTGGTACTGCATCCTTGAATGGCATTGCTATTACACATAGGTTGAAACGGTTGATAAGGTGCTTTGGAACGTTTGAAGTATGCCGGTCCATGGCTACCCATTTGGTGTAAAACAATCAAATGAGATACTGTGTCATTTTTTTTCAGATTCTTTAAATAATCTTGCAAACTATCCACCAGAATCTCATCAAAACATTCACCGCTAGCATCACACCATTTTTGTTTTAATGCCTGTGGAATTTGATATTGTTCAACTCGATCACAAGCACCTTTACAGCCAGAATTATTATCAATCCATGTGACTTTATAGCCTGCTCGTTGTGCAATATCCAGTAAACCTTCACGATGATTTACTAATTTTTCATCATAGTTTTTACGTGTCATCCCTGAAAACATACACGGAACAGATACTGCGGTTGCAGTACCGCAAGAACTCACTTGACTAAAGTTGATGATATTTAGTTTTGATAATTCCGGATTGGTATTTTTTGCATAGCCATTCAATGAAAAACTTTCAGCACGTGCAGTTTCCCCTACCACTAAAACCATCAATTTAGGAAGCTTAGAGGGTTGCGCTGGTTGCACTACATGAGCATCTTCACCATAGGCAATAAGCGGTAATTTTTCTTTAGGGCTTTTTTTCTTATAATAAGATAGGGTAGATGCGATGGTATTTTGCGGAGAGATCATACCTTTTAGGTCACGATGTTCACGGAATATCGCTGCATAATCAACATAAAAGCAAAATAATAAAGTTGCTATGACGATGAAAGAAACTGAACTCATTATAGCTTTTTTAAATATGTGTTTCTGTAATGGATCTTGTTCAATTGTTAAAACTGCCACAACACCGAGTGGAAAAAGAACAAAAATGAGCGTCCAGATGACCAGACGGATAGACCACAAATCTTTCGCTTCCCTCACATCTGTTTGTAGCAGATTTTGTATTTGATCCGGGGTAATGATGACGCCCAAACTATTAACGAAATAGGCACTTAATCCACCAATGATAATTAACAAACTTGCAAAAAATTTAGCACTCCATTTCCAACTGATTAATTGTAATAGTAGGTTATAAATTGCAACTATGACAATTAGTGTTGCTCCCAAAAACAACATTGATTTCATACCCTTATAGGGAGTAAGTTGATTAATTTTTTCAAAAAAACCGAAATTTAAAACTAAACCCAGCCAAATCGCGAGAATGAAATTAAATTGCATTAAAGTAATAGGTTTCTTTAAATCTTTAAGTTTTAAAAACCAAGTAAGCATGATTAACCGATCAAAAATTGTTAAAATTATATTCTAGAATTTAAACCTTAAAACTGAATTAAACAATATGAAAATCTGTCACTAATTATAATAAAATTCAAATATTTAGAATTATTAAATAATGATCACCACGCTCCTCTGAACACAGTTAAATGATTAATATTTTAGGCATGTTTTATTGTATAGCTGATAGGTTAATTAAGTAGATTGTTTTTTGTTCAGCATTATAAGGGCTGATATTATCACTTGATTTGGTGTCTAACTTGATTGGATCACTACAATTTATTCTTAAGCTTAGGTTAATGAAACCACTTTAAAATATTAAAAAAGATCACCAAAGAGTTCAGCTGATGAATCAACAAGAATCAAGTATCGCTACTCACCTTTCTAAAGTTCCTCAAATAACTGCACTTTTCTGGATCACTAAAATTTTTGCCACAACTTTTGGTGAAACTGGCGGTGATGCAGTATCGATGTCTCTAAATTTAGGCTATTTGATCAGTACCTTTATTTTCGCAGCAGTATTTATAGCTTTGCTATTCTTTCAAATCCGCTCTAAATTTTACCGTCCTTATTTGTATTGGTTTACCATCATCGCCAGTACGACCGTAGGTACGACACTGGCTGATTTGATCGATCGATCTTTGGGGATTGGTTATATCGGCGGAAGTAGCCTATTGCTCGGTTTGGTCTGCTTGTCTTTATTCAGCTGGTATAAGGTTGAAGGCAGTATTTCACCGCATACGGTGAATTATCCACGGGCAGAAATTTTCTATTGGTTAACCATTACCTTTTCCCAAACCTTAGGGACGGCTTTAGGAGATTGGTCAGCAGACACCATGGGGCTGGGTTATAGCGGTGGAATTATCCTTTTCGTCGGTCTTATTCTCATGATTTTGGCCCTGTACAAATTCACTCATGTTTCAAGAACCTTACTGTTTTGGAGTGCATTTGTTTTAACCCGCCCTTTGGGGGCTGTGGTGGGGGATTTCCTGGATAAACCGATCGCTTCGGGTGGTTTGGATTTAAGTCGCTTTACTGCTTCAGCTGTCATTTTGATTGCGATTCTAGTGTGTATTCACTTTAGCAATAAAACGACTGCAAAAAAGGCCTAAATATATAAAGTCGTATTGATATCGAAACATTGATTGGATCTGTGCGCTGACAAAATATGACAGTAAGCCCTGCTAAAAATGCTTTCAACGAGGAAATTTTTTCGCCATGATTCCATTGATTCAAGCCAATCAGCAATTGTTCATCTTGAGCATCCTTGTATTTTCACTGGTTATTCTTTTGTGGGTATTACAGTACTGGATTATTCAGCATGGCAAGCAATTATTTGATTCAGTTGTGCAGTATGGGGGAACGTTTAAACAGCAGGTGGGAAAAAGCAATTTATTCATTCGAATAAAATACAAGTACCCCCGTTTTTTTGGTTTTTTGTCGAAAAGATTTCAGCTCCAGCATTTTTATGGCTTACCTCTGACGCTTTTATTTTTAGCCATGGGCTATATTTTAGCTTTGTTTACCGGACTTGTTGAAGATGTGGTTACTTCAGACTCCATCGTGACAATGGATTATTTTGTTTCCCAACAGATGAATATGCTGCATCAACCCAGCGTAGTGGATTTTTTTATTTTCATCACCAGTTTTGGTTCTACAGCAATTTCTTGTTTGATTGTGATTTTAGTCGGTGTGATCTGCTGGATCATTCGCCAACCCTATATATTAATAGGGTTGCTGGTCTCCACTATAGGAAGTTCTATATTTACCTTCCTGAGTAAACTCTTATTTCATCGCGTGCGACCAGCAGATGCTTTACTGCTGGAGCAATCCTACTCATTCCCTAGTGGACATGCCACCATTGCTATTGCCTTATATGGATTTCTTGCTTACCTGGCTATTCGTTTTAGCCCAAATTTTATCAGACAAGTCCGTATATTTTTTACGATGTTTCTTTTTGCTGTACTTTTAGGCCTAAGTAGAATTGTCTTAAATGAGCATTACTTAAGTGATGTGCTGGGTGGTTTTTTGGTAGGAACATTATGGTTAATTGTCAGTATTAGTCTGACAGAATGGTTAAGTGCCAGAGGAAAAATTATTTGGCAAATACCTGGGTCAGCTATGCAGACTTATACAGTAAGCCTAAGCATTATTTTGGTTCTGCTTGCTGCGCTAATCTATGCAGAAGTCTATCAATTTCCATTGTTGGCTTAAGTAAAATCAACTTTTAAGATCTTTTAGTGGACAAGTAAAATAATTGACCAAATAATAAAAATAATGAGAAGTGCTGAAAATTGTGCCGCACTTCTCATATCTTTTGCCTTTTTGGAATGCATGTTTTTCAAGCGAAATACGATCTAAAACAGCTTCAATCGCAGAATTGAATAATTCCACAATTACAGCCAGTAAACAGACAGCCACCATCAGTGCCCGTTCTATAGAAGAAACAGCAATAAAAAAGCTCATAGGAATTAGAATAAGATCAATTAATACGATTTGACGAAAAGCTGCCTATTTTTAGACGCTGTTTTAGATCCTAAAAATGAATAGCCAGTGGCTACTAGAATCCGTTTTAAAATTTTTTTGCCTTTTAATCACGGTTTTTGAAATTAGCCAATAATAATCTCTACAGATGAAATAAATTTATTATAATCATCCTGATAACAAAAAGGATATACCTTGTGCGCCATTCTTATCATATTGAAAAACATTACATCGAACGTGCGGGATGGTTGCGTGCAGCTGTGCTGGGGGCAAATGACGGGATTATTTCAGTCACAAGTCTCGTGGTGGGAATCGCAGCCAGTGGAGCATCTACCCATACTGTACTGGTGACCTGTATCGCCGGATTAATATCTGGAGCTGCATCGATGGCTGCAGGTGAATACATCTCCGTTAAATCGCAACAAGACATTGAAAAGAATGATCTGCAGATGGAAGAACGTGAACTGCAACGCCATCCTGAACATGAATTAAATGAGCTAAAAAATATTTACATACAGCGTGGATTACAACCCGCTTTAGCGCAAGAAGTCGCGCAACAACTGACTGCACACAATGCTTTAGATGCACATGCGCGTGATGAAATTGGTATTTCAGATCATACTTCTGCCCAGCCGTTTCGTGCTGCCTTCTCTTCAGCCATTGCATTTACTGTAGGCTCATTATTTCCTTTAATTTCAATTATGCTTCTGCCTGAGCGATACTTAGAGAAAGGCGTCATGCTGATTGGGGTATTAAGTCTCGGAATTATGGGTGCCTTGGCCAGTTATGCGGGCGGCGCCAGTATTTGGAGAGGTTCGATTCGGGTAATGATTTGGGGTATTATTGCCATGTTATTCAGTGCTTGGATTGGATCATTATTTAATGTTGCGGTGGCATAAGATCCTTTTTTGTATAATCCAAATATTCCCACTCCATGAGGAGTATAGATAATAAGTCTATAGAAATACCTGACCTATCTGACATGCTTTATATCAATAAAGCATGTTGTTCTAGGTGAACAATATGCCTATTTTCTATAGTTATAGATCTAAATCATTTCATTTTTTTAAAAAGCATACTTTTTAATACATTATCTTTGAAAATAAAATGGTGGATTAATGCAGCACAAGCATGTAAACCTACGACTGTAATAAAGAAGTTACCTAAAAATTGATGCATCTGACCAATATATTTAACCTCTCTAACACTGCTCAAAAGTGGCAAATTTAAAGAGAATACTTGGAAGTTATCAGTGAAACTCGATAATGCAAGCCAGCCCGCTATTGGAACGACACATAAACTTACGTAAAGCGTAAATCTGACAATTTTAAATAATTTTATTTGATACGGATTAATGATCTCATTTTGAGGAATACTTCTTTTATAGAGAAAAACAACACTCAACCGCACGAAAAATAGAATAAATATTGAAATTCCACCTATAACATGAATCTGGCCCTGCAAACCTGTTCTTGTTGGATCTCCACTCGTCAAATATACAATTACAACTAAAACAAAGGTAATCCAGTGCATTATTATCATAGGTTTAGGATAATTATTGTTCATATTTTTTTCCTGAATTTTAAATATTTATATAAAACTGAACCGATGAAAAAAGAATAGATAAAATTTATCTAGTAAAGTAGTCGTAGCCCAAGTTGGCTGCAGATCATCTCCCAACTTGAAGATCTTTTGTAATTTCAACATACCTCATTTCTAGCCTATACATGGTACTACTATAATCTTAAAAAGGCACTGTTGCAAATAGAGATTTGAGTCGATGATGTTCCCTTTAAAAAGTACTTAGAGACCGAAAACCCTGTTGATTAGACACACTTCACCCTGAGGCTGACCATAATAAAATGACGATGCTTGTCCTTTACGTAGTGCACGCATGACTTCAATACCTTTAATTGTGGCATAAGCCGTCTTCATAGATTTGAATCCTAATGTGGCCCTGATGATCCGCTTTAGCTTGCCATGATCACATTCAATCACGTTATTTTTATACTTAATCTGCCTGTGCTCAAGGTCTGGTGGACATTTACCTTCCCGTTTTAACCGTGATAAAGCACGTCCATATGTGGGTGCTTTATCCGTGTTGATCACTTGTGGAATTTGCCACTTCTTCACATTATTTAAAATTTTTCCAAGAAAACAATATGCTGATTTGGTATTACGTCTAGAAGAAAGATAAAAATCAATGGTATCGCCACGTTGATCGACTGCACGATACAGATAAGACCATCGTCCATTCACTTTTACATAGGTTTCATCAATATGCCACGAGCTCAGATCTGTAGGATTACGCCAATACCAGCGTAAACGTTTTTCTATTTCAGGAGCATAACGTTGAACCCAACGGTAAATAGTCGTGTGATCAACATTCACACCCCGTTCGGCCAGCATTTCCTGCAGTTCACGATAGCTAATGCCATATTTACAATACCAGCGCACAGCCCAAAGAATGATTTCGCCCTGAAAATGCCGACCATGGAAAGGATTCATATGCTGCACCTTTAGCTAAAACAGTCTTCAGCTTACCATTCGTGGTTATTTGCAACAGTGCCGTTGTACATTCCATGGATCGTTTTGCGCGAAGCCTAAAAGATTTGGTCACTGAAGTAGATAAACTGGTCAAACGAGGGATCGCCATCCAGTTTGTAAAAGAAAATATTACTTTTACGGCCCAATCCACTCCGATGGATAATTTGATGCTGCAACTGATGGGTGCTTTTGCACAGTTCGAACGTGAGATCATTTTAGAACGGCAAAAGGAAGGAATTAAACTAGCCTCTACTCAAGGAAAGTACAAAGGCCGGGTACATAAATTAAAACCCGACCAAGCTGAAGCTTTACGGCAGGCATGGAAGGAGGGGAAGTACCCTTCAAAAATGGCATTAGGCCAGGCATTTGGAATTAGTCGCCAGGCGGTATACCGCTATTTAAAAGACAGTGAGTAACTCATTGAAATTTGCGAATAGACTTAGTTTCACGATGAAAATCGTGAAACATTGATTAAATAATAAGTGCAGAAAGCAAAGAATCACAAAGTTTCCGGCCTATAAATTTTTGATTTAGCAATAATTAAATCCCTTACAATTCAAATTTTTCAGCAACGACTTATCTTTGTTAAAATAGTATTAATTTATTTTTTTTAGGACAAACCTTAACAAAATTACAAATTTGTAATTTGGTTGTCATTTAGGTGTATATATCTAGGAATTAGTATATGAAGAAATTATTTTTTGGTCCAAGATATGATTAGATTCAATAATATATATGAAGATTGTTTTAGTTATTTTTACTATAGTTTTTTCAACCAGTAGTTTTGCTGATGGGGGACTTCGTTTCTTAGAGAAAAATTTAGAAATAATTAACAATGAAAAAAGCAAAGGGTGTGAAGAGAATTAATTCAAAATTATAATGAAGCACATATAACTAGGAAAACTAAAAATTAGTTATTTTTAGTATGGTGTAACTAAGATTAATTAATTTTTTTAAATCGAATGATAAATATATTTATTGTTTTTAATTTATTCTTTACCATTTTCAAATTTTTAAATAATCCGAAAAGACTATTTTAAACTTTAGGGTTACATATGCTCCTATACATAGGCAGGAATAAATATGCAACTTAGTATATTTGCAACAATAGTACTGGAAAGATTCATGTAATAATGCTTAAAACTCTCTAATTAGTTAGGGAGGCATTGGAATTGGAGAAAAAAGTAAAGTGCCCACTAGCAAATGTGGTTATTGGAGGAATTATCTCATCAACCCTTCTTATGTTGGTTTTATTACCAATATTGTCCCGGTGGATAAATGAAAAGAAAGCTTCTTGACCAATTATAGTAAGCAATTTTTAGCAGAAATATTGAGGCTTACTCAAGTCTCTCAGCTAATCGTAAATAGAATAAGGAAACTATTGTATGTCAGAAGATCATTCTCAGAGCCACGCGGCTGTTACTGAAGAGAATAGTAAGAAGTTAATATTTACTGTAGGTTTGACCACTACGTTTTAATCGTAGAAATTATAACCGCTTTTATTACTCAAAGTTTAACTTTTGTGATTATCTAAAAACACATAGCGGCCGAATGGCCATATTAACTGACTTAAAATCAGTCGCATACTTTAATGTAGCGGTTCTGATAGCACAAAAGTTCGCAGCATGAAAACGGAATCGGCATAATTGATTTATAGTGAACCCATACACTAAGCATAATGATTTAGAGGACGATAATCCCAATGAAAAAATTCCTTTTAGGAGCTGTTGCCGCATCTGTTTTGGCCTTTTCAGGTAGTGCTATGGCCAATTTTGTGGCAGGTCAGGACTATCAGGTGGTCGCAAAACCAGTCAAAGTCGAAAAACCGGGCAAAATTGAGGTACGTGAATTCTTCTGGTATGGCTGTGGTCACTGTTTCACGTTGGAACCGCATATGCAGGACTGGTTGAAAAAATTACCCAAAGATATCCGTTTTGTACGTACACCTGCTGCAATGAACCCGCTTTGGGAACAGGCTGCACGTGCTTATTATGTTTCAGAAGCCCTGGGTGTGCGTCAAAAAGCACATTTACAGTTATTCCATGATATTCATGACAAGCAGCGTCCAATTTTAGAACAGGCACAATTGGCCAAGTTCTATACCCGTTATGGTATTTCTGAAGAGAAATTTAACACGACTTATAAATCATTCCCGATTTCGTCAAAAATTGCTCAGGCAAAAAATTTGACTGCTCAATATCAGTTAAGCGGTGTACCAGCGGTGACCGTGAATGGTAAATATATTGTGCAGGGCAATGATGCCAAAGTAATTCAGGTGGTGAATTACCTGATTGAAAAAGAGCGTAAAGCCAAATAAGACGCGATTGATTATCTCTAAAAAAAACCTGCATCGAATCTGCAGGTTTTTTTATTTAAACTGGAGGAATGGTTATTTACGTCCTGACTGCCGGATCTGGTGTTTCTATCGGCGGGCGATACCAGTGTAAAATTCCTCGGAATAAGAGCTGCATCTGCAACACGCTTTGCGCTTTAAAGTCATGGGATTGAATATGAATCGTGGATTGTATCTTTACCAGTTCATACCCGATATCTTCATTCAGAAAATGAATTTTCCTTTCTATTTCAACACGCAGAATTGCCGAGGCGCCCCGACGCTCTACAACAAACAAATTCTAATCTAAGATTTACATAAATAGACTGATAAAGTTTAAAAGGAATAAATATTAATTTAAACAACATGGAAATTCTTGTTAATTTCAACAGAAATATGAACAATCTCTTCATGAATTGACAAAGCTTTACGAACAGAGGTGGTCCCACTTGTTTGAACAACTAAAAGCGTATTTATAAGTGATATTCCGCTCTAGTTAAGCCACCTTGTTTTGTTGGGGTAGCTGATCATAGTAAAACTCATTTGGTGTCATTTTGTCTAGACTCGAATGAGGTCGTTTCAAATTATAAAACTCAAAATATGCACTTAATTGCTTTTTCGCATCTGTGACACTGCTATAAGCTTTGAGATACACCTCTTCATATTTAACGCTCCGCCATAATCGTTCAACCATCACATTATCAATCCATCGACCTTTACCATCCATACTGATTTGAATGCCATTTGATTTCAATACATCAATAAATGCATCACTGGTGAACTGACTGCCTTGGTCTGTATTCAATATTTCAGGTGATCCATATTTTTCAATCGCTTCATTTAAAACCGAAATACAAAAATCCACCTCCATACTAATCGATACCCTATGCGCAAGTACCTTGCGGCTATGCCAATCAATCACAGCACATAAATAAACAAAGCCTTTTGCCATAGGGATATACGTTATATCCGTAGACCACACTTGATTACTGCGCTGAATAGCCAACCCTTTGAGCAGATATGGATATTTACGGTGAGCTTGATTAGCCTGGCTTAAATTTGGTTTGCAATATAACGCCTGAATACCCATTTTCTTCATTAAAGTACGTGTATGACGTCGTCCTATATGATGCCCTTGACGATTCAACAAATCACGCATCATACGACTGCCTGCAAAAGGATATTGCATATGTAATTCATCAATACATCGCATCAGTTTCAGATCTGATGAGCTAACAGGTTTTGGGCGATAATAATAACAACCACGAGAGACTTTCAGTAACTTAGCCTGTTTAGATACTGAAATCTGAAGTGAGTGATCGATTAACTTTTGTGGTTGAAGCGGCCCAGTTTCTTCAACACACCTTCTAAAAAATCAATTTCTAATGCCTGCTCACCGATTTTTGCATGTAACTTTTTAAGATCAATGGGGGGTTCTGATGGAGCTTTTGATTGATCGAAAGCTTGCGAGGAAGCTGAGATCAATTGATTTTTCCAGTCAATAATTTGGTTTTGATGAACATCAAACTCAGAACTCAATTCAGCAAGTGTTTTTTCTGCTTTGATCGCAGCAAGTGCTACCTTAGCTTTAAAGTCGTTTGAATGATTTCTTCTTGGTCTACGTGCCATAAAATACTCCATATATTGATGTTTATAACATCATTTGAGGAGCAGAATATCACTTATAGGAGTTGTTCAAATTTACGGATCCATCTCTCAATACGACGTTTACCATTTTCACGAGAAATTTGGTTGGGTCCTTGAATATTCTTCAATTCAATCAATTCGGACAACAATACACTTGAACCATCAGGCAAACTGACAGGAATTTGATACAGTTTTTCCAGGTCAGTTACTGAGTTTTGATCCATCCGCACAACAATATCGAACTTACGATCACCCTCAAATACTTTACCTGCTGTTTCACCGGTGATTAGATTAGAAACGTGCTTTTGCACATCTTCTGCATCTAGCCCATAGTTCGCAATCATGTCTTTCTTGAGTTCAACAGACACCATTGGCAGTCCCGACATCTGTTCAACTTTCAAGTCAGCTGTACCGTTCACACCTTCAAGTACATCTGCAACACCATTCCCTAATTCCAAAAGCTGCTCTAAATCATCTCCGTAAATTTTTACAGCAACGTCAGTACGGACACCTGAAATAAGTTCGTTAAATCGCATTTGAATTGGTTGAGTGAACTCATAGTTGTTTCCATATACACTTTTAGAAACACGTTCAATTTCAGCAACGATAGCGGATTTTTCTTTATCGGGATCTGGCCACTGATCGCGTGGTTTCAATATGACAAAATTATCAGCTACGTTTGGTGGCACCGGATCAGTTGCAATCTCAGCCGTACCGACTTTGGCAAATATCGTTTGAACCTCAGGGATTTTCTTGATTTCTTTCTCAAGCGCATATTGCATTTCGACCGCTTGAGTTAAGGACGTGCCCGGTATACGCAGCGCATGTAATGCCACATCACCTTCATCTAAAGAGGGAATAAATTCAGACCCCAATCGTGTTGAAAGGCTTGCACTAAATACAAAGAATACAGCTACAAAAGCAATCAGCTTGTACCTATGATTCAATGACCAATCTAAGACCGGGTTATAAATCTTTTTAATGAAGTAAACAATTCTAGACTCTTCATCTTTGATTTTACCTGCGGTCACTAAAGCCACCATTGCAGGTACAAATGTAATCGATAGAAGCATAGCGGCAACCAATGCCATCACTACGGTCATTGCCATAGGCGTGAACATCTTGCCTTCTACCCCAGTCAAGGTCATTATCGGCAAATACACCAAGATGATGATCAACTGACCATAGAGAATGGCTTTTCGTGATTCCTTAGTCGCTTCAAAAACCGTCGTGAATCGTTCTTGACGGGTGAGTATTCGTCCTAATTCTTTCTGCTTCATCGCCAATTTGGCAAGTGAGGCTTCAACAATTACCACGGCACCATCTACAATGATCCCGAAGTCCAAAGCCCCTAAGCTCATTAAATTTGCACTAATTTTCTGATTCACCATACCTGTTATGGTCATCAGCATAGACAGTGGTATCACCATTGCGGTAATCAGTGCAGCACGGAAATGACCCAGAAAAATGAACAACACGACAATGACCAGAATTGCACCTTCGAGCAAATTCTTCTTCACGGTTTCAATCGTGGCATCAACTAATGTCGTACGGTTATATACTGCTTTGGCTTCAACACCTTCAGGTAAAGACTTTTGGACTTGCTGTAATTTTTGATCTACTGCATGAGCGACATTACGAGAGTTTTCTCCAATCAGCATAAAAGCTGTACCCAGCACGATTTCCTGGCCATCTTTTGTTGCAGCACCTGTACGGAGTTCATGTCCAATAGAAATCTTAGCTACATCTTTTAAACGCAAAATATAACCATTGCTTGTGGTGATCGGAATATTCTGAATTTGTTCAATCGAACTGATTTGAGAATCAGAACGTATCAAGTACTGCTCACCATTCTTCTCAATATAGCCTGAACCTTTATTCATGCTATTTTTAGAAATAGCATCCAAAATAGTCTTTTGATCTAGACCAATACTTCGTAAATACGCATAGTCGGGCTGTACAACAAATTGTTTTAAATAGCCACCAATCGTATTGATTTCATTCACACCTTCGACATTTCGAAGCTGAGGCTTGATCACCCAATCCTGAAGTGTTCGCAATTCAGTCGGTGAAAGTGGAGTCGGGTTGTTTTTTGCATTTTCCACCGTGTACATGAAGATTTCGCCAAGTCCTGTAGAAACAGGACCCATAGAAGTCGATATACCTCCTGGAAGACTTGGTGTAACCCCTTGCAACTTTTCATTCACTAGCTGACGGGCAAAGTAAATGTCCGTGCCTTCCTTAAAAATCGCAGTCACTTGAGATAAGCCGTATCTGGATACTGATCGGGTATAGTCCAGATTAGGAATACCAGCCAAAGCCGTTTCAATGGGGTAGGTGACCTGGGATTCCATCTCGGTTGGAGATAAGCCCTGGGCCTCACTGTTAATTTGAACTTGTACGTTGGTAATATCGGGTACAGCATCAATTGGCAGTTTAAAATAGTTGTAAACGCCAAATGCCCCTATGAATAGGAAAATGATCAGTACCAGCCAACGATTCTTTATCGAGAGCTTTACAATTTGGTCAAACATAAACGCTACTCCTTAATGATCATGAGTAGCGCCAGATTTACCCAGCTCTGCTTTTAATAAATAAGAATTACCTGCTGCATAAATCTGCCCTGCTTTTAGACCAGATTTAACTTCAACAAAACCATTAAATTTATCGCCTAACTCTAGAGGACGTGCTTCAAAGTCATTCCCGACACGAATAAACACCACATCCCAATCACGGAAGTTTTGCAAAGCATCTTCACGGACAACCATCGGTTTCATGCTCTGGTTTTCAAAGATTTGTGCAGTGATTAACTGTCCTGAACGCCATCTGAACTGGTTGGGAATTTCAATAAAAACTTGCGCAGTTCGTGTTTTTGGATCAATCACGTCACTGATATATTTGATGCGCCCCAATGCTTCTTCTGTGCCTGTTTGAGTTTGAGGCTTAACAGTTACTTTATTATTTGGATTAATGGCATCCAGTTGATCCGCAGGCACATTAACCACAGCAATAAGTTGAGATGTATTGGCAATTTTGAACAATGGAGATGATGGCGTTACATTAGAACCAACAGCACCAAGCACTTGTAGAATCGTACCTGACATTGCGGCTCTGACTTCAATTGTTCCATTACCTGCCCCCCCATAGGAACGGATTAAGCTATTCAGCTCATTGGCCCTAGTCTGAGCATTTTCAAATTCACGTTTGGCATTGATGTAGTCAATTTCAGGTGAAACTTTCTTTTGAAATAAAACTCGTTCCTGTTCCATCTTTTTACGGGCAAATTGTAAGGTATCCAATGCAAGCGTACGTTCCGCATTAAGACGGATTAACTCCTGACTTTGCACAGTCGCTAACAGATCCCCCTGATTCACTTTATCGCCAATTGAACGGTACGTTTTTATTAATTTTCCACTCGTTTTAGGTGTAATAAAGCCTTCAAAATTATCAGGAAATTTAAGTTCACCTTTGAGTTCGAGTGCATTTTCAAACATCATGGGTTCAACTTTTAAAAGTTCCAAACCACTGCTCTTGATACTGCTATCAAGCATAGTGACTCGTCCCTCTTTGGTATCCCATTTCCAAGTATGTTTTTTACCTTGATAATCAACATTGATCACCATCAAGAATGAATGTGGCTCATAGACAATTTCATTCCCAATCAGATAATCGCTTTCAGGCTTAAATGATATGGTTTGTTCTGCATCAAGACGCTGGATAAAAATATTGGCACTAATCTCTTCTGGTTTTAATGGCTTATCTTTAAAGTAGCCATACACCCGTAAATGAGGCTCTACCCCTTCCTCGAAGATTTTGACTTCAGCAGCAAAATCACCATCGCGATATAAACGGCCCCCATGCGGGCCTTTTTCATCTCCTGCTACAGCAACTTTTTCTTCAGTCACCTCATTATGACTTGAAGTTTCGGCTTTATTACCCGTTTTGTACCAAGCGATTGCACATAAAACGACTAATAAAGCGATAACACCTGTAGTAATTAAAGTATTGGTTGGTTTATTCATATTTTCAGGCCTTATTCTTGATCTAAATTGGTCACATAATTTCGTTCAACCTCTGCAATTTGATTTTGCAAAGCCAACCACAAATCGAATCGAGCGAGATGTTTATCCAACCAAATTTGCTTAATAGTATTGAATTCAAGTAAAGAAATTTTTCCTGCCTGATACCCCATTTCAGCAATTCTCAAACTTTCTTTGGTGGCAGGAAGTATGGACTGATCATAATTTTTGATCGAATCAATCAGGTTCGATACTTCAATAGACTTATTTTCTAATTCAATTTTGGAGTTACGGTTTACGAGAATAGAACGAGTTTCTGCATGTACTTGCTCCGCTTGTGCAAGTGCAATGCTCCCCTTATTTCGATTAAAAACAGATAGGGGAATAGATGTAGAAACTAAGAAAACTTGATCATTGGTCTCCTGATAGTTCCTTACCCCTAAACCCAGCGTAATATCTGGCACGGCTTCTTTTTTAGCTAATTCATACTGGGTTTTAGCCAGTTGAGTTTTAAGCAAGGCTTCTTGTTCAGATAAGCTCAATTTATCCGCAAAGTTAATGCTTAAAGGAACTTCTATTGCTTGATCAGGTAATACAGATATGAATTTGGAACACAGATTTTTTTGAAATTGAACTTTCTTCACTTCGTTCTGATAACGTAGTTTTGATTCAGACGATAAAGCTGAACTCAATTGAACATCAGATGGAATTACTCTGCCAAACTTCAATTTTTCATTCAGAACATGGGCTTGTCTCGCGTTCATCTTGCTTTCGGTAGAATAAATTTCTACCCGTTTTGAAGCCGCATACCAATTTGACATACAAACACGGAAATCGGCTTTTAATTCAGCCTGACGCTTCAATGCCTCAAATTGGTTATTATTCCCTTGAAACCCTGCCAACTGCCTACGCAAAGCGCGTTTATTATTGAGAGGAATATCCTGGGACAAACCAATCATAGTCGTTGGCCCATCAAGATCTTTAAGGTCTGAATTACCTAAATTGTCTAATTCAAGATTAAACGTAGGATTATTAAGTCTACCGGCATATTTCTGATTTATGGCATATGCGTGTTGAGACTGTTGCAAACTCTTCAAAATTGAATCGTTTGAAATTACCTGTTGTTGTAGCTGAACGTAATCAGATGCTGCAAATAATCGAGTCGTTGCTGCTACTAAACCACAGGCAAGAAATATCTGATATTTTTTAGACATGACTTTACCTATACAAAAAAATGGAAATTATTTTTTGTACAGAAAAATCAATTTCTTAGAACAATTAAACCTTTTGTAAATATATAGGAATTACAAAGATATTCTATCCTTTTCCTAAGTGCATAGGATCGAACGGGTCGTTCAAAAAGACTCAGGAAAAGCAGAATGAGCGGGAGGGAAAAACTTAAGAGAAAAACTGGATCAATTGTAATTTGATCATCAGCTTGAATAGGCTTAGTAGAATGATGAAAAGGTGCTTCATCATAACTGGTCCAGTTGTGATTTTTAGTATCTTCTAAGACTTGCTCTTCAGCATGATGAATAAGAGACCATTGGCTGGAACTGTCTGTTTCAACTGAGATAGTCACATCATGATGATGGTCAAGATTTTTAGCTATAACTGGCGCCCATGTGTAAGCTCCCGTTGTTGTTATCGCAAACAAAAACAGGACAAACGCAAGAATAAGTTTTGAGAACTTATTATGTGGCATACGAAAAAATCATCTCGAGATTCGCAGAAAGCATACTGAATAGAACTTCAAAAGTAAATTGTTACCTAAGATAAAAACTATTTGTATTATTTTTAGAAAAAGGTATGAGTAAGCTACCAAAGATAAGTACTCTAATGTTTGATTTCCTCAACAACCTTATTTTGGAATTATCTTATTCAATACCCACTACTGTTGTTATGCCTGTAATAAGGATCTCATTTCCAAATATATAAAGTGAAGCCAACAAGACTTTAAATGTATATAAAAAATGGTTAAATAATTGCAAGGGGGGCTTTAAAACGTTTTAATCGTAAAGCATTTCCTAGTACAAATATTGACGAGAGAGCCATTGCACCAGCAGCAAATACAGGAGAAAGTAGCAGTCCAAATTGCGGATAAAGTACACCTGCTGCAATAGGAATCAGAGCTGCATTGTAAACAAATGCCCAAAATAAATTTTCACGAATATTGCTTATAGTCGCTTTGCTTAAAGCGATAGCATTCGGCACTCCTTTCAGGTTGCCAGACATCAAAACCACATCAGCAGCTTCAATAGCTACGTCTGTACCTGTACCTATTGCTAAACCAATATCTGCTTCTGCAAGTGCAGGGGCATCATTAATGCCATCTCCAACATATGCGAGTTTACCATATTGATTTTTTAATTTTTTAACGGCCTCTATTTTACCTTCTGGTAAGACTTCTGCAATAACCTCATCAATACCTAGTTTTTTTGCAATCGCTTGAGCTGTATGACGGTTATCACCTGTAATCATGGCAACCTTTAAACCTAACTGATGTAACGCTTCAATTGCAGCAAATGTTGATTCTTTAATTGGATCTGCTACAGCAATAATGGCAGCAAGTTTCTGGTCAATCGCAACATAGAGAGGGGTTTTTCCTTCTTCTCCCAAACGATCCGAAAATTGAGAAAAAACAGTAGGATTCAAACCTAGTTTTTCCATATATCGATCTGCACCAATATGAACCAAATGCTCAGAAACCTTCGCTTCTATTCCGTAGCCGGTCACTGATTTAAAATCAGCAACAGGAGACAGGATTAATTCCTTATCTATAGCGGCTTGTACAATTGCTCGAGCAATAGGGTGCTCAGACTTTGATTCAACGGCTGCCATCAGTGAAAGTACGGTATTGTATTCAAAACCTTCTAAGACATGCAGATCGGTTAAAATTGGTTTCCCTTCAGTCAGAGTCCCTGTTTTATCAACTGCAACCACTTTAGTTTCTTTGAGCAGCTGTAAAGCTTCACCTTTACGGAATAAAACCCCCATTTCAGCACCCCGCCCAGTTCCCACCATGATTGATGTAGGCGTTGCAAGTCCCATCGCACAAGGACATGCAATAATGAGTACAGCAACCGCGTTCACTAAACTAAACGTTAGGGCTGGTTCAGGGCCGAAGATAAACCACGTAAGAAAAGTTAAAAGAGAGAGACCCATTACTACAGGTACAAACCACATGGTAATTTTATCAACCAATGCCTGAATCGGCAGCTTGGAACCCTGTGCCTGTTCAACCATTCGGATGATTTGAGAAAGCACTGATAAACTACCAACAGAGGTGGCTTTGATATTTAAGCTGCCACTTTGGTTAATTGTTCCTCCTACCACAGTAGAGCCTATCATTTTTTCAACGGGCATAGGCTCGCCAGTAATCATGGATTCATCAATAAAACTTTGGCCGTGAATAACTTCACCATCGACAGGGATACGCTCGCCTGGTCTAATCTCTACAATCGTTCCTGTTTGAACTTCGGCAATCGGAACTTCTATCACCTGATTATTGAGCTGTATTCTGGCAACTTTAGGCTGCATTCCAACTAGATGTTGAATTGCTAAAGACGTTCGGCCTTTTGCCTTGGCTTCAAAAAATCTACCTAATAGAATTAAAGTGATAATAACCGCTGCAGCTTCATAATAAACATTGACCGTGCCTTGTGGCAGGACACTTGGAAAGAAAGTAGCAACCACTGAATAAAGATAAGCAGCCAATGTTCCTACAGCCACCAAGGAATTCATGTCTGGTGCTAAGCGGAATAAACTTGGGATGCCCTTTTTAAAGAAGCGTCGGCCTGGAAAAATTAATGCTACTGTGGTCAAGAAAAATTGCATTAACCAGCTATTTTGTTGGCCAATGTTATCCATCATAAACGTATGAAAGGCGGGAATCAGGTGTGATCCCATTTCTAAAATAAAAACGGGTAGAGTCAATAGGACTGACAAAATTAAATCTTTTTTAAGTTTTTCTAATTCAATATTCTTTTTATCTTGAAAGCTTTCCGTAGTTTGATGAACTGACTTTGCTTCAAACCCTGCTTTGGTGACAGCCTGAATTAACGAGTCACGAGTGACAGATGAGCTTGCCTGAATAGTCGCTTTTTCGGTTGCCAGATTTACATGAGCTGATTCCACCCCCTCAACAGATTTTAAGGCTTTTTCTACTCGACCTACACAGGAAGCACATGACATCCCTTCAATCGTAAGCTCTATCGGTTGCAGAGTTTCCACTTCGTATCCAGCTTTTTCTACAACTTTAATTAAACTAGAACGATCAAGGGGACGATGCGCATAAATGACTGCTTTTTCGGTAGCCAGATTTACATGAGCCGATTCAACACCCTCAACAGATTTTAAAGCTTTTTCCACACGGCCTACACAAGAAGCACATGTCATCCCCTCAATCTCTAATGTTTCACTGTAGTGTGGCGTATCAGTCATTTCGGTACTCATATACGATCTCTATCATTTAGATATGCTGAGTTCTATATGCGAAGATCAGCTCGAACCAAGATTAGGGGGAATTCAGGGATTACTTTTATTTCAAGCAAGTACAGGTTTTATCTGTACGATGAGGAAAATAAGAGAGAGTAAAAGTGGTAAGGAATTCCCACTGTTACTCTAACAGAGATTAAGCAGGATCAGCTGTAAATCCACGCTCACTGAGAGTGGCAATGACTTGATCCTGACTCACCGTTGTGTTGATTTCAACAATACGGTTTTGTAAATCAATATCGAGTGAGGCATTCGAGTCGAGCTCTTTAATTGCGGTAGTAATGCCGCGTGCACAACCACCACAAGTCATATTAGCGATGTGAAATTTCATATGTTGCTCCTTTTTAACAAAACATTTGTTTAAAACATTAGAACAGTAACTCTAAACTTTCACCATACAACCAGCCTTTTTCTGAATCAGTTACTCGCTGTAACTTGGTCTGTTTACAACCTTACAGTTTTCTTCAGAGTATTCCAAAGAAGAGTGTTCTAATGACTACAGTAAAAGTACTTAACCAACATTAATGTGACTTTAAAATGACATTTTTGTCATCTACGATCACTCTGAAATTTATAAGATTAGTTATTTCAATCAATGGTAGTGAACTGAATAGATAAGACCGTTATGGGTTGAAGATAAGCTAAAAACCGGTGACTACCTTTATGTATAATGCCTCATGATGCGATTTTACTGTTCTGATTGTCGTAAGTTGACAGTCCAGTAGAAACTTTATTGCTCAGCTACAAAAGATAAATGCAGTAATGTTAAATTTCCTCAATTCCCTTATTTTGAAATTCTCTTATTCAATACCCACGACAGTGGTTATATAGCCTGTTGTTAATAGAATTGATAGACCTAATAACATCTCAAATAAAATGGCATGACTAAGGTGTTTAGCGAATTTAGGATGTTGAAGACGCGGGGTGAAATACCATTTGTTGAAGGCAGCTAAAAGTAGAATACCTATAACAAAAAACATTTTAACCATGAAACCATAGCCATATGCAGTATTGATTAAGGTATTAAAATCTTTAATTAAAAGAAGAGCTACACTAGCGCCACAGGCGATTAATATCCCAACAATGAAAGCAGCAATACGTCCAAATACATGCATGCGATCTTTTAAAGGTAAACCACTTATTTCCCGGCTGGTTTTCCATAACGGATATAAAGACCCCATCCATAACGACATAACTAGAATATGGATTGATAATAAAATTTGAGCAAGTAAGGTTAAATTAGCGACATGTCCGAGCTGGGAAAAACTAAAAATAATCGGGATAAGTAAAATACAAAATATTGAACTTTCAATTATAGAAAACTGACCTTTGTTCCTGTTAACTTTAACCACCATGAGAAGAAGTAAAAGAGCAAAACTAATAGAACGAAGAACGTATATATACCCCGTCGGAGTATTAACCAATATATTAATATACGTGGGGTCCACCATCCCTGTAATACCAGTATTGGCAAAACTACCAATCAGAATAAAAAATCCCAAGGTACTGGAAATTAGGCCTAATCCAGCGCCAATTGTAATATATTTAAGAATCGATTCTTTTAGTTCAAGATATTGTCTAAGTAAAAAATAGCAAAAGGCTCCACCAACGACAAAAGCTAAACTTAAATATAAAATAACCTTAGTTAACCAAGTGGCCCACATCCAATATTCAGAAATCATTATTTTTGTCCATTCTAGAACAACATGCCAGCACCTCACTGACATGTTGAAAGGTAATCAATTCTTATTTAGTTGATTTGATAGTGAAACTATATTCACCATTCATGTTGTGGCCATCTTTCCCCATTGTTGTCCAGACAACGGTATATTTACCTTTTTTCAGTTTCGGAAGAGCGACATCAAAGGATTTCTTTAAGTCATGAGTAACTTTATATTTTAAAGGAACATCTCTTCGCTGAGCATCCAGTAACTTAATATTCATCAACATAACCTCTGTACCAAAGTTAAGGGTCAAGTTCTTTGGTTGACTAAGGACAGATGCATTTTCCGCAGGAATCGCACTCACTAAACTCACATGAGCGAACGTAGTTGTAGTAGCCACAATCATCGTTGCAGCTACTACAACATTACGTAGAGCAGTCATTTTATTTTGAAATAATTTCATTTACGTTTCCTCTTGATTCGTTAGTTCATTAGAGATGACTTTATAAAATCTATATTTAATGAGACCACATCATCTCCTCTTATATTTCAATTATTAGTGAGAGACAGAAACAGAGCGATGACTTCAAAATTACATTTTTGTCATTTTTAAAAATCAATAGACTCAAGTGATAAAATTATTCAATAGAAATAAAAAAATTGACTATAACCAGCTACCACCTAAGTAAAACACCGGTGGCATAACCAGCGATCAACTTCATCAAAAGAATGAGTGGAGCAAATAAATGAAAAATACCTCTCTATTTGTTTGCTTCATTCATTTAAAGGTTGTATCGGCTGATCAACTGATGGAAGGAAAATATCATGACTTATATCCGCCAAACTTTACTCACACTTTGTATAACCGTTGCCTCTTTAGGTGCATTAGCTCAAAATCCCGAAGAGCATAAAACGCATCACCCAGAAAATACCCTTTCATCTACAGTCACTGTTAACAAGACAACTACTGGCAAGATGAATCCAGACAAAATGGCTGCAATGGACCAGCACATGAAAGCAATGCAAGCCATGCATGCAAAGATGATGGCTGCAAAAAACCCTCAAGAACGTCAAAAACTTATGGCTGAGCACATGAAACTCATGCAAGGAGGTATGAGCATGATGAAACAGATGAGCGGCCAAAGCATGAATGCAAATATGGCTGACCGTCAGCAAATGATGGAAAAACGTATGGACATGATGCAATCCATGATGCAGATGATGATGGACTGTATGCCTCCCTCCACAACTAAATAATTACCCATGAATTAGAGAGGGAAGCACCATGAACCATCAACCTCAAGAACATAATTCAGTACCTAACTTTTGGTCTACACGTTATGCCATCGGCCTATTCGTGATTGGTGGTGTGGCAGCCTATTTTCTCTTAACCGAGCATTTGGCCCATGTCGTTGGTGTTTTACCCTTTTTACTCCTTTTAGCATGCCCACTCATGCATATTTTTATGCATGGTGGTCATGGACATCACCATCATCAACAGAAAAATCCAGACACATCAGATAATAAAAAATCACGCGAACCAGGAGACCCCTCATGAATCATGCGGAATCGGCCTATGGTCTGTGGTGGCTCGTCATCATAAATTCGGCAATTTTCATTATGTTTGCCTTCAGTTTTTTTAAACCCGCCACAGCACGAGACTGGCGTACTTTTAGCGCTTTCTCTGCTTTCATCATTGCATTGTTTGTCGAGATGTATGGTTTCCCTTTAACCATTTACCTGTTGTCAGGCTGGCTACAAACTCGCTTTCCTGAACTTGATTTGCTGTCGCATAACTCAGGTCACTTATGGTCAACGCTACTGGGTGAAAAGGGTGATCCACATTTTGGCATTCTGCACATCGCGAGTTATATTTTTTTGGGCTATGGTTTCTATTTACTGTCATCAGCATGGAACGTGTTGTACCACGCACAACGTCATCACCAATTGGCAGTAACCGGACCCTATGCACGTATACGTCACCCCCAATACGTAGCTTTTGTAATGATCTTGCTGGGGTTTTTATTGCAATGGCCAACTTTACTGACACTGATTATGTTTCCAATCTTACTCTTAATGTACAGCCGCTTGGCAATTAAGGAAGAGGCTGAAATGAGTAAACAGTTTGGCGCTGTCTATGACAGCTATGCTCAACAGACTCCAAGATTTATTCCAAAATTCGGCCATAAAACCACTTTACCATAGGAGAATTATTTATGTCAGATCAAAAAAATCATAACCAGGACCATATGGCACAGGCTACAACAGACGTACTGAAAGACCCAGTCTGTGGTATGACCGTCACTGAAGAATCGAAATACCATGAGGAATTTAAGGGGAAAACTTACTTTTTTTGCAGTGATAAATGTCAATCAAAGTTTCATAGCAGCCCGGTGCAATATATCGCTAAACCCGCAACGACGACTGCCGATGCACATACACAGCATCATCAGACTACTCAATCCGTTAATGATGCAAGCACAACAGGCACGACCATCTATACTTGCCCAATGCATCCAGAAATTAGACAGGATCATCCTGGAAACTGTCCTAAATGCGGAATGACACTGGAGCCACTCATTCCTGAATTAGAGGAAGATGAGAATCCGGAGTTACGTGATTTCCGCCGACGCTTCTGGTGGACACTGCCATTGACCATCATCGTGACTTTTTTGGCGATGTTTGGTCATCAAATGAACCTGTTCAATATGGCTGTTCAGAGCTGGATTGAACTGGTGTTGTCACTCCCAATTGTACTTTGGGCAGGTTGGCCATTTTTTTCCCGGGGTTGGCAATCGGTTGTGAATCGCAGCCCGAACATGTGGACGCTGATTGGTTTGGGCACTGGAGCTGCATTTATTTATAGTGTGGTCGCAACCATTGCACCGCAAATCTTCCCAGACTCATTTATTTCCATGGGTCGTGTCGCTGTTTACTTTGAAGCTTCAGCGGTCATCATTTCATTGACCCTACTGGGACAAATATTGGAGTTAAAAGCACGTTCGCAAACTTCTGCTGCAATTAAGTCACTCCTTGGGCTCGCTCCTAAAACAGCTCGCCGAATCCTGCCTGATGGAACTGAAGAAGATGTTCCTCTAACGCATGTCCATGTAGGAGATTTACTCAGAATTCGCCCAGGTGAAAAAGTGCCTGTGGATGGTGTAATCACTGAAGGAAGTAGTTCAGTAGATGAATCAATGCTGACAGGTGAACCTTTACCTATCACTAAACGTATCGGCGATAAAGTCATTGGAGCTACCCTGAATACCAATGGTTCATTGATCATGCGTTCAGAGAAAATTGGTTCAAGTACCATGTTATCCCAGATCGTACAGATGGTGGCGCAAGCTCAACGATCGAGAGCACCAATGCAACGTATGGCTGATCAGGTAGCAGGTTGGTTCGTCATGGCTGTAGTGACCATTGCCTTGCTTACCTTCTTTGGATGGGGACTATTCGGCCCAGAAGAATCAAGCTGGGTTTATGCATTAATCAATGCTGTGGCAGTACTCATTATTGCCTGTCCTTGTGCACTAGGCTTGGCAACTCCAATGTCTATCATGGTTGCGACGGGTCAAGGTGCTACTCATGGTGTGCTGTTCCGTGATGCAGCAGCCATTGAGAATCTACGCAAGATTGACACACTAATCATCGATAAAACAGGTACGTTAACTGAAGGACGCCCTGTATTCGATCGTGTAGTTGCCGCATCAGATTTTGACGAATCTGAAGTACTACGTTTAGCCGCCAGTCTTGATCAAGGCAGTGAACACCCGCTAGCCGAAGCGATTGTAAACGCAGCACACGAACGTGGCCTGTCTCTTGAAACACCAGATAATTTTGAATCGGGCTCAGGGATTGGTGTTCGAGGTCAAGTGGGCGATCGTCAGTTAGCTTTGGGCAACACAGCACTGATGGAGCAATTGGGTATCTCGGTACAATCTCTGATTCCGCAAGCCGAAGAGCTGCGTTCAGAAGGTGCAAGTGTGATGCATCTAGCCATCAATGGTGAATTGGCCGGCCTGCTTGCAGTATCCGATCCCATCAAAAAAAGTACCCCTGAAGCACTTGCCACCCTGAAGGAAGCTGGACTACGTATCGTGATGGCAACAGGAGATGGTCTCACCACTGCCCGTTCAGTCGCAGCACGTCTAGGCATTGATGAGGTACATGGCGAAGTCAAACCCGCAGATAAACTAGAACTGGTCAGCAAATTGCAGAAGGAAGGTCGCATCGTGGCTATGGCTGGTGATGGCATCAATGATGCACCAGCCTTGGCTAAAGCTGATGTCGGTATCGCTATGGGAACCGGGACTGATGTTGCAATGAATAGTGCCCAAGTTACGCTGGTCAAGGGAGATTTACGAGGGATTGCTGTTGCCCGTTCACTTTCGGAAGCTACTGTCGGCAACATGAAACAGAACCTCATGTTTGCTTTCCTTTACAATGCTTTGGGTATCCCTATCGCGGCTGGCGTACTATATCCATTTACCGGTTGGTTGTTGTCACCGATGATTGCCGCCTTGGCTATGAGTTTGAGTTCAGCTTCAGTCATCACCAATGCCCTTCGCCTGCGAAATAAAAAGTTATGATAGAGAGTTCTTTTCTTCCACCAGATGTACCAGGTCTTATTGCAGCACTTGCCATCGGCCTGCTCATTGGTTTAGAACGAGGATGGCACGATCGTGAATTGCCCGAGGGCAGCCGAGTAGCAGGCCTACGTACCTTCACATTGACAGGATTGCTCGGAGGAGTGCTCGGTCATTTACAACCAAACTTCGGGCCTTGGCCGCTGGTCGCGGCCGTATTAGGGCTTTCCTTATTATTAACAGTGTCCTACGCGCGTACCGCAAAACTTTCCGGTAATCTAAGCGCTACCACGACGATCGCGATGCTGTTGACATTAGTTTTAGGTGCATATGCATCCCATGGTAATGTTACTTTAGCATTAACCGCGGCTGTAATCGTCGCTGTATTTTTGGATCTCAAGCCAACCTTACACGGTTGGCTACGCTTGATAGAGCATCGTGAATTAACCGCATCCCTGCAGTTGCTGGTACTTTCTGTCGTTATATTACCTTACTTACCCAATACGGGTATGGGACCTTTTGCTGCATTAAATCCTTACCAGTTATGGTGGGCGGTGATCCTGATTGCCGGACTCTCTCTGGCAGGTCATTTTGCCATGCGGCTCACCGGTTCAGAAAGAGGCATACTCTGGACAGGTCTATTGGGTGGTTTGGCATCTTCTACAGCTGCAACTGTTGCACTGGCACGCTATACACGCCAGCACCCCGTCATGGTCAGTGCTGCTATTTCTGGAACATTGGCTGCCTGTGGCATCATGTTTTTTCGTATGGTTGTGCTGATAGGCGTCATTGAGCCAGCATTGCTAAGCACTTTTGGTGGTGCAATGATGATTGCGGGAATCCTTCTGCTGGGTATGGCATTGTGGAGACAACGCCAAATTACCAGCGCTGAAAACAACGATCGAACAATAGAAGCAATGGCGCCTTTTGATCTTGGGACAGCATTCAGCTTCGCTGCTTTCCTGGCTGTCATGGCAGTCTTGGTCCCGGCAGCAAAACAATGGTTGGGCACCAGCGGCATCTTCGTATTATCGACTATTTCTGGGCTAGCAGACGTAGATGCTATTTTAGTCTCACTTGCCCGCCTGCATAGTACTGAAGGCTTAACAACAAATGTGGCTGCTGTCGCGCTAGGGCTGGCCACACTGAGCAACATGTTAAGCAAAGCGACAATTGCATGGATGACAGGGGGGGCACAGTTTGGCCGAGCTATCATATTTGGCTACACAATTGCCATGATAGGTGCTGGCGTAGCTCTGGCTCTCAGTTTGAGCTTTATGTAAGGTCAACTCGGGTAAATGGAAGATGTTCAAAAAATGAGTTAAAATGATTCCCCTTGCATGGATTCACTTTGAAAAACAATGGTAAAAATGATTCGACCATTGAGGGATTCAGCCTGGATGGTCGCCCCAAGCATATCAAGAATAGATTTTGTTATCGCGAGCCCTAAGCCGGTTCCTTCTTCTGTTCTTTGTCTAGATGCATCTGTTCGATAAAATCGATCAAATAACCTGGATAGTTGTTCAGGAGAGATTTCAGGGCCTTCATTTTCAATTGAAAATATTGTGTTATCTAAATTCTGTTGAAGTTTTATGCGTATTGTAGAATTCTTATTTCCATATTTAACTGCATTAGATAATAGATTGCTGAGTGCTCGACGTAACATAGCAGGATCACCTTTGACATTTCCAGATCCTGTTTGTTGAAGCGTCATATTTTTTTCGGCAGCTAGCGCATCATAGAAATCAATTAAGGCTGTAACTTCTTTAACCAGGTCAATATTCTGTAAGTTCTGTAATTTTAGGCCATGTTCTGCTTTTGCTAAAAACAGCATATCGGAAACCATTCTCGCTAAATGCTCAAATTCTTCTAAATTAGAAAATAGTATTTCTTGATAAGTACCAATATCTCGGTTACGGGCGAGACATACTTGAGTTTGGGTCATTAAATTATTAATCGGTGTTCTAATTTCATGTGCTAAATCAGATGAAAAATCGGAAAGTTTTTCTAAAGCTGACTCTAGTCTGTCCAGCATAGCATTGAAGGCGATTGCCAATGATTTTAGTTCGGTTGGTGTATGCTCAACTTCTAAACGTTCTGAAAGATGTTGAGCAGAAATTCCTTGTGCGACCTTAGCCATTTTTTGCACTGGTCTTAAACCTCTCCAGGTTGCAAACCAACCTAAAAACATTAAACAAATTGTACCAGCCAAACCAATATACAAAAGTTGACGCTTAAAATCTTTTAGAAAATGTAGATGTTCTGATGTATCGATCCCAACAATAATTCGTACAGATTGTATTTCAGAATTTCTATTTATACCTGTAGTGTAGATCATGCCACGATAGGTCTTATTTTGAACTTGCCATTTAATCCATGAATTATTTGCTGACTTGATTAAATTTTGAGTATTAATGATTGAGGATGCTGAACTAAATAAAACTTTACCTGTCGGTCGTTCTATTTGGACCATAAGATCATGGTGTCCAACTAACGCATCTCTTAAATAAAGATCAAGTTCTGGAGAATTTTTAGGATGCTGTTGGAGAAGATTCTGAATAAGCTGGATTTTACCTTCTAATTGGGTACGATCTTGCGTTTCAAAATGATGCATCACTAATTTATGGATGAAAAACCCCATCATAATGAGAATGCATATAGTCGATAATGAGAAAATAATACCAATACGAAAACTGATAGATTTGAATAATTTATTATTCATCTTCTACCTCTAATACATACCCCATTCCTCGAATATTCTGAATTAACTTAGGGGTAAAATTACTATCTACTTTATTTCTTAATCGTTTAATAGCGACTTCAACTACATTTGTATCACTATCAAAGTTCATATCCCAAATTTGAGATGCAATAAGTGTTCTTGGTAGAATTTCACCTCTTCTACGCATAAAAAGCTCCATAAGCGCAAATTCTTTAGCCGTCAGATCAATGCGTTGACCTGCTCGTGTTACCCGACGTTTTCTCAAATCAAGTTCTAAATCAGCAATCTTAATAATATTATTATCTTCTCTTTGTTGCCCTCGTCTAAGGAGCGTTTTTATTCGAGCTAGAAGCTCTGCAAAAGCAAAAGGCTTAACTAAATAATCATCAGCGCCTAGCTCTAATCCTTTTACTCGATCTTCGATTTGATCTCGGGCGGTAAGAAAAAGAATGGGCATTGTTTTACCGCTGCTACGAATATCATTGATAATATTCCAACCATTTAGTCCAGGTAACATCACGTCTAAAATAATTAAGTCATACTCTTCAGAAAGAGCTTGATGTTTACCCGTTAACCCATCTGTAACCCAGTCCGTAATATAGCCAGCTTCGGATAAACCTTGCTTGAGATAATCACCAGTTTTTTGTTCATCTTCAACTAATAGTATTCTCATTTCCGAATCCTAAGTCATTCATTAAAACTATAATAACGTTATAAAACATCTGATCGAGATAGATTACAAAAATGTCATTTTCAAGTCACTTAGATGTTCAGTGCTTCACTTTATTGTAGTAGCAAGAAATTAACTTTTAGAGAAACTTATGAAAACTGTAGTGCGTCGTAGTCTAACAATTTTAATGTGTGCTGGAACTTTAATTGCTGGTACTCAATCTTGGGCAAAAGATGTATCAACCTCAAGTGCCACTAAAACGGTAAAAGCACAGGAACCTTGTACAAAACCTTGTAAGATGAACAAGGATAATAAGGTTCAGCAAGAACCTAGCCAACAGCAAGCGGCAAATTCCTCTGATATGTCGAAAATGGATCATTCTATGATGAATATGGACCATTCTAAAATGGATCATTCAAAGATGAATATGCCTGGTAGCAATAAATAATTTTATAAATAGCGACTCTGTACACGACAAAAATAGATAACTCATTGAAATAATGTCACAATAATTGTTTTCTAACGACGAATACTATGACACATCTCAATGAGTTATATCTTATCTTAAACAAATATCTAAAATGGAACAAGTCACATTTAAAGTGCTTTGCGCTCATCATGCTTGTGATTATTTTAAAGCAAACATGTAATCTTTCTTCTGCATCTAAAGCCTTGCCCATCAAGTGCTTACCACAATCATTTTATCGACGTATGCAGCGCTTCTTTGCAGGTCAGTATTTCGATTATCGTCAAATTTCTCGGTTGATTTTCAATATATTTTCATTCGACAAAGTGCAACTGACTTTAGATAGAACCAATTGGAAATGGGGAAAACGAAATATTAATATCCTGATGCTCGCGATCGTTTATCGTGGAATAGCGATACCTATCCTTTGGACATTGCTTAATAAACGTGGAAATTCAGATACGAAAGAGCGCATTGCTTTGATTCAACGCTTTATCTCCATTTTTGGTAAAGACCGTATTGTGAATGTGTTCGCAGACAGAGAGTTTATCGGTGAGCAGTGGTTTACATGGTTAATTGAACAAGACATCAACTTCTGCATTCGTGTTAAAAAAACTTCATTGTCACCAATCATTTAGGAAAGAATCATAAAATTAGTGATTTATTTCGCCATCTTAAAGTTGGTCAAATTGAATGTCGTAAACGACGGATTTTGGTTGGTCGGGTGAAACTATATATAAGTGCACTACAGTTAGAAAATGGAGAGCTTTTACTCGTCGTTTCTCCTCAGTTTAATGCCAATGCTATTCAGGATTATGCATTACGCTGGGAAATTGAAACCTTATTCAGTTGTCTCAAAGGACGCGGGTTTAATCTTGAAAATACGCGCTTGACAGACCCTAGACGAGTGAAAAAATTGATTGCGGTGTTAGCTATAAGCTTCTGTTGGTGTTACTTAACGGGTGAATGGCAACATGATCAAAAAAAAGCGATAAAAATAAAGAAGCATGGACGACTCTCAATGAGTTTATTTCGCTATGGTTTAGACTATGTTCAAATGGCGATTCAGCGTTTAATTGGTTTTGGGAAAAAAGAAGAGTTTAAGGAAATTTTGGCAATTTTAAGAAGGCAGAATCCTGATAGGATAAGGGTTCTGTGAAATTTGTCGTGTACAGAGAAATAGCGAGAAAGAAGAAGTATTAAAGTTTATACTAAATATTTGCTTTATTACTTCAATCTTGACCTTTCTAAAGGTGAGATAGAATGTCAAAAAATCTAAAGGTGAGATAGAATGTCAAAAAAGTTAAGTCATATACTCTTAATTGGAGTTGGTTTATTTTCATCAACTTGGGTAATGGCGGCAGTTAAAGAATATGATTTAACAATCGCTGAACAAACTGTAAATATCACAGGAAAACCGCTAAAGAGAATTACTGTAAATGGTAAATTCGTTGCACCACTTCTTGAATTTGAAGAAGGTGATGAGGCCGTTATCCGTGTTCACAATAAGTTAAAAAATCAGGACTCTTCAATCCATTGGCATGGCTTATTATTACCTGGAATTATGGATGGTGTACCTGGATTTAACAAATTTCATGGCATTGCCCCTAATACAACTTATGAATATAAGTTTAAAGTCCGCCAAAATGGTACTTATTGGTATCATTCACATAGTAAAGGACAAGAACAAGACGGTTTATATGGTGCTTTTGTTATTTATCCTAAAGATAAAACTCCACTAACAGCTGCTGAAAAAACCGATAAAGATTACGTTGTTTTGCTTTCTGATTTTCATAATTCGACAAGTGATCAAATTATGAAAAATATTAAAAAAGAATCAGACTACTATCAGAACCGCCGCGAAACAGTATTCGATGTATTAAAACAAGTTAAACGTGATGGGCTAAAAGCGACTTGGCAAGACCGCTCTATGTGGAATCAGATGCGAATGCAGAAAACAGATATGTCCGATGTGACTCGTTATACATTTTTAATGAATGGCAAGACACCTCAGCAAAATTGGACGGGTAACTTCAAAGCTGGTGAAAAAGTTCGCCTTCGTTTTATTAATGCTTCCGCTATGTCATTTTTTGATGTACGCATTCCAAACCTAAAAATGACTGTAGTCAGTGCTGATGGTCAACCTGTAAAACCTGTCCCTGTAGATGAGTTCCGTATTGGTACTGCTGAAACCTATGATGTCATTGTGGAACCCAAACAATCAAATTATCAAATTGAAGCAGAATCAATTGATAGGAGTGGTTTTTCAGTTGGTTCCTTACATGATGAGAATACTCCTCCAATAAATCAAATCAAAATGCCGAAGTCACGTCCTCGTTCTTTATTAACTATGGAAGATATGGGGATGGGGCATGATATGTCTTCTATGGCGGGCATGAATCACGACATGTCTTCAATGAAAGGCATGGATCATGATATGTCGTCTATGACAGATAGCTCAAAAGATCAGTCAATGTCTGGAATGAACCATGACATGTCTTCAATGAAAGGTATGGATCACGATATGTCATCTATGACAGACAGCTCAAAAGATCAGTCAATGTCTGGAATGAACCATGACATGTCTTCAATGAAAGGTATGGATCACGATATGTCGTCTATGACAGACAGCTCAAAAGATCAATCTATGTCAGGTATGAACCATGGCATGCAAATGACTACATCTAATGCACCTACACAAGAAAAGAATGGTGATGTTGTATATGGCTGGGCAAATGCTTCAACACCTGTTGGTCAAAAAGCACTTCAATATAGTGACTTACAATCTTTAAAGCCTCAACCAGATACTCGTGCCCCTGAACGTGAAATGGAAATCCGTCTTGGTGGGAACATGGAGCGCTATATTTGGACAATTAATGGTAAGAAGTTTAATGAAACAGAACCATTCAAAGTGAAATACGGGGAACGTATACGCTTGAAATTTGTGAATGACAGTATGATGGCTCACCCAATGCACTTGCACGGTATGTTTATGCAGCTTGAAAATGGTCAAGATCCAAGTAATATGCCGAATAAACATACCATCATTGTGCCACCGGGGAAAACAGTTACAACTTTACTTACTGCTGATGAATTAGGTGAATGGGCTATCCACTGCCATTTGTTATATCACATGGCCGCTGGAATGATGAACAAACTCATTGTGGCAAGTGTAGATAGCAATGATGATGATACGAAAAGTATCGTTGCCCAACCTCAAACTAGCCATGAGGGAGTGAATCAACATGCACATCACTAAACAGTTATATTCAAAAACAATTTTATCAATTGCATTAGTAAGTATATCAAACTTAACTTTTGCTGATAACAGTACTTCGCAACAAGAAAGTAATATTACAAATGGGGGAGATAATATTATTCTGACCGCAAGTAAGAGATCAGCCCCATCTAATGATGATCATCTTAAAGAACATGGCGGACAAATTTATCAATTAACAAGACTTGAAAATGCATGGTTAGTTGATGAAGACGGTAAGGGCAACCTAGGAACAAGGTTTGATACTTTAATTGGGACAGATGAAAATCGTCTATTTATTGAAGCAAATTTGGACAAAGCAGAAAGCAATGATCCTAAATATGATGTATCTGCACTTTATAGCCGTAATGTAGCACCCTTTTGGGATGTACAAGCTGGGGTAAGGTATAGTGAGGACAAAAATAACCGTAATAGTAATCGCATTGATGGCGTTATTGGATTATTAGGTCTTGCTCCTTATTTCTTTGAGACAAAAGCTTATCTTTATGGTGGTGAAAATAATTTTTGGGGAGCTAGTTTTGACGTGAATCGAGACTTATTACTTACCCAAAAGTTAATTACTCAACCTTATATCGAAGCAGATATTGTACTCAATGATAATTCTGACTTTGCTTCTAAGACTGGCTTGTCTGGATTAAAGACTGGTATAAAAACCAGATATGAGATTACTAAAAGGATTAGACCCTTTGTGGATGTTGCATATCAATATGAAAAAGGGTTGAAAGAGACAAGATTCCAACAAGCCACTGACTCAAAAAAAGGCTGGTTGTATGGTGCAGGTATCCAATTAATTTTTTAAAATAATATGACTTGGAATCATGAATGGTAGCTTCGGCTACTATTCATGAAATTGTTGTCATTTCCTTTCGAATCTGTAAAACTAAAAAAGCTTAAATTTTGGTCTTATCTCTATGCAGTGGTTAAAAACATGCCTATCGCTGTTTTTATCGTTTGCTATCCTTTTAGTAGGATCGGCTGCTGCTGCTTCGTCTGTACATAAGCGGTGTTTAATGCCATCTGAATAGATGCATGTGGCATAGCCGTCTTCATCGATTTGAATCCTAAAGTGGCCCTAATGATCCGCTTTAGCTTGCCATGATTACATTCGATCACGTTATTTTTATACTTAACCGTAAGCGTGCGCTGAACCCCATAGCTATTTTTTAATTTTGGTCGGGTTTCCAGCGGTGCGGCAGCAATTCTTCTATTTGGCTCACTTTATGTGTCGGCAACCTTTTCAGCACATTACTTAAATAGGCATACGGATCCAAGCCATTCAGTTTTGCTGACTGGATTAAAGTCATGATATTGGCAGCTCGTTGGCCGCTGCGCAGCGAGCCAGCAAACAGCCAGTTCTTTCGTCCCAAGGCCCAGGGGCGCATTGAGTTCTCAGCCCAATTATTGTCAATGGGCAGATTGCCATCATCCAGATAGCGGCTTAAGGCTTGCCAACGCTTCAGACTGTAATTGATTGCCTTGGCGGTTGGAGAACTCGATGGCACCGTCAGATAATGTTGGTTTAACCATTCATACAGTTGTTGCATCACCGGTTGACTATGCTGTTGCCGGTATTCGCAGCGTTGTTGCGTTGTACCATCCGTCTTTTTCCTGAGTTCTGCTTCTATGGCATACAGTTTCTGAATCAGCACTAATGCCTGTTCAGCGATCTGACTTTTCCCGGTCACATGCAGTTCATGGAATTTACGACGTGCATGTGCCATGCAGCCCACCTCAATGACATCGCCTGATCTAAAGCGGGCTTTATAACCACTATAATCATCACAGACCAAATGACCCTGCCAGCCTTTCAGGAAGGCTTCAGCATGCTGACCTGAACGGCTCGGCTGAAAGTCATAGATCACCGCCTGAACCGGATTGTACTGTGTCGTGGCATAGGCCCAGACATAACCTTTCTTCGGTTTTTTTTCATCATCACCAAGCTGCATGGTGGTGACCGGCGTTTCATCTGCATGGATCACCCGCTGCTGCAGCACCACCTGTTTTAAGACATCCGTCAAGGGTTCAAGTTCCACCCCGCAGCGACCAATCCAGTCAGATAATGTGGATCTGGACAGATCAATACCTGCGCGTAGAAAGATTTGACGTTGACGGTACAGCGGTAAATGATCGGCATACTTGGACACCAGCACATGGCTAAGCAGTTCAGGACTGGCAATGCCTTTATCAATCACATAAGCAGGCATCGCTTGCTGAGTCAGGGTGTCGCACTGATCACAGACCCATTTACCACGTACATGCTGTTCCTTATAGAACTGTGCCGGTCTAAAATTCAGTTTTTCACTGACATCTTCACCGATACGACGCAGTTGGCATCCACAAGCACATTGGGTTGATGCAGGTTCATGCTCAATACGGAGAGTGAGTAGATGATCTGGGAGCGGTCGACGTTTAGGTTTGTTGACGAGAGCTTTCTGTGTCGCTGCATCGATTTTATCTGCATTCAGCCGTTCCAGTTCCAAATCGACTGCTGCGATATCTTCTTCAACCGCTTCATCCCACAGATGGATTTGTTTTGCTGTTAGATGTTCGTTTTTACTGCCGAATTTGTGCTGTTTAAATAGTGCGAGCTCATGCTCGTATTTTTGCGTGAGAATGGAAAGATGTTGGTTGGTTACTTCAAGATGTTGAACTTTGGCATCTAATTGTTGATTTGATACTTCTAGATGTTGAATCTTGGTATCTAATTGTTGATTTGATTGCGCTAGAGACTGATGCTGAATCGCCAACTGTCTGGTAAATTCCAGCAGTTGCTCATAGGTCAGTTGGCTTAAATCAGGCAGCGTATTCATGACCGCAGTATGCCTGAGGTCATGATGCAGAGGAAATAGAACGTTTGGAGAATAGCAGAATGCACGAGCTTGGTTTAGAGCATAGTCACCACCTGCTGTCGTCCAATGCGCTGCCAGGGCAAACCCTGGATCAATGCCTGTAACTGTTCCGGACTGAGGGCTACGGTTTCACCCTGATGAACCTGCGCCCAGTGAAATTTCCCCTGTTCCAGCCGCCGGGCACACAGCCAGATGCCCAATCCATCATGCACCAGCACTTTCATGCGATGGCCACGTTTATTACAGAACAGGTAAGCGCAATGCGGTTTGATGTAACCAAAGGCTCTCACCACCTGAGCCATGGCAGTATCCATACCCGCACGCATATCCATCGGCTGGGTAGAGAGCCAGATTTCATTTATATGGATCATTGAGTCAAACCTTGGATGAGTAACAGTAATTCAGTTGCAGACTCCACTGGCCATTCGATTTCGATCACCTGATCTCTTGCGGAACATTGTTTCTGATGCAGTGGAATTCTGATATGAGCGACAGCTTTCTTCTCCGGCACAGATGGCGGAGGTGCTTCTTGTTTGACTGGAGTCGGGTGAAGAATGACCGGAAGAAAGTCAGTCTGTGGAATGGAGGGGGGTGTTAATGCAGAGGGCATTGATCTGGACTGACGAATCCATTTATGCAACAGATTCGCATTGACCTGATGTTGCATTGCTACCTTAGCCACCGATGTATCTGGCTGCTGGCATTGCTGAATAAGTTGATGTTTAAATTCAGCCGTGAAGGTTCGACGGGGCTTTTTTAGCGTTGCTGTACTGTCTATAACTGTCTTTAAATCCATAAATAGGTGTCCACTTAAATTTAGTGGACACTATCGCGGTATTAATGAGTTAGAAAAAGTGGGGTTCAGCGGACGCTTACACTTAACCTGCCTGTGCTCAAGATCTGGTGGACATTTTCTTTCCCATTTTAACCGTGACAAAGCACCTCCATATGTGTGCTTTATCTGTATCTATCACTTGTGGGGCCTTCCTTTGCCAGAAGATGCGGATACTGAGCATCCAAAAGTAAAAGAACTGCATGAGCTTCTTGCATGGTCTGAAGGTATGGTCTGGTGTTCACCTGAACGTCATGGTTCTATGAGTTCCATTTTTAAATCACAAATAGACTGGATTCCACTTGCAGGAGGAGCAATCCGTGCTACCCAAGGTAAAACCCTTGCCTTGATGCAAGTCAGTGGTGGATCACAGTCTGAACCGTACCGGGTTTGTCGGAGAGTCAATATTCTGAGAGACTATCCCGATGACAAAATTAAAATATACCCCTGAAATCAGAGAAAGAGCGGTTCAAAAAATTTGAAACTACCATCTTAATGATATACTCTAATTGATATACATTTAGATTGGGTTGTTTATAATGTTGATGCTTCGATTACCTGTAGAATTAGAAAAACAGTTAGATCAACTGGCTGAAAAGAGTCAAAGTAATGTGGTTCCGTTAATTAGACCACTCAATTCAGTTTTATAAGTGATAAATCCGCTCTAAATATTTAAATTATGCTGCCATTACTTTTAGTAAATGTTGATCATAAAATTCATTTGGTGTTGCCTTATTCAAACTTGAATGAGGACGTATCATGTTATAAAAATCCAAATATTCAGCAATTGATAGTTTCGCTTGTTTAACCGTATCGTAAGCCTTCAAATAGACTTCCTCATGCTTCACGCTGCGCCATAAACGCTCAATCATTACATTATCCATCCATCGTCCTTTCCCATCCATACTGATACGGATATTTCGCAATTTTAACTCATTCAAAAATGCCTCGCTTGTGAATTGACTGCCTTGGTCTGTATTAAACACCTCTGGACAACCATATTTCACAATTGCTTCTTGCAACGCATCTATGCAAAAGTCTGTTTCCATACTGATCGATACTCGATGAGCCAGTACTTTACGACTATGCCAATCTATAATTGCACACAGATAGACAAAGCCTTTAGCCATAGGAATGTACGTGATATCTGTACACCAGACTTGATTAGAGTGATCGATGACCATGTTTTTCAACAGATATGGGAAAATACGGTGTGCAAGATTAGGCTTACTGGTATTGGGTTTTGGATACAAGGCATGTATTCCCATCAAGCGCATTAAACGTCGGACTTTACGCCGACCTATTTGATGTCCTTGACGCTGTAGCATATCTCGTATCATTCGACTGCCCATAAATGGGTAGTCGAGATGAATTTCATCGATTAGACGCATCCAACTCAAATCAGTTGATGAAATCTCTTTGGGCTTGTAATACAACGTACTGCGATTGATTTGAATCAATTGCGATTGTTGTCGTACCGAAAGTTGATGGGTCTTATCGATCATTTTTTGCCGCTCAGCTGCCCTATTTTTCTGAGCGCACCTTCTAAAAAATCAATTTGCAATGCCTGATGTCCTATCTTGGCATGTAGAGCTTTGAGGTCAATCTCTGGTTCTTGTTGTGATGTTGGTCGTGAAAAAATATTGACTGATTGCTCAAGCAGTTGATTTTTCCAATCGATGATTTGGTTTTGATGTAAGTCGAATTGAGTAGAAAGTTCAGCGAGTGTGTGGTCGCCTTTAATTGCTGCGAGAGCAACTTTAACTTTAAACTCTGCTGAATGATTACGACGTTTTCTTCGTGTCATGGTTGACTCCAAAAACAAGCATTTCCCATGCTTATTGGGGAGTAGATTATCACTTATAGGCGTGGTCTAAAATCCTATACCCACATCAATTTTTGAAGGGTACTTCCCTTCCTTCCATTCTTGTCGCAAAGCTTCAGCTTGATCAGGCTTCAATTTATGTACCCGGCCTTTGTACTTCCCTTGAGCAGAGGCGAGTTTAATTCCTTCCTTTTGCCGCTCTAAAATGATCTCACGTTCGAACTGTGCAAACGCACCCATCAGTTGCAGCATCAAATTATCCATCGGGGTAGATTGGGCAGTGAAAGTAATATTTTCTTTTACAAACTGGATGGCGATCCCTCGTTTGACCAGTTTATCTACTTCAGTGACCAAATCTTTTAGACTGCGTGGCACTGTTGCAAATAGGCTGACATGATAAGCTAAATATCTTATTTATTTCGAGATACAGCAGATGAATCCCTTCCATGGTCGGCACTTTCAAGGTGAAATCATTCTTTGGGCTGTTCGTTGGTATTGTAAATATGGCATCAGCTATCGTGAACTTCAAGAAATGCTCGCTGAACGAGGTGTGAATGTTGACCACACCACAATTTATCGTTGGGTTCAGCGTTATGCTCCAGAAATGGAAAAACGCTTACGCTGGTATTGGCGTAATCCTACAGATTTACATTCATGGCATATGGATGAGACTTATATCAAAGTGAAGGGGCGATGGACTTACCTGTATCGTGCAGTTGATCAACGTGGTCATACGATTGACTTTTACCTTTCCGCTAGACGGAACAGTAAATCAGCCTATTGTTTTTTAGGAAAGATCTTCAATACGGTGAAAAAATGGCAAATTCCACGGGTCATCAATACAGATAAAGCAGCGACCTATGGCCATGCTTTATCACGGTTAAAGCGAGAAGGAAAATGTCCAGTAGATATTGAGCACAGGCAGATTAAGTATAAAAATAATGTCATTGAATGTGATCATGGTAAGTTAAAGCGGATCATCAGGGCCACATTAGGATTCAAATCTATGAAGACGGCTTATGCCACAATTAAAGGTATTGAAGTCATGCGTGCACTACGTAAAGGACAAGCATCGTCATTTTATTATGGTCAGCCTCAAGGTGAAGTGTGTCTAATCAACAGGGTTTTCGGTCTCTAAGCACTTTTAAAAAGGAACTTCATCGACTCAAATCTCTATTTGCAACAGTGCCATAAATAAACAGCTTTTTTACACAAACATTCAAAAGGTGAATTCTCCCCAATCCATTCAAATTAATTTTTTTATATGAAAGCTGATTGAAATACACATCTAGATCATAAATCTGATTAGATAAATGCGGATCAAATCGACATCCATTTTTAAGAGAGTTTTAAGGTTAAGAACTTAAATTAATCAAATTTCGTCTTAACTGAATCATTTCTATGTCCCCTGATCGTTCACTTTATAAAGGCACTTCCGGAATACAACGTATTTTCAATGCTACCCGTTATTCCATGGCTGGTTTGAAAACCGCCTTTCAAAATGAGGCCGCCTTCCGGCAGATCCTGCTGATTAATCTTATTTTGATTCCTCTAAGCTTTTGGATGCCAGTTAGCCGAGTTGAGCAAGCGCTCATGGTCGCCGTGTGCCTGTTGGCGCTGATCATTGAACTGATTAACTCAGCGATAGAGGCAGTGGTAGATCGTATTTCCATGGAACGGCATGAACTGTCTAAAAATGCCAAGGATATGGGCAGTGCGGCTCAGTTTGTAGCACTTAGTTTAATTGCCCTGACCTGGGGCATCATTTTGGCTGGTCATTTGATTTGACCTCTGCTCTTGCTACTGCCTGAAATGGACAACTTAAAAATGATCACTGACCGTTCCCGGTTTTTACTGACCCAAACTTTACTTTTGATCTTCAGTTTTTTGATTCTTCTCAACTTCTTTGACATTGGAGGAGTGCTGGACTTACAGCTCATCTATCCCTTTATCGATGATCATGGTCAATTTCCCCTTCGACAACAATGGGCACTGGCAGAACTCAATCATCGCTATGTGAAAGACCTGCTGATTCTAGTGTATATCACATTATTACTGGGCTGGTTGGCATCACTAAAATGGCAGAACTGGCATACGCGGCGCTGGGAATTTGGCTATTTTTTTAGCATGGTGGTGCTGACCACGGCCTCGATCGGAATTTTAAAATCTCAGTCGGCCCATGCCTGTCCCTGGGATATGACCATACCTACCCATAACGGGATTTTGTGGGATTTTAGTGCTACTGCGGGCCACTGTTTTCCTGGAGGGCATGCATCTAGTGGTTTTGCGTTGATGGCTGGTTATTTTGTTTATCGCATTTCTAACCGCAAGCGTGCTTATTTTCTTCTGATCGCTGCAGTAATTTTAGGGTTGACCATGGGCTGGGCACAAATGATGCGCGGAGCACATTTCCTGAGTCATAATTTATGGACTGGCTGGATTATCTGGTGCATGAATGTCATTGGCTATACGCTGTTTAGCCATAAACTACCCATAGAAAAGACCACTCCTATACTCTCTAGTATCAGGCAACCTTAACTCCAAAAAAACCAGAAGCTTATTCGCTTAGACTTCGATTAAAGGAAGCTTGACCTGTACACAAAGGCCACTCAGATTGGTACTTCGCGAAAATTCTAGTGTTCCACCCAAGCGCTCGGTGGCTTTATCTACAATGGATAAACCCAAACCGCTGCCAATTTCTGCATGGTTATGTATCCGGTAGAAGCGTTGCCGGATCTGATTGAATTGAGCAGGATCTATCCCTGCCCCACTGTCTTCAATTTGTAAAACCGCCTGCCGTCCTTGCTGGAAAATAGATACATTAATCACGCCATCCTTCGGACTATATTTAATTGCATTATCAATTAAATTATAAATAATCGAGTGCAAGGCCGAAGCTTGGCCCTGAATCAACAGTTCCTGCTGCTGTTCTACGCCCAAATCAATGTCTTTCTGTAGCGCCAATTGAATTAGTTCTTCGATACAGGTGACTGTCATTTGATTCAGTGATAGCAATTGAACAGGTTCGCTTAAACCTTCGGTCACATCCTGTTTGGCCAGACTCAATAACTGGTTGACCAGATGCTGCATACGCAAAATGCCTTGACTCAAATTATGGATAGACTCGCTTTGAGGGAACTGCTGTAGCAAAATTTGCAGCTGTAAGTTTAGTGCTGTCAGTGGCGTGCGTAATTCATGGGCAGAATCTGCTACAAATTGACGTTGTTCCTGTTGGGCCAGAGAAATGCGGCCAAACAAATAATTCATTTCCTGAATGGTCGGTTCCAGCTCCAAGGGATAATCTTTCATTGCAATTGGCTTTAAGTCTTGTGCCTTGCGGCTGGCCAATTCAGTTTTAAAATCATTGAGCGGCTGAAAATTTTTCCGGATCATCCAGCCTAAGCCAAATACTGCAAAAGGTAAAAAAAGCACATAAGGAAGAAACATATTGGCTGCCAGCTCCAGCGCCAGTTCCTGCCGGACATTTTGCTGCTGGCTCACCTGAATCTGTAATTGCTTACCAGGAATAATATAAGTTAACCAGGTTCCATACGGCGTTTGATGCTTGTAGAAACCTGCTTTCCTGACCGGCGCCACCAGAACATCCTGCAGATGCAAGGAAGTGGCTGTATCTGTATAGGACCAGATATCTACAAATAAATCTTCTTCACTGTATTGTTTTGCCAGATCGATTTGACTTTGCAGGGGCTGCGGATGATTTTCTGAAATGCGCTCTGCCAGGCTTTGCATCTGTTTATCCAGTACTTCATTAATTTCTTCGAGCGCAATCCGGTATGCAGCAAAGATCAGCACACAGCCCAGCACCACGCTAAACAGTGAAATATAAATAACTAGACGTTTTTGCAAGGAATAACGTTTCTGCATGGCGCTCATCCTAAGCGATACCCTAGCCCACGTATGGTACGTATGAAGTCTTTTCCTAGTTTTGCCCGCAGATGATGGATATAAACTTCTACCGTATTACTGCTTACATCACTATCAAAATCATAAAGCTTGTCTTCTAAATCGTTTTTAGAAAAAATTTTGCTAGGATGCATGAGGAGTGCAGTGAGAATAGACCATACCCGATTAGATAACTCGATCGGTTCATCATTAAAGCATGCAATGTGCTGTTCCAGGTCCAGTTCCAGCCCACTGTGTGATAATTTCTTATTTATATCTGTCACAGTATTTTTTAAACCACTACGGCGTATTAAGGCATGAATACGGGCCAGTAGCTCGTCAAATTCATAGGGTTTAATCAAGTAATCATCTGCTCCCTGATTCAGCCCATCTACCCGATTTTGTAACTGATCCCGGGCAGAGATAATCAGCACCGGTAAATTCGGAAACTTCTGCCGGATATTTTTTAGCACCAGCATGCCATCCATCATCGGCAAGCCTAAATCGAGCAGGACAATATCGTAGACCTGCTGCTGTAACTGTTTTAAACCCTCAATCCCATTATTGACCCAATGCACATCAAACTGATGCAGCTTGAGCAATGTTTCAGTCGACTCGGCAATCATAAAGTCATCTTCAATAATCAGTATTTTATGCATTTCAAGCTCTGTTCTTTAAGGATGGTGAGCATTGTGCAAGCATATCATTTTTAGCTTCAGTCACTTGCGTTTTTATATCCAGTAAACTTAATAAGCTGGGGAAAAGATGATCCTGACTACGGGCCTGTTCGGTCTGTCCTTTGAGACAGCTGACCTGCTGGGTATTCTGCTGCTTCCAGGCATCGGAGAACCACATCAGCATCGGGACATGGGTTTGCTGGGTCGGTGCCATGCTATAAGGAGCACCATGCAGGTATAAACCATGCTCTCCGGTGGATTCTCCATGATCAGACAGGTACCAGAAACCGGTCTGATATTGAGTCTGCTGCTTTAAAGTTTCAATGATCTGGGCAAGAACATGGTCTGTATATACAATCGAATTATCATAGCTATTCTTTAATTCTTCTGTACTACAGCCCTGAATAGCATTGGTATTACAGGTCGGTTGAAATGGCTGATATGGCGCTTTGGAACGCTTGTAATATGCGGGGCCATGACTACCCATCTGATGCAGTACAATTAATTGTGGTTTCGGGTTGTTTTTATCCAGATGTGCCAGATAATCTTTCAGGCTATCCACCAGGATTTCATCAAAACATTCACCACCGGCATCACACCACTTCTGTTTCAGTTGTGCCGGAATCTGGTATTTTTGTACCCGGTCACAGGCACCTTTACAGCCCGAATTATTATCAATCCAGGTCACCTGATACCCGGCGCGCTGAGCAATATCCAGTAAACCTTCTCGGTGGCTGGCTAACTGTTCATCATAGGTTTCACGTGACATGCCCGAAAACATACAAGGGACTGAAACAGCTGTGGCAGTTCCACAAGAGCTGACCTGATTGAAATTAATTACTGGTAACTTGCTCAGTTCAGGATTGGTATTGCGCGCATAGCCATTTAAAGCGAAACTCTCGGCACGTGCAGTTTCTCCCACTACCAGCACCATCAATTTGGGTTGTTTCTGTATTTGAGCCTGCTGCAGCAGATGGGCATCTTCACCATAAGGAATCAAAGGCAAATTCGCTTTAGGTGCTTTCTTTTTATAGTAGGATACGGTGGATGCAATGCTATTTTGTGGGGAAATCATGCCCTTCAGATCGCGGTGCTCGCGGAAGATGGCTGCATAATCGACATAAAAACAGAATAACAGTCCTAGAATCAATACGGCCGAAAGCAGACTGCTAAGGCTTTTATGCAACAATTGACGCCCGAAAGATGCAGGCTGAATGTTCAGCATCCAGATGATACACAAAGGAAAAATCACAAAGACCAGCGTCCAGATCACCAGCCGTATTGACCAGAGATCACGGACTTCCCGAGCATCGGTCTGCAGCATATTCTGGATCTGGTCCGGCGTAATAACAACCCCCAGACTATTGACAAAATAAGCACTAAAACCGCCCAGAATGATCAGCACACTGGCCAGTATCTTGGCATTCCATTTCCAGTTCAGCCACTGCAAGACCAGATTGTACAAGCCGATAACTACCAGGACTGTAGCCGCCAATAATGCGCCTGCCTTGAGGTTGGTATAAGGCGTCAATTGATGGATTTTCTGATAGAAAGCAAAGTTTAAGACCAGTCCCAGCCAAATGGCGAGTAAAAGGTTGAAGCGTGCAAGGCTGATGGGTTTGATCTGGCGTAGACCGGGAAAAGAAGGCAGCTTAAGCATTTTTTTAGTTCAAAGACTTTAATATGCTTTAGCCTAAAATTTGAATCTTAAAAATGACTTAAAATAATCTGAGAACTACAAAAACTTATACATATTTTGATTTCAAATCAAATCTGATAAAACTAAAAATGCAGCCCAAGCACGTTGGGGAAAATCCGCAAGTAATGCTCAAGCAAATCATGAGCACAGCCCGAGTATTACTCAAGTCATGCTTGAACCATGCCCTGAATAGCCACCACTTTCCTAGACAAATACAGCCCAAAGAATGATTTCACCCTGAAAATTCCGACCATGGAAGGGATTCATATGCTGCACCTTTAGCTAAAAGAGGATTCAGCTTACCATTAGTGGTTATTTGCAACAGTGCCCTATTTACCGCTGGGTTCAGCGCTACGCCCCTGAAATAGAAAAACGCTTACGCTGGTATTGGCGTAATCCTACAGATCTGAGCTCATGGCATATTGATGAAACTTATGTAAAAGTAAATGGACAATGGTCTTATCTGTATCGTGCAGTCGATCAACGTGGCTATACGATTGATTTTTATCTTTCTTCTAGACGTAATACCAAATCAGCATATTGTTTTCTTGGAAAAATTTTAAATAATGTGAAGAAGTGGCAAATTCCACAAGTGATCAATACGGATAAAGCACCCACATATGGAGGTGCTTTATTACGGTTAAAACAGGAAGGAAAATGTCCACCAGACCTTGAGCACAGGCAGGTTAAGTACAAAAATAACGTGATCGAATGTGATCATGGTAAGTTAAAGCGGATCATCAGGGCCACGTTAGGATTCAAATCTATGAAAACGGCTTATGCCACAATTAAAGGTATTGAAGTCATGCGTGCACTGCGTAAAGGACAAGCTTCATCATTTTATTATGGTCAGCCTCTGGGTGAAGTGTGTCTAATCAACAGGGTTTTCGGTCTCTAAGCACTTTTTAAAGGGAACTTCATCAGAGGTGGATCAGGAAATTTGAACAACACTTATAAGTGATATTTTGCTCCCCAAATGATGTTATAAACATCAATATATGGAGTATTTTATGGCACGTAGACCAAGAAGAAATCATTCAAATGATTTTAAAGCTAAGGTAGCACTTGCTGCGATTAAAGCAGAAAAAACACTTGCTGAATTGAGTGCTGAATTTGATGTTCATCAAAACCAAATTATCGACTGGAAAAATCAACTGATTTCAGCTTCCTCGCAAGCTTTCGATCAATCAAAAGCTCCAACAGAACCACCCATCGATCTAAAAAAACTACATGCAAAAATCGGTGAGCAGGCATTAGAAATTGATTTTTTAGAAGGTGTGTTGAAGAAACTGGGCCGCTTCAACCACAAAAGTTAATCGATGACTCACTTCAGATTTCAGTATCTAAGCAAGCTCAGCTGCTGAAAGTCTCCCGTGGTTGTTATTACTATCGCCCAAAACCTGTGAGTGCATCAGATCTGAAGCTAATGCGGTGTATGGATGAGTTACATATGCAATACCCTTTTGCAGGTAGCCGGATGATGCGTGATTTGTTGAATCGTCAAGGACATCATATAGGACGACGTCATACACGTACTTTAATGAAGAAAATGGGCATTAATGCGTTATATTGCAAACCAAATTTAAGCCAGGCTAATCAAGCTCACCGCAAATATCCATATCTGCTCAAAGGATTGGCTATTCAGCGCAGTAATCAAGTGTGGTCTACGGATATAACGTATATCCCTATGGCAAAAGGCTTTGTTTATTTATGTGCTGTGATTGATTGGCATAGCCGCAAGGTACTTGCGCATAGAGTATCGATTAGTATGGAGGTTACATTTTGCATAGAAACATTAAATGAAGCTATTGAAAAATATGGTCGACCTGAAATATTTAATACAGACCAAGGCAGTCAGTTTACCAGTGATGCATTTATTGATGTATTGAAATCAAATGGCATTCAAATCAGTATGGATGGTAAAGGTCGATGGGTTGATAATGTGATGGTTGAACGATTATGGCGGAGCGTTAAATATGAAGAGGTGTATCTCAAAGCCTACAGCAATGTTTTGGATGCGAAGAAGCAATTAAACGCATATTTTGAATTTTATAATTTGAAACGACCTCATTCGAGTCTGGACAAAATGACTCCAGATGAGTTTTACTATGACCAGCTACCACAACAAAATAAGGTAGCTTAACTAGAGCAGAGTATCACTTATAAATAAGCTTTTAGTTGTTCAAACATGTGGGACCACCTCTATCGACTCAAATTTCTATTTGCAACAGTGCCTCTAAAAGGGGCTTAACCGCCATTATGTTAAATAGGGTGAACCGTACCGGGTTTGTCGGAGAGTCAATATTCTGAGAGACTATCCCGATGACAAAATTAAAATATACCCCTGAAATCAGAGAAAGAGCGGTTCAATTATTGATTGAATCTGAAAAAGATTATCCTTCTACTTGGGCTGCAATCACAGCAATTGCGCCTAAGATTGGTTGTACTCCTGAAACACTTCGTGCCTGGCATCAAAAGCATTTAGATCAGCAAAATCCTATTAAAGTACAACAGATATCTGATCAAGAAAAAATGAAGCAAATGGAACGTGAAATTAAAGAATTAAAGCGTGCCAATGAAATTCTACGTAAAGCAGCCGCTTTTTTCGCCCAGGCGGAGCTCGACCGCCCACACAAATAATGGTGGATTTCATCCATAACAATAAAGACTTATATGGTGTTGATGCGATTTGTAGGATTTTACCGATCGCAGCTTCAACCTATTACCGAACTTTAGATCTCGCTGACAATCCAGAACATCGAGCGAAACGAGATCTACATGATGAGCATCATGCTGAAAAAATTAAACGAATTTGGAAAGAAAGTTCAGGTCGATATGGTGTGCGTAAGGTCTGGCAACAATTGAAACGTGAAGGTTATGTTATCGCACGTTGTACAGTTGCTCGATTAATGAAAAAGCTAGGTATACAAGGTGTTTGGCGTGGTAAGAATAAACAAACCACCCGTAGCCGAGATGATCAAAAAAGAGCAGATGATTTAGTGAAACGTAATTTTAATGCTGATCATCCTGACCAACTGTGGGTGAGTGACTTTAGTGTGCCGCAGCAAGCGGCGTAAGAGATGAGGGTATGGCCCCTCGCTATCGGCTTGCAGGAGCAGGTAGCAAACCACCATAAGCGGCTTGGATCAAAAGTCCCGGTCGTGAGCGTTATGGAAAAGGCATCGTAGAGATGTCAGGTAAGAATTAGGAAGGCGAACACCAGTGAACTGCCGTTCAAGTGTCGAAAGTACTCAAATGACATCAAAACCGGGGATGGAAGTTACCCCGCGATTAGTTTGGCCGTTACCTGCTTACGGGCCATTCGGTGTCCGGCGTAGAGGCAGCGCGATCCTAATTCAGGCTCTTACGTTGAACTGCGGGAACCTTCGGTGGCGATGTCAAGCGAAAGGCACAAGCTCAAAAGGCAAGGCTGATAATAGCAATGCGTCACCAAGGGGCGGAGCAACTCGTAGTAGTGTTGAAGTTACTGTAATGGTAATGGAGCGAAGGGGTTGCATTATCCAGGTCTACGGATTTGTCAACTGTGCAAGCAGGAGGAGCAAAACTTTATGACCAAACCATTTAACATTCCTAAAGCGTTAATCTGGGAGGCATTTAAAAAAGTCAAAGAGAATGGTGGCGCTCCAGGCGTTGATCATGAATCTATTGAGCAATTCGAAAAGCATTTAAAGAACAACCTATACAAACTATGGAATCGACTTTGTTCTGGCAGTTATTTTCCACCGCCAGTTAAGGCTGTTCCGATTCCAAAGAAGTCAGGTGGCGTGCGTATACTAGGTATTCCAACAGTTGCAGATCGAGTCGCGCAAACAGCAGTTAAGCTCTTATTAGAGCCGAAAATTGATCCATTATTTCATCCAAACTCATATGGATATCGTCCGGGGCGTTCTGCCCATGATGCAATTGCGATAGTGAGGAGACGAAGTTGGGATTATGACTGGGTTGTGGAATTTGATATCAAAGGTCTCTTTGATAACATCGACCATGATTTACTCATGCGTGCACTCAAGAAACACTGTGAAATTCCATGGATTCTTTTATATGTGCAACGTTGGTTAAAAGCACCAATGCAACACATAAATGGCCATCTTTTAGAAAGGAATCGCGGCACACCACAAGGTGGTGTTGTGAGTCCTTTATTGGCGAATTTATTTATGCATTATGCTTTTGATATGTGGATTACGAAACATCTTCAAAGTGTACGGTTCTGCCGTTATGCAGATGATGGCGTAATTCATTGTCGGAGTTTATCTCAAGCCAAACTTGTTTTACAAAAGATCGATGCACGATTTCGTGAATGTGGTCTCGAATTGCATCCAGACAAGACAAAGATTGTTTATTGCCAAGATATTAATCGTCGTAAAGCATATCCCGATGTTCAATTTACTTTTCTCGGGTACACGTTTAGGCCCCGTAAGGCTGTGGACAAGTATAAAAGAGTTTATGTAAATTTCTCTCCTGCAGTCAGTCGTGATGCACTTAAAGCAATGCGACAGACTATTCGGAAATGGCATCTACATCTGATGTGTAATCGCGAATTAAGTGATTTATCTGCAATATTCAATCCAATTCTTCAAGGTTGGCAGCAATACTATGGTCGATTCCATGGTTCAGCAATGTCAGCGATCTGGCAACACATGAATGCTTATCTTATACGCTGGATGAGGCGTAAGTATAAAAACTTGGCCCGTCATAAAAGACGGGCTAGATATGCCTTAGGGCGACTTGCGCGTGATTTTCCAAATGCCTTTGTGCACTGGAAAATGGGATGTTTACCATCGGTTGGATAATGGGAGCCGGATGAGCTGAGAGGTTCATGTCCGGTTCTGCGAGGGGCTAAGGGTGAAATTCCCTTGGTCTACTCACCCGTATATTCAAACTCATTCAGGCTGGGTATATACCGCCTTTATTATTGATGTGTTCTCACGAGCAATTGTTGGATGGAAAGTATCTACACGGATGAATACAGATATGGTGCTCGATGCACTTGAGCAAGCATTGCACGATCGAGGCATGCCAAAGAATGTGATTCATCATTCCGACAGAGGTGTGCAATATCTTTCTATTCGCTATACCAATCGTTTAGAAGCAGCAAATTTACGAGCATCAGTCGGTACGACTGGTGATTCATACGATAATGCTCTGGCTGAAACGGTGAATGGCTTATACAAAACAGAGGTGATTGAATATTTAAAAGCAGATTGGCAAGGTTTAGCAGATGTACAACTTGCGACACTAAACTGGGTAGATTGGTTCAATAAAAAGCGTGTACACAGTGCACTGGGTTATGTATCGCCTTTTGAGTTTGAAGCAATGTACTATGATAAGATTAACCCGTTAGGTCAGGTGGCCTAACTTAAATAAAAAAGTCTCCGACAAACCCGGTACGGTTCAGGGCTTATAAAATTATTCTTCAATAGAATTTCCATCAAGGTCATATAGCTTTACTTCTCTTGCACCAGCATTAAAAAATAACTCCTTAAAAGCTCGTATTTCAATCTTAGTTAAACTACCTTGTATCGGCTCCATTATTTGGACAATCGTAATAGGAGCTGTAAACTTGAAAAAAGATAAACCGTTAGAATGGTGTCTCATTAAAGCTTTTAATGTTGTTGTAGCGCTTTCAAAATCTGCCAAAATCATTCTTGGGTGATCATAAGGTGATTTAGGAATTTCAGTTGCTTTGGCTATGCCATTCTCTGCCATCAAACTTATACGGTTTTTGTAAAAATGTACCCATATCGCTTTAGGATATTTTTTTAAATCGTCTCTTATCATTTTAGTTCTTAACTTGGATGCTCATTTAATTATAAATATATATTTTTTTTAATTTCAATTGGATAATTCTTAATTTCTTCTAAAATTGACATAATACACCTTACACGAAACTAAAAATGGGAGCTTTAAGCTCCCATTTTTGCTGAGTTTTTCAATTTTTAGGTAGTAGCCTAGGCTTCAATAAATTACGCACCTAAACGCATTAACTTTTCTTGAATCGCCTCACTGACAAAGGCATTTAGAGAATTACTTGATGCTAAAACCGCCTTACGGTGCAATTCAGGGCTAATACGGACATTAAAAGTGCCTTTGAATGGTTGATCAGGAGATTTTCCTAGTTCAGCACATGATTCTAAATAGCCGTCTACAGATTCCTGAAAAGCTTTCTCAAGGGCTTTTAAAGTTTCCGCTTCATAGGTAATAAGATCACGAATAAAAGCAAGTTTTCCAAATAACTCACCTGTTTCAAGATCAGGCTCAATTGTTCCGAGATAACCTTTGTACTTTAAATAGCTCATAAAAATCCCTCCTGCTTGAGTGCCTGTTTTACAGCTTTCAATGCCCCACCTTTGATTTCATTTTCAGGGTGTGGTCTATGCAGTAAAATCATATGTTCAGTTTTTTCATTAAAAAACCGAACACGAGAGCCTGCCATTTCAAATTTTTCATAGCCGAGCTGGCTCAGTAAAACGACTAAATCTTTATATGGAAACGTATTTTTTGAATTTCCAAATTTTTCCAATAACTTTTCCGTTTTACCCATATTTTAGCCCTACTCAGTTACGACTAAGTATAGTCCCTTGAAATTAAAAAATGCAACTAAATTTAGTTGCATTTCATATAACCGCCATTATGTTAAATAGATAGCATTTGGGGGATATTATTTATTCTTTCAATAGGCAGAAACTTGCAGAATTTTTCTTAATTTGTAATCCTTGCGGCTAAGGGTGTCTAGCGTAGCTAAGACAGGTATTCGTTATAGTCGGGCCGCTATAATACGGATAACGAGTGCCTGTATGTTTAACCTAAATATCTTTAATAAGATCTCTAGCGAAGTATTGACCATCAAAAATGATCTTGAGCTGAATTCCGAGAATCAACTGATAACTAAATATAAGACTTCTACTTCTGAAGATTATAAAAAAGCAATTATTTTGATCTTTAAAGAACGTGGCTATACCAGGTTAGAAATAGGTCAGTTACTTGAAGGCCAACTCTAAAGACTTCCTAAAAATAACATAATACACCTTATACGTAATGCTTGATATTTCTCTTTAAATATCATTATATTAAAGCAAGCCGTTCTGGAATATAGGACACCAGAGCGGCTTTTTATTGATTATTCATGTTCCACGCTTAAAATTCGAACAGTGTTTCATGATTTTTATAAGTTAAACTAAATTTAGTTGCTAATCCCAATAAGCTATTCACTAACTTGTAAATATCGGTATACCGCCTGACGACTAATCCCAAAAGCTTTCCCTAATGCCATTTTCGATGGATACTTCCCCTCCTTCCATGCTTGTCGTAAAGCTTCAGCTTGGTCAGGCTTTAGTTTATGCACCCGACCTTTGTACTTCCCCTGAGCAGAGGCGAGTTTTATTCCTTCCTTTTGCCGCTCTAAAATGATCTCACGTTCGAACTGTGCAAAAGCACCCATCATTTGAAGCATCAAATTATCCATCGGGGTGGATTCGGCTGTAAAAGTAATATTTTCTTTTACAAACTGGATGGCGATTCCTCGTTTGACCAGTTTATCTACTTCAGTGACCAAATCTTTTAGGCTTCGCGCAAAACGATCCATTGAATGTACAATCACCCTGTCCCCTTCCCGGACATAGTTCAACATTTCCTGAAATTTAGGTCGGTCAGTATTTTTACCTGAAGCACGGTCAACAAAAATCCGATCGACCTCAATTCCTTCAAGTTGACGTCCAGTGTTTTGCTCGACAGAACTTACCCGGACATACCCTACTTTTTGGCCTTTCACTTTTTCACGCCCCAATTGGATAAAAATGAACAATTTCGTAAATTATAAATCTTTAACACTAAAGTTACATGTTACTTATGATTAAAAATCATTTAAATGATACATAATTTCATGAACTTTCAGATTGTAACTTTAGGGTATACTCTATAGTTACATAATTCGTGATTTAAAGAGACCTAGAAAAATAGAAATGGTATTTATTTGAGCTAATCAAAGTTGAGAAACTTTAGAATTCTTGCGTTAGTCAAATTTTAAGCAGCCAAAAGCTATATTTTATGAGGTTTTAGCCAATTCAAAAATTAGATAAACTATACTTTCGCAAGAGGTCTTTTGATTAAATAATAAGCGTGGAACGTGAAAAATCATAAAAAAAGCCCACCTTGGGGAAGATGGGCTATCAACTAGAAACTACAGCATTGATTTCTAAAGAGAATTATAACGAATTTCGTATAAGGTGTATTATGTTAATTTTAGGGAAATTAATCAGTTGATGAAAAATGAAAATAGGAATTTTTTGGTTTTTGCAAAAGCAAGTTATCGGCATAGCTCATCCATTCAATTTAAATGATGCAGATTCAATAGGCTTAATTGATAGTCCATATACACATGTCGATTATTGGAAAAATATGCAAAGTGTATACCCAGAACTACGTCATTATGAATATGAACAGATTCCAAGGGGTAGGGTAATTTTCGACGCAAATAAAGGAAAAGCAATCGTGTATATGGACAAAAAATTATTTAACACAGTAACAGCCACTAAAATTTATGATTTCTTTGATATAGATTCAGAAAATGCTATTCCAAGAAAAGATCCTCACTATCGTACTTAATTGTTTAATTTAGGCTAAAATGAAATTCTCTTTTAATAGGGGTATGAAGATGAGAAAGCGTTTAAAAGACTATAGCCTTGATCAAGTTTCAAATCGCCAAAAGGTTTCAGGTCAAGTATTACCAATTCAATTTAGCAATGATGAAGCAACAAAACGTGTTGTGATGCACAGTGCTAAACGAGTTATTAAGCAGCATAAAGCAGAACTTCAAGAGCTTGCTTATAAATGAGTTTGATTAGCTCAACATTCGTGATCGCTGTACATGATGAGATCCTATTACAAACTGGCGTGGGGCGAACAGGCTGTCATATTGAAAAGCTAGAAAGCGTATTAAGCCGTATAGATCAGCAGATGTATTACAGCAATGTAAGCGACATTTTTGAGATCGCAGCATGGTTTGGTATTGCTATCTCAAAAGGTCATGCTTTTGTTGATGGTAATAAAAGAACTGGTTTAGCTGTAATGCTGACTTATCTAGAAATTCAAGGTGTTACCATTCAGGAACAAACAGGTTTAGATGATTTGATGGTCGATATTGTTGAATCACAAGAAGAACATGAATTGTTAGCCAAAATTGTGGCTGAATTCTTATACGAGCTTTCGATAATTTAAACTAAGAAATCAGAATCTGAATATTTGGATCATCGATATTCGATAAAATATTCTTATAAATTAAATAATTTTCATCCTCTCGGCAGATAAAAAATACTTCTGCAACATGATCATATTGAGGCAACATAGAGAGTATGGTGCCAATCGCAATTTCAGCAGCCTTTTGAGGTGGAAAACCATAAACACCTGTACTAATACATGGAAAAGAAACAGTGAGTGCATGAATTTCATTAGCTTTGAATAGTGCATTACTATAAGCATCACAAAGCAATTGTGGCTCATTGTGTTCGCCATCTAACCATCGTGGTCCAACCGCATGAATAAGGTATTTAGCAGGCAGATTACCTGCTGTTGTTACTTCTGCTTGACCTGTAGGGCATCCACCTTTTTCTTGATTTAGACGAACACATTCTTCTTTCATCAATGGTCCAGCTTTTTTATGAATCACATAATCAAGTCCCCCACCACCAAGCAAAGATTTATTTGCTGAGTTAACGATGGCATGTACAGCAAAAGCTGTTATATCTGCTTGGATGAGATGGACTTTTTTCATAAATTTTATGCAATACCGCGATCTTTTTTAAATTGAGAAATAATAGGATTTAATTCAGATCCACAGAATTCAATATACTCATTTGTAATTCCACGACCACTAGAAGGATGTGGCAACCCAACTACAGTGCAGTTTTCAAATTTATTGATATAAGCCAATGAGCCATGATAATCAGGCATTCTTAATGTTTGCAATTTTTCAATTTCATTGCCCATAATTGGAGTGAATTTATCCCTTACTTTATAAAATTTTAGTACCTTAGTTAAAAGCTCACTTCCCATAAACAGAATTACTTTAGGTCTAAGTTCTTCTATATGTGCTATAAAATTATCAACATTTTCATCTTGTTTGTAGAAAGGAATTGCAGAACGAGATTTTTTTGATTCTACAGCCCAATTAGTTTGTACAATCATTTTGTCGAAAGCATCGCCTAAGCCTTCCTCATTTAGAGGATGCCCCCACATTGAACCGTACCGGGTTTGTCGGAGAGTCAATATTCTGAGAGACTACCCCGATGACAAAATTAAAATATACCCCTGAAATCAGAGAAAGAGCGGTTCAATTATTGATTGAATCTGAAAAAGATTATCCTTCTACTTGGGCTGCAATCACAGCAATTGCGCCTAAGATTGGTTGTACTCCTGAAACACTTCGTGCCTGGCATCAAAAGCATTTAGATCAGCAAAATCCTATTAAAGTACAACAGATATCTGATCAAGAAAAAATGAAGCAAATGGAACGTGAAATTAAAGAATTAAAGCGTGCCAATGAAATTCTACGTAAAGCAGCCGCTTTTTTCGCCCAGGCGGAGCTCGACCGCCCATACAAATAATGGTGGATTTTATCCATAACAATAAAGATCGATATGGTGTTGAAGCGATTTGTAGAATTTTACCGATCGCAGCTTCGACCTATTATCGGGCTTTAGATCTCGTTGATAACCCAGAACATCGAGCGAAACGTGCTCTGCATGATTTACATCATGCAGAGCAAATCAAACGTATTTGGAAAGAAAGTTCAGGTCGATATGGTGTACGTAAAGTTTGGCAAAAATTGAAACGTGAGGGTTATGTTATTGCACGTTGTACAGTTGCTCGATTGATGCAAAAGCTAGGTATACAAGGTGTTTGGCGTGGTAAGAATAAACAAACTACTCGTAACCGAGATGACCAAAAACGGGCAGATGATTTAGTGAAACGTAATTTTAATGCTGATCATCCAAACCAACTATGGGTGGGTGACTTTACGTATATTCAAACTCATTCAGGCTGGGTATATACCGCATTTGTTATTGATGTGTTCTCACGAGCAATTGTTGGATGGAAAGTATCTACACGGATGAATACAGATATGGTACTCGATGCACTTGAACAAGCATTGCACGATCGAGGTATGCCTAAGAATGTGATTCATCATTCAGATAGAGGTGTTCAATATCTTTCTATTCGCTATACCAATCGTTTAGAAGCAGCAAATTTACGAGCATCAGTCGGTACGACTGGTGATTCATACGATAATGCTCTGGCTGAAACGGTGAATGGCTTATACAAAACAGAGGTGATTGAATATTTAAAAGCAGATTGGCAAGGTTTAGCAGATGTACAACTTGCGACACTAAACTGGGTAGATTGGTTCAATAAAAAGCGTGTACACAGTGCACTGGGTTATGTATCGCCTTTTGAGTTTGAAGCAATGTACTATGATAAGATTAACCCGTTAGGTCAGGTGGCCTAACTTAAATAAAAAAGTCTCCGACAAACCCGGTACGGTTCACATAGAAAACCAAGTTCTAATTCTTTTATCGTATTTAATCCATGTCTTAGCAACATCACCATATCGCAATGATTTATTAGAAAAGGTACATTCTTTAGTCATATCTATTATAACTTCTTGCCCCTTACTTTGTGATTCTTCACCCCATTCATAACCACAAATCATTAATCCGTTTTTATCATTAAAGCCTGCGAAAATTGAATTTGATGTGTGCTGAAAAAACAGGAGGTTTTAACTTGGTAAACTAAACACACTCATCAGGAGTTTACCATGAGCAAGAAACACAAGACTTACACCACAGAATTTAAAGCTGAAGCCATCAAATTAATTGAAGCCAATCAAGGCAATGTCTCGGAAACAGCTAGACAACTTAGCATTTCAATGCAAACTCTTTCAAATTGGAATACCAAAGCAAAGGCTGGAACTTTAGCAGGTACAAAACAGTATTCACCTGATCTAAACGCTCTACTCGAAGAAAATAAAAAACTCAAACAACAGCTCAAAATAGCTGAAATGGAACGTGAATTTTTAAAAAAGGCAGCAGCGTACTTTGCCAAAGAAAGTCAGTAAGGTACGCCTATATGAAACAAAAAAGATATTCTTTTCCAATTACCTTAATGGCTCGATTACTTCATGTTTCAGTTTCATGTTTTTATGATTGGCTCAAGAGAGGCGTGAGCAAAAGAACGATTCAACGAAATCAACAGACGATATTGGTGAAAATAGCCCATGAGGAGACAAAGCAGAGCTATGGTTATATTCGATTAACCAAATACTTACAAGCTCAGGGCATAAAAATGAGTATGTACGCTGTACGTCAGATAAAAGCGCTGAACCACCTGTATTGTAAGCGACACAAGCGTTTTAAAAGGACTACGAATAGTGACCATAATCGAGCGATCTATGAAAACCTGCTGGAGCAACAATTCTCAATGACTAGACCAAATCAAGCATGGTCAAGTGATATTACGTACATATGGACTGTTGAAGGATGGCTGTACTTAGCAGCGGTAAAAGACCTTTACACGAAGCAAGTGGTTGGCTATAGCTTAAATGAGCGCATGACAACACAGCTTGTTTGTAATGCGCTAAATATGGCTATTCACAATCAAAAACCAACCAAAGAACTGATTGTGCATTCAGACAGAGGAAGTCAATATTGCAGCCATGAATATCGAAATATACTTGAGCAATATGGTTTTCAAGGTTCAATGAGCAAGCGCGGAGACTGTTACGATAATGCACCGATTGAAAGCTTTTGGGGAATACTGAAAAATGAGTTAGTGCATCATTACAACTATCAAACCAGAGAAGAAGCCAAAGCAGATATTATAAAATACATTGAGTTATTTTATAATCATCGAAGAATTCAAAAGGGTTTGGGTTTTAAGACACCAAATCAAATGGCCGAAGACTTTTATAAGTTGGCTGCCTAGAATCTCCCAAGGGAAAGTCTCCTGATAATTCAGCGTATATCAATTTGCTAAATTTAGACTTTTTCCCATTTTATCTTCTCTGATACTTTTAAGATTCAAATTATCACATATATTTCATATAAATCATTTATATGGAAAGTTTTTTATAGATATAAAAATACACTTAACATAAAATCTCTTATACGAAATGCGTTATAATTATCTTTAGAAATCAATGCTGTAGTTACATGATTTTAGCCCACATACCCTCTGGTGGGCTTTTTTTATGATTTTTCACGTTCCACGCCTATTCTTTGACCAATGTTTCACGACTTTGTTCATATTAGTTAAACAATCGTGGTTAATCATAGGGTCTAAAAAAACGGCTCCAAAAGCCGGGGTAAACAGCCTTCAATGCAGATGCAGAAATAGCTTTCGATCTTCAGCCGTACAAGTATCAGTGTTGAAAAAGAAAATTACGGAACTCACAGCTGCATAAAATATTCGGCACTGTTGCAAATAGGCTGACATGATAAGCTAAATATCTTATTTATTTCGAGATACAGCAGATGAATCCCTTCCACGGTCGGCACTTTCAAGGTGAAATCATTCTTTGGGCTGTTCGTTGGTATTGTAAATATGGCATCAGCTATCGTGAACTTCAAGAAATGCTCGCTGAACGAGGCATAAATGTGGATCACAGTACAATTTATCGTTGGGTTCAGCGTTATGCTCCAGAAATGGAAAAACGGTTACGCTGGTATTGGCGTAATCCTACAGATTTACATTCATGGCATATGGATGAGACTTATATCAAAGTGAAGGGGCGATGGACTTACCTGTATCGTGCAGTTGATCAACGGGGTCATACGATTGACTTTTACCTTTCCGCTAGACGGAACAGTAAATCAGCCTATAGTTTTCTAGGAAAGATCTTCAATACGGTGAAAAAATGGCAAATTCCACGGGTCATCAATACAGATAAAGCAGCGACCTATGGCCATGCTTTATCACGATTAAAGCGAGAAGGAAAATGTCCAGTAGATATTGAGCACAGGCAGATTAAGTATAAGAATTCACTTGTTTTTACTTCATCACTTGTATCGCAAATTGAATAACATGGCATTTACCACAATGTAATTCTCCCTCCTGTCTTTCTTGCTCTCCAACATAAAAATGATGGATATGATCCTGCTTGAAAACCTGCAAAATATCCCACGGATCGTATAAATATTCGATATTTTTAGGGCCACCAGTTTTATAGTTGATCTGCTCCTTGGAATACAGCTCACCGATAAACCATCCACCGTTTAGCAAGGACTTTCTTATGCCTTCTAAAACCTGTTTTTGCGTTTCTGTATCGAAATGACCAAATACACAAATCACGTTTTGATAACGCTCGGACGGCCATTTCGCTGCTGTTAAATCAACATGTCGGAGTTCAAGCTTTATCCCTGTAGCTTCGGCTTTGCTGGACAGATGCTTCAAAGCAACATCGGAATAATCCCAAACTTCCGCCGAAAAAGGATAATTATACTGTCTTGCCTGCTCAGCCAAGTAAAGGATATTCCTTCCTTCTCCTTCAGCAATTGCCAGTGTTTTACCTTCTATCAGGATTTCCCCCGCAATCTCCTGAATAAACAGGTTTGCTGCTGTGCCGTATAGGTCCTGCGTCTGGGCATACAATTCATTCCAGTGCTGACTCATTTCATCCCTCCATTTACTTGACTATCCAATTAGTTGGAAAACTCTTTGAATGCTTCCAGCGCATTTGCAGCATACATCAATGAAGGTCCACCGCCCATATACACCGCAACGCCCAGAACTTCCTCCAGCTCCTGTAGGGTCATGCCCATTTTGACCAGGGTCCTGACATGAAAACCGATACAACCATCACAACGTGCAGCCACACCAATCGCCAAGGCAATCAATTCCTTGGTTTTTGGATCAATCACACCATCATGCATTGCGATCTGGGATAATTGATTGAAACTTTTCATTAAATCTGGTGAATCCTGGCTTAGAGTTCTTAAACTACCTGAAATATTTTGGGTTAATTCTTTGTATTTCATAATTTTTTCTCAAATTAAAAATCAACAATCAAGTTTTTATATTCAAAAGCTTATTTTTCTACCGGATAGCCCTGTTCCAGCCAAGCCTGATAGCCACCTTGAACCGACTTCACCAGAGTAAATCCCATATTCTGTAAAGTATCGGTTGCCAATGCTGAACGTCCACCCGTGCCACAGATCAAATAGATCGGCTGATCTTTTAGATGTTCCAGTGCCTGCATGGTATCGCAATGATGGCTAACCAAAGGATGCTGGTGAATCCTCATTTCTAAAACACCACGAGGATAATTCACCGCCCGGTCTATCGCTGCCGCCTGAAATTCATCCGGTTCCCGAACATCAATCAGAATGGTTTTATGGTTTTTCATCGCTTCAAACAGTTCAGCTACACTCACTTCCTGAATCCGGTTTTTCGCATTCCGGATCAATTGCTCTGCAGTTTTCATCATTTTCATTCTTCCTCGCTCATCAAAATCAGCCTCATCTGTTATAAATGCCAGATCAGCAACTTAAAAGCACTTTGTTATAAACTCTCATTCCAGCACTGTTGCAACGATCACACTATTGCAAACAGCCCATTTGCTAAATTCATTTTAGACTCTACACCTGTTTGATATTCATTCAGATGACAGATCATGTAGTCATACATCAACTCATGCATTCTTTATCCATACAATGCACAGGACTAGCCTATGAGTGCTGAATAGATTAAATAGATTGCCACCCCAATCACAGTCGTAGCAAAAATCTTCTGAACCCGGTTACTTTCAATTCGGTGCATCAGACTGCGTCCAATTAACATCCCTACAATACAGGCCAGAACAAAAGTCAGCGTGACCGAAACAGGATATTGAAAGCCATCTAGCACGTGTGCAGAAATACTGACACCACCAATCAGGAAAATAATCATTAGAGAAGTCGCAACGATACTGCGCATATCGAGGTCGGTGAATTTACGCAGTGCCGGGACAATCACAAAACCGCCGCCCACCCCGAGCAAGCCAGTCAGCAAACCCGCCACTACGCCAATACCGGCGAGGAACGAGGCCGTTTTCACATTCCAGATCAGGCGACCGGTCGTTTGATTGACCTTACACGGTGGATTCTCATGGTCATTAACTTTGTTAAAGAAGATCCGGTAAGCCACAATCAACATGACTAGACTGAAAGCCATCGTCAGCCAGACCGGAGAAACAATACCAGCCAGATTTACGCCATAGCGTGCTGAAGGAATACTGATCAGGGCGATCCAGAGCGCAGCGCGATAACGTACAATACGCTTGAATAAACCCTCGAACGTTCCGACCAAGGCAGACAGAGTCACTGCCAGCAAGCCCACAGGCGCAGCCTGTGCCACGGTCCAGCCCTGACTCGCCATCAGTGCCGGTACAGCCAGAATGCCGCCACCAGCACCGGTTAAACCCAGCAAGCCACCGATGGCCAACCCTTCCAGTATTAACACCCACATAGCCACTGTTCCTCTCTTTGCTAATGCAATTAAACAAAAGACAAACCTTTTTGTTTAATCTTGAAACATGCCTATTTGAAGTAATTAAGCGGAAGTTTTAAATAAGAAACCCCATTCTGTTCTGGCGTTGGGAACTGTCCTGCTTTCATATTGATCTGAATCGAAGGCAGAATCAGCTTCGGCATGCTGAGTCCTGAATCCCGCTGGTTTCGCATCTGAGCAAATTCAGTTTTACTGACTCCCTCGTGAATATGGATATTCTGTGTTTTCTGAGCCTGAATAGTGGTTTCACACACATACGATTCACGTGTTTCAGGCAAATAGTCATGACATAAAAAGACCCGTGTATCTTCTGGGAGCTGATACAGGCTGTGTACCGAATCAAAAAGCGTTTCTGCACTACCTTTTGGAAAATCACAACGGGCCGTACCATAGTCCGGCATAAACAGCGTGTCGCCGACAAAGACTGCATCTTCAACCACATAGCTCAGGCAAGCAGGCGTATGCCCCGGTGTTGCTATGTTATAAACATCCAGCTCACCGATTTTGAAATGCTCACCATCTTCAAATAAATGATCAAATGGCTGACTAGCATTCACCTGCTTGAGATCCAGATTATAAATTGCAGCAAAGGTCTGCTGCACCACAGCGATTTTCTGGCTGATTGCAATTTTTCCGCCCAGTTCCTGTTTCAAATACTGGGCTGCAGTCAAGTGATCTGCATGAACATGGGTTTCCAAAATCCATTCCACGTCTAAAGTCTGTGCTTTGACATAGGCAATGATACGATCTGCCTGTGTGGTTGAAGTGGTTGCAGATGCCGCATCATAATCCAGCACACTGTCAATGATGGCACAGCGCTTTGTTATTGGATCGGATACCACGTAACTGAAGGTATTGGTCGCCTCGTCAAAAAAATCCTGTACCAGTGGGTGTTTTGCCATCGTTATTCTCCAGCCCATTTACGGTGCAGCAATACGCCAATCAACATCGCGATAATAAAATAGAAGACCTGGTAATGCCCCAGGCCAATCAAGGTGAAACTTGGTGCTGGACATACCCCAGCAATCCCCCAGCCGATACCAAACAACAGGCTGCCAATGATTAAGCGTGGATCAAGTTTTTGACTGGTGGGCAATACAATAGGTTCGTTAAATACGGTTTTCGGTGCTGCAGAACGCATGGCTTTTTGAAAGGGAATAAATGCCACGGCAATTGCACCCATCATCACAAAGGCCAGACTGGCATCCCAGTCACCAAACAGATCCAGGAAATCCAGCACTTTTTCCGGATTGGACATGCCTGAAACCATCAGTCCGACAGAAAAAAGAGCACCAAAAATAAAAGCTAAAATATTTTTCATTTTAAAATGCTCCAGTCACGTGACGAACAATATAAACAGTGACAAAACCAGCAAACATGAAACTCATGGTGGCCACGATGGAACGTTTAGACAAACGACTCATCCCGCAAATGCCATGACCGCTGGTACAGCCTGAACCTAAGCGGGTACCAAAGCCGACCAAGAGACCCGCAACCACCAGCATCAGCGGACTCGCATTCAATTCAATTTCTGGCTGAACAAACAGTCCATAGATAAATGGCACCGTGATTAAACCCGCCATGAACCAAATCGCAGATGTTTTAAACATCGTTTTAGGATTCAGCACCTGTCCGATTAAGCCACTGATGCCTGCGATACGACCATGCACATACAGGTAACCAACGACCGATACACCGAGCATCAAACCGCCGAGAAAAGCAATCAGGAAATCATGCATAGCGAGTCTACTTAAGTTTACAATATATTTATATATAATATATAATATATAATATTAATCAAGCACTCTGTGATATTCTTTCATAAATGATTTTTAACTATGCAGGACTGAAGGAGATCGTAATGAATACTGGAACTAATCAGGCTAAAATTGATTTTTCGGAAGTCGATATAGTCACAAACTACTTAAAAGTCTTATCAAATCCTGACCGCCTAAAAATTTTATGTGTCTTGGTAGAAGGCGAACTCAATGTACAGAAAATTGAGGAAAGCACTGATATTCATCAACCAACACTGTCCCAACAACTGACTGTACTGCGTAAAAATAATATGGTCAGCACTCGTCGTGAAGGTAAACAGATTTTCTATCAAGTATCTGACCCCAGAATCCTGACGATTATGCAAACCCTGCATCAGTTATATTGTGCTGCTTAAGCCTGTTTTTCACTCTAACTTGTACCTGATGTGTGCTGAAAAAACAGGAGGTTTTAACTTGGTAAACTAAACACACTCATCAGGAGTTTACCATGAGCAAGAAACACAAGACTTACACCACAGAATTTAAAGCTGAAGCCATCAAATTAATTGAAGCCAATCAAGGCAATGTCTCGGAAACAGCTAGACAACTTAGCATTTCAATGCAAACTCTTTCAAATTGGAATACCAAAGCAAAGGCTGGAACTTTAGCAGGTACAAAACAGTATTCACCTGATCTAAACGCTCTACTCGAAGAAAATAAAAAACTCAAACAACAGCTCAAAATAGCTGAAATGGAACGTGAATTTTTAAAAAGGCAGCAGCGTACTTTGCCAAAGAAAGTCAGTAAGGTACGCCTATATGAAACAAAAAAGATATTCTTTTCCAATTACCTTAATGGCTCGATTACTTCATGTTTCAGTTTCATGTTTTTATGATTGGCTCAAGAGAGGCGTGAGCAAAAGAACGATTCAACGAAATCAACAGACGATATTGGTGAAAATAGCCCATGAGGAGACAAGGCAGAGCTATGGTTATATTCGATTAACCAAATACTTACAAGCTCAGGGCATAAAAATGAGTATGTACGCTGTACGTCAGATAAAAGCGCTGAACCACCTGTATTGTAAGCGACACAAGCGTTTTAAAAGGACTACGAATAGTGACCATAATCGAGCGATCTATGAAAACCTGCTGGAGCAACAATTCTCAATGACTAGACCAAATCAAGCATGGTCAAGTGATATTACGTACATATGGATTGTTGAAGGATGGCTGTATTTAGCAGCGGTAAAAGACCTTTACACGAAGCAAGTGGTTGGCTATAGCTTAAATGAGCGCATGACAACACAGCTTGTTTGTAATGCGCTAAATATGGCTATTCACAATCAAAAACCAACCAAAGAACTGATTGTGCATTCAGACAGAGGAAGTCAATATTGCAGCCATGAATATCGAAATATACTTGAGCAATATGGTTTTCAAGGTTCAATGAGCAAGCGCGGAGACTGTTACGATAATGCACCGATTGAAAGCTTTTGGGGAATACTGAAAAATGAGTTAGTGCATCATTACAACTATCAAACCAGAGAAGAAGCCAAAGCAGATATTATAAAATACATTGAATTATTTTATAATCATCGAAGAATTCAAAAGGGTTTGGGTTTTAAGACACCAAATCAAATGGCCGAAGACTTTTATAAGTTGGCTGCCTAGAATCTCCCAAGGGAAAGTCTCCTGATAATTCAGCGTATATCAAACTTTGCTCTGCAATATTCCTCAGATATGAAGAACATTTTTGTTTCGCCACCTTTCGATATTACGCATACACTCATTTATGAATCCATTGATCATAAAATGGCACTCAAACTGGCGGGTAGTAAAGCATTTCCAGACCTGTCACATCTCATTAAATTGGCTGAAAGTGATCAATTTAGAATTAGAAATCCCAAAGCAATCATAGAGTCCTTGAGCGAAAATATATTGGACTATCTTCGTGCATCAAATGAGGTTCAATTATTCGATGGATTGCGGACATCTATAGAACTTTCAATTTCAAATGTTATGGCGACAGGCCTTGGCACCCAACATTATCGACATGATAAAAAGAAGTAATTTAAATGGTGTAATGAAAAATCCTGTAAAAAGACTCAAAATCTTGCAATAAGTACAAGGGCAACGTAAGATGAGGAGTGAAGTCATTTTAAATTCCTTGTACGGCAATTTGCATTACATGGAACAAACCCACAATAGTTACCGCTATTGTGGGTCATTAGCCCCTCTTCTTAACTAAGTTATAAGAAAAATACCTCTATCATTCGATTGATTCCTTTATATAAATAATAAAGTAAATATATGTTTTCGATGAAGCTTTATAAAATTCAGTATTAGACCTGTAGGGAAAACTTATCAAACGAAGTATTAGTTAATCCTTTTCTTCAACTTCTTCCTTAAACTCAAACAAATCATTCATCGTACAGTTAAAGTACTTACACAACTTATCGGCGACTGGTAATTCAACACGTACAGCACGGTCATAATACATACTTGTGAGCGTATTGCGATTGATACCTGTTGCATGCACCACTTCACTTAATTTTAAAATTTTTCTATCGCCCATGAGGCTAGATAACTTACAAGTAATCATATTTAAATTAATTTACAAAAAATAACTTGCTGCGGGTTATTTAAAGTTGTTGCCTGAGTAATACTTTGCTAAAATTAACCTACAGCAGGTTATTAAAACTTATAGAAAGTATATTTTATCCATTTCAACTAAATTATAACTTTTTAAGTATAAGGATTGAACCTGCACTAGATTATTTTGTGGAGATGACCGCCGTGTTAACAAATGAGTTATTGATCAGCCAGCAAGCTCGTGACTTAGGAAATCAATTAATTAAAGAAATGAACATCAATAGAAGTTATGGAATGGCTAATTTTCTTGGAGTAAATACTTGCTATGATAATCATCAGGCTGTACTTATTTGGACATTTCAACTGCTTGAAAGGGAACCTGCCTTAAATGAATTAGCAGAAATTAAAAAATATTTTCTTTTAATCTTTCCAGATAGTGTTTATCAATTAGCCTAAGTTGTATTTAAAAATTAATTTTTTAAATAAAAAGCACTAAATCAAAGAAACTTTCTTTAAAAATACCTATTAATTCATACGATTTACAGAATATATGAAGCATAAATTCTTGTTCCTGCTCTATCACTCACTCCTACTAGACATTAGTACAGACTAAAATTACATAGCTCTTTTTACTGATACTAAACGATTCATGTCCACACTACGTTCTGCGGCTTCGAGGGCTAGTTTTTGTTAAACCACTGAGAATAATGACAATAAACTGACCACTATATTTTTCCGGAGAGTGGTGTAGGAACTTTTTCATTATTGCTAATCATATCAGCGACAACATCAGCAACGAGCTCCTCTATTCCTGAGAATGCTTTAGACTGATCCGCATCAAGCCAAGACAATGATGGAAACTCAGCACACAACCCAACATACTCATTATCTTCTGCTGACCATGTAACACGGTAAGTATATTGTTTACTATCCATTTGACACCCCATAATGTTTTAAGTTTATGTATAAAAGTACGATTTTCATTTAGTAGTACTTAAATAATCACCCCACCACTGCATCATTTCAGTCCGTTGAGCTAAATAGTCAGCGTGATTATAGCTGGCACGGGTACGGTTCTTATCAATATGTGAAAGTTGTGCCTCAATCCAATTATCTTGGAACAAACCTGAGTCATTCAAAATGGTACTAAAAGTAGAACGTAATCCATGAGAAGATAATTGATGTTTGCCATACCCCATCTTACGTATGGCCATATTTAGAGTATTAAAATGAATCGGTTGATTGTATTTGCGTGGGCTAGCAAAAAGGTATTTTTCACCGTATGACCACTGCATGACGTCTTTTAAAATCTCTAAAGCCTGATTTGAAAGTGGAACTAAAAAATCTGGAATCTCATGGCCTAATATAACTTTTCGTCGAAACTGTTTAATATGTAAGGCTGGTATCCTCCAAATTTTATCTTTTAAATCAAAATGATGAGGCTCAGATAATAATAATTCAGCCCCTCGTACGCCAGTATGCAATTTGAACATCAATGCTTTTTTAATAATGGGATGGACATCCAATTTTTGTAATTTATTCTTAAAATCAGATATATCCTCCGCTTTCAAATACGGATAATTTTTCTTGATTTTGCTGTTAATGGTGATTTTATTTAAACCATGAGCGATGTTGAACTCACAATAACCCATCGCTACAGCGTAGTCATAAATTTGGTTCAAATAACTACAAGCTTTTTTGACAGGTTCTTTTACTTGGCGTCCCTCTATTTTTTTAATTACTGAAACCAGGTCATAGCGCTTGATATTTTGAAAAGGTAAATCCTGAAGGTCTGGATAAATATCTTGCTGTAAACATCTTTCTGCTAACTGTAGTACACCACAGCGGGGTAGATCGTTGAATGCATTCTTAATTTTGAACTGCAGCCACTCATCTCCGACCTTGCCAAAGGTGATGACATTAGAGGCAGTATCTTGTTCAAAACAGAAATTATTGTCTTTAAAGTCATCTCTGACTTGTCGTGCCTTTTTCAGTGATAAATCAGGATAAAGACCTAACTGAATGCGTCGACGTTTTTTGGTTAGTGGATCTGTATAACGATAGCACCAAGATTTTCTTCCATTCGGCTCAATCTTCAGGCTAAGTCCATCTTCATCGGATAAAAAACATGTTTTTTCCTTGCAATGAGCTTGGCGAACTTTAATTTCAGTAAGACTCATGGAATTTAAATGAAACCTATCAGAGGATTGATTGGATCAATTATATCAAACTAAAACGTTTTATATATGATGCGTAGGCTACGCATCATATAAAATTGTAATACACTGTTTTATATATTTATTGTTATTAGTATTTTTATTTTAGTAACCATCTTAAGTCCCATCTCTACTTAATATGTAAGATGAGATAAATAAGCAGCTAATTACACTAACCTGAGTTAGATATAAAAAAGAGTAGAAAAAAATCCGGTGGTGTTTTAAAAAGTATGCTGACATTAAATGAAGCCATTATTGATGTAAAAGAAGGTTAAGTCGAAGGCTTTAAAATGGTTTTCAAGCTTTTTGGAGAAATTACAACTTCTTCTAAAACCACGTCTTATTCGATGCCTTATTTTGCAAGGCTCTAGACTAGCAGATTTGCACTTAGTTTTACCTAATGAGGTCCCACAACTCTGTTGCTAGCTCATTAGGCTCCCTCATCCAACGCCATTCTGTTTCTTTAAGATGATAATCAAAATACTCTTTTGATATACCGTTGAACTTTGCTAGCCTTCTTTTACAAAAGCTCCAGAATGATTCTATTCCATTTATATGACATTGTCCTCTAGCAAATTCATTCACTCCATGATTTACTCTAAAATGCTTTGAGTAACCAACATCTACCAAACCATTGTATCCACGCCAACCATCACTATAAATTACACTTTCAAGTGCAACTTTACCTAAGATAACTTTTTGTAATGTAGTCTTTTTACAATCAGGGACTATTTCTGTATAAACTCGACCATTCCTTTCAAATATTCCAAATACAGGTTGTTTTAAAGTACCTCGACCTCGCTTCAACTTCCCATGAAAACCACGTTGTCTTTTTGCCCTAAAATAGCTCTCATCAATTTCAATAGAACCTACAAACTTTGCTCTTAAATCTGTTTGATGATCGTAGATTGCTTTTCTAAAAAGCATGTACCAATAGTTGATGGTATTACGGTTCAAGTTAAGCAATAAGGCTGTTTTAGAAGCAGGAATATCAATGCAAAAGCACTGAATAATTTTTTAAATCTTATAGTGACTTAATTTACTGTTTTCTATCATGATTCTAGACTAACATATCTATTCTGCTAGTCTAGAGCCTTAATAAATAAGAGTATCCATGTCTATCCTCAACTTTACTTATTTTCAGATAGCAACCAATCGAGAGCACTCATTTTTACAATACCATTATAATTTGCTTCAGTCCCTATCGTGTCTAAGGTAAGTAAATATTTGGGATACGAATCAGAAATTTTCTGTAATGGACGTAACTCTCGGCTGAGTGTCTCTTCATTGAGCGTTTCTAATGCCACTTGATAATAAGTTAAATTCTGTAAAGTATCGACAGCAACAAAATCAATTTCATATTCATCAACACGCCCTACATAGACGGTATAACCTCGTCTGACAAGCTCAAGATAAATCACATTTTCTAAGATATGACCTTGATCAGCATTAGCATCAGGCAACATAATCCGGCGCAATCCGACATCAACTAAATAGTATTTTTCAGAGGATTGTAATAACTCACGCCCGCGTACTTTAAATTGTGCGGCACTATAAAATAACAAACTGTCCTGTAAGCCCTGAATATAGCGTTTTACTGTTTCAAATGAAATTTTAACCCCATTTGAAACAAAGGTATTTTTAATTTTATTGATAGAAATAGGTGAGCCTGTCACGCTTGCCAAATATCTTGCGACACGCTCGAGAGAGTTAATATCGGCAGTATTCAAACGGGGAATAACATCTTTAAACATTACACTGGCATAGACCGCTTGCAAGTAATCATAAGTTTCCTGCTGGCTAGTCATGGCAAGCGTATAAGGGAAACTACTGCGCGTATACATGGCATACAAATCACGATTGGATAATTGTTGGATGATCGGATTATTTTCAATATGCCACTGTTTAAATTCTTGGAATGACAGAGGTAGAACATGTTGCTCGATATAGCGTCCTGTAAGTAAAGTCGCAAGTTCTCCACTTAGAAAGAATGCATTTGAGCCTGTAATATATAAATCGATATAATCCCGAACATATAAAGAGTCGACTACTTTCTCAAAATTTGTAACATGTTGTATTTCATCTAAAAAAACATAGTTTTTTTTACTTTTATCAACTTTGGACAATACATAATCATGTAGTTTACGGTAATCGGTGAGTTCTTCAAATTCCATAAATTCGAAGTTGATGGCAATGATGTTTTCGGCTTGTACACCCTGTGCTTTTAGGTCTTGTTGAAACATCGCCAATAAGGTGGATTTTCCAGAGCGACGCACACCTGAAAGTACTTTAATGACATCACGGTCTTGCCATGTATTCAGAAATTTTAAGTAGCCATCACGTCGAATATTAGCGCTTCTCATTGTTTACACTTAGAATCTAAAGTTTTAATAAATTCTATCAAATTTTAGAACGTATATGTAAATATATTTAATTTTAAAAAAAATTTAAAGGTTAAGTGAAACACTCAAAGCTGCTGTTAAAGTATGCGGATAGTAAATGTAACAAAAATCTAGATTCTATCTTTTTTGATTATTTTCCATGTCATGTTATGTCATTGATGCTGCGACTTAACGGCTATATAAATTAAGTGAAAAGTAAATGGAACTAAGATGTTAACTAGAGTGGAACTCATTTTTGTTGTACTAATGGTATCAGCCTTATTGCGCATGAAATGCTAAAAGGTTTATTTTTTAAGATCATCAGATTAAGTGCATTTTGATAATGAATAAAGCTCCGTGTGGCGCTTTATTCATCCTAGCCATTCAATATTGCAAAATGCGATAAAATGTTATGCATGTGATCACCCACACTCGAATTATAGAAGCAATGCAAAAGTGGCCACAGGCTGAAACGGCATTAGATGGTTGGTATCGAACCATAAAGGCAAACGATCCGAAAGATTTTGCTGAGATGAAACATCTCTTTCCAGAGGTCGATAAAGTTGGAAAGTTCCATGTATTCGATATTGGCGGGAACAAGATCCGACTTATTGCAGTCGTGATGTATCAAGCAAAACGTGTGTATATCCGTGATGTCTTGTACCATAAAGAATATGACAAAGGTCATTGGAAGGAAGGTTAGTATGAACGCGATGATTAAACAGGCCGTAGACCACTGGCACTGCGTTGCACCATTGCTCAGCAAGCCAGAAAATGAAGACGACTTTCATACACTTGTTGAAGCTTTAGATGAACTTTTAGATACTGTTGGTGATGACGAGTCCCATCCTTTAATGGGGCTTACTCATCAGCTTGGTGATTTGGTTTCTGATTATGAAAATGAGCATCTTCCTATGCCTAAAGGGGACGGTCGTGCTGCTTTGGCTTTTTTGATGGAGCAACATGGTTTAGGTCAGTCTGACTTAACAGAGGTTGCAACACCATCAGTGATTTCTGAGATTTTAAGTGGTAAACGCGAACTGAATATTCGTCATATTAAGGCATTGTCTGAGCGGTTTAATGTATCGGCAGATACGTTTTTCTAAAAGAGAGGTGGATCAGGAAATTTGGCTCAATTAGGGGTACTTTGCCTTTCAAATCTTTGTGCAACAAAGCCCAGAGAATCTATAAATGATAGTGCGTAAGTCCTAGAGTATATAAAATGAACCGTACCGGGTTTGTCGGAGACTTTTTGTTTAAGTTAGGCCACCTGACCTAACGGGTTAATTTTATCATAGTACATCGCTTCAAAATCAAAAGGTGATACATAACCTAGTGAACTATGTATACGTTCTTTATTGAACCAATCTACCAAATTTAATGTGGCAAGTTGTATATCACCCAAACCACGCCAATCTGCTTTTAAATATTCAATCACCTCTGTTTTGTACAACCCATTCACTGTTTCAGCCAATGCATTATCGTATGAATCCCCCGTAGTGCCGACTGATGCTCGTAAATTCGCTGCTTCTAAACGGTTGGTATAGCGAATTGAAAGATACTGTACGCCTCTGTCACTATGATGAATCACGTTATTTGGCATTCCTCGATCATGCAATGCCTGCTCAAGTGCAGCGAGCACCATGTCGGTATTCATCCGTGTTGATACTTTCCATCCAACAATTGCTCGTGAGAACACATCAATAATAAATGCGGTATAGACCCAGCCTGAATTGGTTTGAATATACGTGAAGTCGGCCACCCACAAGTGATCAGGATGATCAGCTTTAAAATTGCGTTTTACTAAATCATCTGCTGATTTTTGATCATCTCGGCTACGCGTTGTTTGTTTATTCTTACCACGCCAAACACCTTGTATACCTAGCTGTTGCATCAATCGAGCAACTGTACAACGTGCAATAACATAGCCTTCGTGTCTTAGTTTTTGCCAGACTTTGCGCACACCATAACGACCTGAACTTTCTTTCCAAATACGTTTAATCTGTTCAGCATGATGTTGATCATGTAGATCTCGTTTCGCTCGATGTTCCCTTGCGAAGCAATGCTTCTCATCGCAGAGATCTAGAGTCCGGTAATAAGTTGAAGGTGCGATAGGTAAAATCCTACAAATCGCCTCGACTCCGTACGGCTCTTTATTATTATGGATAAAATCCATCATTATTTGTGTGGGCGGTCGAGCTCCGCCTGGGCGAAAAAAGCGGCTGCTTTGCGTAGAATTTCATTGGCACGTTGCAGCTCTTTATTTTCACGTTCGAGCTGTTTAATACGTTCTTGATCTGAAAGCTGCTGTACTTTAACTGGATTTTGTTGATCCAAATATTTTTGATGCCAGGAACGTAGTGTTTCAGGGGTACAACCAATTTTAGGTGCAATTGCTGTGATTGCAGCCCAAGTAGAAGGATAATCTTTTTCGGATTCAATCAATAATTGAACCGCTCTGTCTCTGATTTCAGGAGTATATTTTGGTTTTGTCATTGGGACATTCTCTCAAGAAAAATGGTCTCCGACAAACCCGGTACGGTTCAAAATGACGATGCTTGTCCTTTACGTAGTGCACGCATGACTTCAATACCTTTAATTGTGGCATAAGCCGTCTTCATAGATTTGAATCCTAATGTGGCCCTGATGATCCGCTTTAGCTTGCCATGATCACATTCAATCACGTTATTTTTATACTTAATCTGCCTGTGCTCAAGGTCTGGTGGACATTTACCTTCCCGTTTTAACCGTGATAAAGCACGTCCATATGTGGGTGCTTTATCCGTGTTGATCACTTGTGGAATTTGCCACTTCTTCACATTATTTAAAATTTTTCCAAGAAAACAATATGCTGATTTGGTATTACGTCTAGAAGAAAGATAAAAATCAATGGTATCGCCACGTTGATCGACTGCACGATACAGATAAGACCATCGTCCATTCACTTTTACATAGGTTTCATCAATATGCCACGAGCTCAGATCTGTAGGATTACGCCAATACCAGCGTAAACGTTTTTCTATTTCAGGAGCATAACGTTGAACCCAACGGTAAATAGTCGTGTGATCAACATTCACACCCCGTTCGGCCAGCATTTCCTGCAGTTCACGATAGCTAATGCCATATTTACAATACCAGCGCACAGCCCAAAGAATGATTTCGCCCTGAAAATGCCGACCATGGAAAGGATTCATATGCTGCACCTTTAGCTAAAACAGTCTTCAGCTTACCATTCGTGGTTATTTGCAACAGTGCCAAATAGATTCATTTTCGATACTCTTACTTCAAAGCCAAAATTTTTCGGGCACCATTAAGTACGAATAAAGAAACCAGTATGCCAATGATTAAGTCTGGATAAGCTGATCCCGTCCACGCCACGAGTACACCGGCAAATATAACGCCCATATTTACGACAACGTCATTCGCCGAGAAAATCCAACTGGCTTTCATATGTGCGCCATCTTCTCGATGACCAGAAATAAGATATAAGCATGTCACGTTAGCTATAAGTGCGAGCAGGCCAATAACAATCATGAGCGTTGATTCTGGCTCGCTTCCAAACATGAATCGTCTAATGACATCAACAATCACGATAACAGCAAGTAATAACTGAATCCAACCTGCGAAATGGGCTGCTTTTATTTGATATTTCGCAGCTTTTCCGACGGCATATAGTGCAATACCATAAACGGCTGCATCGGCAAACATATCTAGAGAATCAGCAATCAATCCTGTAGACGCAGCAATAATACCGCTGATGAATTCTATAAAGAAAAGTAGAGCATTAATACCTAATAACAGTTTAAGTACTTTAGCTTGTCTCACAGGATCAGGTTCATTAGGTATATCGCCTGAAGAAAGCTGTATTTCATCAAGTTTCGCCCCAAAACCCAGTCCTTCGAGTTTAGCCGTAATTTGCTGAATCCCTTCATTATGGAAGACTTTCAGTTTTCGATTGGGAAGATCAAAAGTAAGACCTTTAACTGCTTCAATATCTGCAAGAGCCATACGGACCATTTGCTCTTCAGCAGAGCAATCCATTTTAGGAATGGTGTAGGTACTTGTTTGCTTAGCCTGTTGATTGCTTATATAAGTTTCAGTCTTCACAAGCTTTGCACCAAAACCCAAAGCTTCAAGTTTGGTGGTTATATTTTCATCTTTTTGATTATGTAGAACCTTTAAAGAACGGTTAGGTAAATCAAAGATGAGTTTTTGAACACCATCAATTGAAGATAGCGCCATACGAACCATCTGTTCTTCCGCAGAACAATCCATTTTGGGAACTAAGTATTCACTCATGTAGTGCGAATCTTTTAAAACGTCTTCAGTGCTTAAATTTTCTTTGGGATCAGAACCACAACAGGATTGAGCGGTATCTTCACAACTGTTTGAAGTGTTACAGCAAGGAGATGAAGATTTTTTTTCTTCCTCTTCACCACAACAGCTAAGCGTATTATCACAATTCTTTGAATTGTTTGCTTCTGCAATTGTAAGATATTTAGCTTATCATGTCAGCCTATTTGCAACAGTGCCGGTTGAAGATGGAAACTTTGGAGATACTGAACCAGTCGGTGAAGGTGTCTCTGAATTACGTTTCTTCTTTGGACCTGGCTACAGGATCTATTACTGTAAGCAAGGGCAAAGGGTCGTTATTCTTTTAGCAGGCGGAGACAAGTCTACGCAAAGTAAAGATATAAAACTTGCCCTACAACTAGCACAAGATTTAGAGGAGGAGCTGTAAATGGCTATCAAACTTCGTAAATGGGACAGTGCTGAACATCTTAAAACAGAAGAAGATATGCAAGCTTACCTACAAGCCTGTATAGATGAATCTAATGGTGATGCGGCATTCATTGCAAAAGCTTTAGGTAATATTGCTAAAGCTAAAGGAATGGCTCAATTATCAAGAGACACAGGTTTAGGCCGAGAAAGTCTTTATAAAGCACTTTCTGGCGATGTAAATCCAAGCTTTGATACTGTTATTAAAGTGGTAAAAGCGCTGAATTTACGCTTAGCAATTTAAAAAAAACTAGTAAAAAAGGGAGCTTAAAGCTCCCTTTTTTAACTTCATATAACGTGTATTATGTTAATTTTAGGAAATCTTAGTCTTTAGCTAACATAATCTTCAGTTGATATTACTTGAGCATATGCAAATTCAAAAGCGGTCATTAATGTTGCATGGACATGACCAGCAGGTACTTTAACGCCATTAAATTCCAAGTCTAGTGTTGCACAAGCATCATGTATCACTTTTACCTTATAACCAAAATCAGAAGCAGCACGAACAGCAGCATCAACACACATATGCGTCATAGCACCAATCACGACTAACTCAGTCACTTGATTGCTATCTAAAATTTCTTTGAGATTCGTGTTTAAGAACGCATTGATGTGATTTTTAATGATCACAGATTCATCTTCTTGCGGCTTAACTGTGTCCTGAAATTCAATACCATTTGAGCTAGGTTCAAATATAGGAGATTCAGCATCAGCAATATGTTGGACATGAATCACTTGAGTACCCTGTTGACGGGCTTTCGCAATTACTTTCACTGCATTAGCAGCAGCTTGTTCAATATTTACCAATGGTAATTTACCTGTAGGTAGATATTCATTTTGTAAGTCGATAACTAATAAAGCTGATTTTGACATACCTATTCCTTTACTTAACTAATATTTGTTTTGTTCTACTTATGTTTTAAAGAAGTGGAATGCTTCCACTTCTTTAAGTCACTTTAGAAAGAAAGCGTTTCACCATCGATAGGAATTAAAACCTTATCTTGAATTCCTTTGTCTTTTACATATTCTGCAAGCTGAGCACGTGTTACCGACATGTGGTTAATGGCATCCATGTGAACAGCAATAACTTTGGCATTTGGTGCTTTCTGAGTTGCGCGATAAGTATCTTCTTTACCCATAATAATGGATTCTTTAAAGCCATTAACCAAGGCGTTACCTGTATTCAATACAATCACATCAGGTTTAAATGTTTGAATCGCTTGATCAACTTCAGAACGCCAGATGGTATCACCAGCTACATAAACCATTTCATGGCCAGCAGCTTCAAATACCACACCCATTGCTTCACCTAATCCAGCTTTAAGCTTAGGAATACGGTACATGGCATCAGTACCGTGTTGACCACCAGTTTTAGTGAGCTTAATCCCTTCAAAGGTCGCTTGAGTTAATACACGAACATCTTTGAAGCCTTGTGACTGAATGATTTTCTGGTCTTCTTTATTCTACAAACAACGGCATGTTTTTCGGAATAGTCGCTTGTGCTGCATCATCCCAATGATCTAAATGGGTATGGGTCACGATTACCGCATCTACACCTTCTAAAATCGTTTCGGGCTTGATAGGCAAATCGACTAATGGGTTCCGTAAATAGCTACGATGAGTATCAGGAAAACCTTCATAGAATCCTTTTTTAGCAAACATTGGGTCAATTAAAAAAGTCGTATCAGCATAGGTTACTTTAATCGTTGCATTGCGAATTTCTTGTATATGCGTAACTTTAGAAGTATCTCGCTGAACCACCTTATCATTCGCATATAAATGGACTGAAGCCATTGCCAGAGAGAGTGCAATAACAGAGCTACTTAAAATTTTATTCATGTTCCAGATCCAATCATTTAGTCATACTCGAATCATGATAGGAAAAATTAAGCAATAAAATTGTCTTTAAGGACAATCATCGAAACTATTGGGACAACATGCTATATTTATTATTTTAGAGAGGTAGACCGAATGGCTATACCAGTGATTGGATTGTTCGTTTATCCCAATATAAATCCATTTCACTTCTCTATCCCCCATATCATTTTCAATATCAGGATTGAAGATAAACGCTTATTTGATCTGAAAATTTTTTCTATAGATGGCCAACCCGTAAAAACAGAACAGTCTATGATGATTATCCCTGATGGGGGGATCGAACTCATTAAAGAGTCGGATCTTATTATTATTCCTGGATGGGATGATTTTAATCATGAGCCTGAAGAAGTACTTATCAATGCCCTAAATTGTGCATATCAGACTGGAATTAGAATTGTAGGGTTATGCTATGGAACTTATGCATTGGCATATGCAGGGCTGCTTGACCATAAAAAAGCAGCTACGCACTGGATGGCTGAACAAGATTTTAGTGAACGATTTCCACAGGTTCAGCTTGATAATGACGCCCTGTATGTAGAGGACCAAAGGATCGTAACCTCTGCTGGAACAGGCGCAGCGTTAGACTGCTGCTTGTACTTGGTACGTGAAATCTATAATGCACGAATTGCGAATAAAGTCTCTAGAGTAATGGTGATCCCGCCTCACCGTGAAGGTGGGCAAGCTCAGTTTATTGAACAGCCAGTCGCAGAATCGAGCCAAGATGCACAAATTAATGTATTACTTGATTTTTTAAGAAAGAATTTAGCTTTACAACATAATATTGAAAGCCTCGCTGAACGGACACATATGACACGCAGGACGTTCACACGGCATTTTAAGAAAGCGACAGGCATGACCCTAGTCGATTGGCTGAATACTGAAAGAATCAGATTAAGTTGTGAACTTTTAGAAACGACAAACTTGTCTATCGAAAAGATAACCGAGCTTTCAGGTTTTAATAATACCGTGTCATTTAGAAAAAAATTTCGTGAAAAATATGGCACCAGCCCTCAGGCATGGAGAAAAGCTTTTGGGATCATTAATGAAAATAATCCACCCATTTAACATAATGGCGGTTATACAAAATGCAAAAATGGGAGCTATAAGCTCCCATTTTTAGTCTTTAATGCGCTTTTTAGCTTCGTCATAAACTATGCTATCAGCTCGTTTCCCGACTGTGATGAGCAAGATAACTACCTGATCATCTTTAACTTGATAGACAAGTCTGACACCAGCTTTTAATAATTTAATTTTATAGCAACCTGCAAGATCCCCTCTAAGCATATTCTTTGGAATATGTGGCTGCTCTATGACTTTGGCTAGTTTCTTCTTAAATTGATCTCGTATAGCAACAGGGAGTTTTTCCCATTCTGCTTTAAAGTCTTTGTGACGTAAAAGCTTATAAGTCATCTAATGTGACTTCCTCAAACATCTCTTTAGGGTCATTAATGCGCTTACGGACAAGAGCTAATAATTCTTCATCTTCTTCTGAAAGCAGAGCTTTTTTGACAGGTAGTTTCCCAGTCGTAGCAACATATTCAAGAATACTAGTAAAGAAATCTGTAGGTGCAATACCTTGTTCTTTAAGGATGGAATAGGATTTTTCTTTAAGGGCTTCATCGACCCTGAAGTTAACAGTAGCCATCATATCTCCCAGTTATTTAATGTGCTAAGAGTACTGTAATGCAAATTGCATTACAAGTCGACTTCGTATAACAACCATTATGTTAATTTTAGAAAAACTTCAAATGAGCTTACTGCTCAAGCAAGACTCCTGTCTAGCTTCACAATCCAAGTGTCTGACTTACGATTATTGTTTTAGATCCTCAAACATCCTGTTCTATGGAATCATCAAATGATGACTTTAATTTGACGTTTATGCTGATACATTTTTTCATCTGCTTCAATTACTGCCATTCGTAAATTTTTACTTGGTTCACGTGCCGCAACACCAAGAGCAGCATTAATTCCAGCATTTTGTAAGGACTTTAAAAGCCGATTCACCAATTTCTGAGTATTTTCTAAAGTCGTTTCAATATTTAGAATGCCAAACTCATCTCCTCCTAAACGCGCGACTAAATCATTGGAGCGTACATTTTTCTTTAAGATTTGGGCCGTTTTTTGGATCATCTGGTCTCCAGCCGAATGACCAAATTTATCGTTTATAGCTTTTAAGTCATTTAAATCTATAATAATCACTGTGGTTGGATGTCCGTAGGTTTTACATCGATCTTCCTCTAAATCCAAAAATGTATCCCAAGCACGACGATTAAAAACACCCGTTAAATGATCGGTTAATGAATCCATTTCAAGCTTTTCACTAACTCTTTTTTGTTCATTAATTTTAAGTTCATTTTGTAAAATTCGACTAAGTAATAAACTTAATAGCTCTAATAGATCACTATGTTGTTCTATGCTTTGAGGCTGTACTGATGGATCAATAGCACATAATGTGCCGAAAATAGAACCATCCTCATTGAATAAAGGTTGCCCAATATAGGCGTTTATATCGACCAGTTTGTTGATGCCTGCTTCTACATACAGTGGAATCTTTTTCGAATCAGGTGCTATGCGTGGCCCTTTATCTAATACCATCTTAGAGCAGTATGAGTCAGCCCAATTGAAGACCTGTCCTGCCTGTACTCCATATCCATGATCTTTAGCTTGCAAAACTATCCAATCATTACTTTCAGTACGAGTAATCATCCATAAAGCAAAGCCTAAGTGATTATGTAAATACTCTAAAATTTTTTCACCAGCATCTTTAAAATCTTTAAGGTTAGAGGTGGTCCCACATGTTTGAACAACTAAAAGCTTATTTATAAGTGATACTCTGCTCTAGTTAAGCTACCTTATTTTGTTGTGGTAGCTGGTCATAGTAAAACTCATCTGGAGTCATTTTGTCCAGACTCGAATGAGGTCGTTTCAAATTATAAAATTCAAAATATGCGTTTAATTGCTTCTTCGCATCCAAAACATTGCTGTAGGCTTTGAGATACACCTCTTCATATTTAACGCTCCGCCATAATCGTTCAACCATCACATTATCAACCCATCGACCTTTACCATCCATACTGATTTGAATGCCATTTGATTTCAATACATCAATAAATGCATCACTGGTAAACTGACTGCCTTGGTCTGTATTCAATATTTCAGGTCGACCATATTTTTCAATAGCTTCATTTAATGTTTCTATGCAAAATGTAACCTCCATACTAATCGATACTCTATGCGCAAGTACCTTGCGGCTATGCCAATCAATCACAGCACATAAATAAACAAAGCCTTTTGCCATAGGGATATACGTTATATCCGTAGACCACACTTGATTACTGCGCTGAATAGCCAATCCTTTGAGCAGATATGGATATTTGCGGTGAGCTTGATTAGCCTGGCTTAAATTTGGTTTGCAATATAACGCATTAATGCCCATTTTCTTCATTAAAGTACGTGTATGACGTCGTCCTATATGATGTCCTTGACGATTCAACAAATCACGCATCATACGGCTACCTGCAAAAGGATATTGCATATGTAATTCATCCATACACCGCATCAGCTTCAGATCTGATGCACTCGCAGGTTTTGGGCGATAATAATAACAACCACGGGAGACTTTCAGCAGCTTAGCTTGCTTAGATACTGAAATCTGAAGTGAGTCGTCGATTAACTTTTGTGGTTGAAGCGGCCCAGTTTCTTCAACACACCTTCTAAAAAATCAATTTCTAATGCTTGCTCACCAATTTTTGCATGTAGTTTTTTTAGATCGATGGGTGGTTCTGTTGGAGCTTTTGATTGATCGAAAGCTTGCGAGGAAGCTGAAATTAATTGATTTTTCCAGTCGATAATTTGGTTTTGATGAACATCAAATTCAGCACTCAATTCAGCAAGTGTTTTTTCTGCTTTAATCGCAGCAAGTGCTACCTTAGCTTTAAAATCATTTGAATGATTTCTTCTTGGTCTACGTGCCATAAAATACTCCATATATTGATGTTTATAACATCATTTGGGGAGCAAAATATCACTTATAAGTGTTGTTCAAATTTCCTGATCCACCTCTGTTTTCATAAGAAGGGATCATAATTACTCACTATTTTGATTAGGATTGAACCTAGAAGTGGCAAAATGCTATTTAATAGGACCAATAGAAACTTTAATTCTCATTGTATATACACTTACAAGCTTAATCTAAAAAATAGTTAATAAAAAAGCCCGACATCCTGTCGGGCTTTTTTATTAACTATCTAAATCAAATTTCCACATTAAAGAAAACTTGGCAAACCTTTAGCAGGATCTGTTTCACGTGCCGCTTGAGCATCTGCTACAGTCATACCTAAGGCCTTAGCAACGCCTTGCCCATAAGCTGGATCGCAAGCATAACAGTTGCGGATATGACGGTATTTGATGAAATCTAGCGCATCACCCATCGCTGCGGCCGTGTTATTAAACAGGGCCTGTTTCTGCTCATCATTCATCAAATTGAACAGGGCACGTGGCTGGCTGAAGTAATCATTGTCATCTTCACGGAAGTCCCAGAAATCAGCATCACCGGTAATCTTTAATGCTGGTTCTTTAAACTGAGGTTGTTCCTGCCACTGGTTAAAACTGTTCGGTTCATAATGTGGCAATGAACCATAGTTGCCATCCATGCGGCCCTGACCATCACGACGATTAGAGTTTACAGGGCAGCGTGCAGCATTGACCGGAACCTGTGAATGATTTACACCAACACGGTAACGCGCTGCGTCGGCATAGTTCACTAAACGTGCCTGTAACATACGGTCCGGTGAGTAGCTGATGCCCGGTACAAGATTACTAGGTGCAAAGGCTGCCTGTTCTACATCCTGGAAATAGTTTTCCGGATTGCGGTTCAGCTCAAATTCACCGACTTCAATCAGTGGATAATCGCCCTTCGGCCAGACTTTGGTCAGGTCAAATGGATGATAAGGCACTGTTTCGGCTTCCAGTTCTGGCATGACTTGAACGTACATTTTCCATTTTGGATAGTCGCCACGTTCGATGGCATCAAACAGGTCGGTCTGGCTGCTTTCACGGTCTTTGGCAATCAAGTCTGCTGCTTCAGCATCGGTCAGGTTCTGGATGCCTTGCTGGGTACGCATATGGAATTTCACCCAGAAGCGTTCATTTTGGGCATTGATAAAACTGAAGGTATGGCTGCCAAAACCATGCATATGACGGTAGCCAGCAGGAATACCGCGATCCGACATGACAATGGTCACCTGATGCAAGGCTTCAGGCAATAATGTCCAGAAATCCCAGTTATTGGTGGCACTGCGCTTGTTGGTTTTCGGGTCACGTTTGACTGCTTTATTCAGGTCAGGGAACTTGCGGGCATCCCGTAGGAAAAATACCGGAGTATTGTTGCCAACTAGATCCCAGTTGCCTTCTTCAGTATAGAATTTCAGGGCAAAACCGCGAATATCACGTTCTGCATCGGCCGCACCACGTTCACCCGCCACCGTTGAGAAACGCGCAAACATTTCGGTTTTTTTGCCGACTTCAGAGAAAATTTTAGCGCGGCTATATTGGGTAATATCATTGGTCACGGTAAAGGTACCGAAAGCACCTGAACCTTTGGCATGCATACGACGCTCTGGAATCACTTCACGGACAAAGTTGGCCAGTTTTTCATTCAGCCATAAATCCTGGGCAAGTAAAGGTCCACGCGCACCTGCCGTCATACTGTTCTGATTGTCGACCACAGGGGCACCAGCTTCAGTAGTCAGGTGGGTAACAGGACATTTTTTAGGGTCTTGACTCATACTATTAACTCCCGTTTCTTTTAATTTAAATTTCCTACAGAAATTTAATATTTTCAATCCTATCTTACCCTTTACTTGCTTATTAAAATATTAAACTAAGGATATTTTTGAAAATTTATAGCCAACTGATTTAACATAAATCTCTTATACGAAACGTGTTTTTAATATTACTTTAAGATCAGTATCTTATCGTTATTCATACCCTCTGGAACGTTCTCGTTCAACCGACTTGGAAACAAGTCGGTTTCTTTTTAAGCAAAACTGTAACTTTTAGCCAATAAAATTGATCAAAAAACATTCGTTTTTGCATTTTTTCCTGATTTCTCAAGGGTCACAGTTCAGAAATAATCCCCAATTTCTGCGGACAACTCTTGGGATAAAATAGGCCAACTTTGTAAGCTAAAACTTACACAGATTTAAGGTTTTTGCGGATTGGTAATCCAAAGCATTAGCCCTATGATGAATACATAAGGGAACTGGATGTTTCTAGAAAACAAGAATAAGAAAATAGCGCAAGGAATGGGCAGCACGAGATCAGTAAGACTAGCAACCCGATATGAAAAAGCCCGACAGGATGTCGGGCTTTTTTTATGGCTTAAATTTCTATAACTGAGTATTGATCTGATAGCGTGTATTACGTCCCCCACCTTCCAATTTGACGATACATTTTTTCTCAAGTAAGTCAGATAAATGACGAGTAGCTGTCGCCTTACTTGTTTTAGCAACTTTTTGATATTGTGACGCGCTAATACCATGTTCAAAGCCATTTTCTCCACCGTCTAATAAACGATTTAGAACTTTGCGCTGTTCTTCACTCAAGGCTAAATTTGAATATTTATGCCAAAACTGACTTTTAAACAATGTTCGACTTATCTGCGCTAAGGTTTTTTCAAGGCTATCATTCAATGTATCTAAAAACCAAACTAGCCAATCGGTGATATCAGAATCATTTTTTTGAGTTTGTTCTAATATCTCATAGTAACTTTTACGTTTATTCAATATCGCAGTAGACATAGCATATAAACGAATGCTCTGTTCATCCATTTGAGCTAAAGAAAGGTCTGTAAGTGTACGTGTAATACGTCCATTACCATCATCAAAAGGATGTAGGGTAACAAACCATAAATGGGTAATACCTGCACGTAACAGAGGATCAAGCAATGAATCATTTAGGCTTTGATTAAACCAATCTATGAAGGCATTTAAGCGTTCTTCTAAGCCTTGTCTTGGCGGTGCTTCAAAATGCACTTTAGGATAGTCCAATCGACCTGAAACGACCTGCATAGGCTCTGCCCCCCTAAGTTGACCAATGCGTAAACGGTGCATTGTCCAATCTGGGTCATTGAAAAGCCAACGATGCCACTGCATGAGACGATTAACAGTCAATGGTTGCTTAACATCGTTAAGCGTATCTAGCATGATATTGGCTAAACCTTCTGATCGATCTGAGCTTGGATAAGGCTGTTCAAGTGTGACACCTAAGCGTTGAGCTAGAGATGATCGTAGTGAAAAAACATTGATCGTTTCGTTTTCAATCGCAGATGAAGCAACAAGATTGGCAAGCAGAGTATCTAGGGTGAATTGCTCTTTTGCTAAATCATGCTGACTTTGCCCCAGAATAATCCCTATTTTTTGATGTATCTGTCTGGTTTTAGGTAAGATAACTGAATCTAGCCATGTAAAATTTGTCCAGTTTTCTGCTTGCCAAATCCATTTCTGCATTTTCAATCGCTCATCTAAAATTTCAGATGAGTTGAATATAGCACTTATTCGGCTCATAACAAGAGCCGAATATGATAATTAATCAGCTCATTTTTTATAGGACATTTTAAATGGTTTATCGCATAGACATTTTAATTGGTGAATAACAGAAATATATCGGCTTTTTTATAAACAAACTTGATATGTTTTTCCAAAAAATAGAGATCATTTGAGAATATTTGTATTTTCTACTTTTAAACTCAATTATTTTTAGGGGGATGACCTGAGAGCTATTAGCTCTCGTTTCTTACAATGCGTATCGTATTGGTTTTAAAATACTATCTATAAAATTTTAAAAATTTTTCCACTTACAGTACTTTGAAAAAACATTTCAAAACTAGGTCGAATATCTTCTCCATCAACGGTGATATGTCTTATATTTGAGTGAGATTGCGTATCGGCAAAATGATGATCTACTGTTGCTTGAATAGCTTGTTTAACCCCAAACTGGTCTTTTACGTTGAGAGTCTGTTTAAACATATATATCCCCTTAATAAAATTATAGTGGTAGAAATCTACCCCAATTCTTAATACTTGTTGATGTTGGCTCTAAGCAACTTTATGACTTAATTTAAATAGCTGATTTAAAGAAGTGTAAAATGTACGGCCATCCAAATTTAAATCAACCTCGATTCCAGATGAAAGAAGGACTCTTTTACCTACTTCGATTTTTTTTGAACCTTGACGTGTATTTTGCATTTTATGAAGAGGAATTAATGAAACAATAATTTCAGTACCATTTTTAGATTTTGCAATTAAATTACTTAATTTCAACAAATTACATCCTATTTTTTAGAAAAATTTTAATTTTAAAACAAATTTTGAAGTATAAAAAAAGCACTCATGAGTGCTTTTTATTACTGTCTATTATTACTTAGATAGCAACAATATTTACAGCATTCGGTCCTTTTTGACCTTGAGCTACACTGAATTCAACTTGCTGGCCTTCCATTAAGGTTTTGAAACCTGAACTTGCGATTTCGCTGAAATGAGCAAAAACGTCTGGACCTGATTCTTGTTGAATGAAACCAAAACCTTTAGTTTCGTTGAACCACTTAACAGTACCTTTAACAACATTTGAGTTTGACATAATATATCCTACTGATTTTTAATAATTTTTAGTCATTATATTGACCGATTATAACTTGGAAAATAATAAAGAATGAAACTTAAAATCTAAAAAACGAAGGATTATGACTAAAACTGCGATACTTAAGGAAGATTTACCGAAACGAGACTTTTTTTCTAGTTGAGTTAAATATACAGTAAAAAGAAAAATAATCAAGTTTTTTTAATAGTTATATTTATTTTTTTGATAAAAGAAAATTATATTTCATAAAAAAGCCTTATAGTCTCTCTCGGAACTGCCAGGCTTATTAAGCGCTGTTAGTTTTCTCTTAATCACTTACTTTCCAATGTAAGTTAGCTGTTTTGGCCCTAATTAATACTGTAAGCGTCCGCTGAACACACCTTATGAATTCATCCTATAAGCCTTAATTTAGTCCCCACTTAAAAACAAGTGGGGACTAAAATTTATGACTACAAATCACCAGACATCCATCGCATCTCTTGCGAAAAAACGAAGAACATACAGTGCTGAATTTAAACAGCAGATCGTTCAGGCTTGTAAAGCACCGGACCTTTCAATTGCTTCGGTCGCTTTGCAACATGGATTGAATACAAATCTTGTATCCAAATGGATTCGCTTAATTGATGCTAAGCCAGGGAATGATCGCTCACCACTACCGAATAAACCTGCATTTATTGCCTTATCCTGCTCTGCACCATTAGATCCTACTCCTAATGACATGTTAACGGTTCAAATTACTTTACCCCACTCAAAAGCAGAAATTGGCTTGAAATGGCAAGTATCAAAAATATCTGCTTTAGCAGAATTACTCAAGGCACTGGCAACATGATCCGTATCGATGAAATCTGGTTGTCTACCCAGCCCATGGACATGCGAGCAGGAATGGATACGGCCATGGCTCAGGTGGTGAGAGCCTTTGGCTACATCAAACCGCATTGTGCTTACCTGTTCTGTAATAAACGTGGCCATCGCATGAAAGTGCTGGTACATGATGGACTGGGGATCTGGCTGTGTGCTCGGCGGTTGGAACAGGGAAAATTTCACTGGGCTAAAGTTCACCAGGGTGAAAGCGTAGCCCTCAGCCCAGAACAGTTACAGGCACTGATCCAGGGTTTGCCTTGGCAGCGCATTGGACGACAGCAAGTGGTCACAATGCTCTAAACTAGCTTGGTCCAAGCTGCTATTCTCCAAACGTTCTATTTCATTCTTCTCATGACCTCAGGCATACTGCGGTCATGAATACACTGCCTGATTTAAGCCAACTGACCCATGAACAACTGCTGGAATTTACTAGACAGTTGGCAATGCAACATCAGTCTCTGGCACAATCAAACCAGCAATTAGATGCCAAAGTTCAGCATCTTGAAGTATCCAATCTGCAATTAGATGCCAAAGTTCAGCATCTTTCCATTCTCAATCAAAAATACGAGCATGAACTTGCGCTGTTTAAAAAGCACAAATTCGACAGTAAAAACGAACATCTCACCGCAAAACAAATCCATCTCTGGGATGAAGCGGTCGAAGAAGATATTGCCGCTGTTGATCTGGAACTGGAACGGCTGAATGCAGATAAAACTGATGCAGCGACACACAAAGCCACAGTCAACAAACCTAAACGTCGACCACTGCCAGATCACCTGCCAACCCTCCGTATCGAGCATGAACCAACATCAACCCAATGTGCTTGTGGCTGCACCTTGCGTCGTATCGGCGAAGATATCAGTGAAAAACTACATTTCAGACCGGCACAGTTCTATAAGGAACAGCATGTGCGTGGCAAATGGGTCTGTGATCAGTGTGACACACTGACTCAGCAAGCGATGCCCGCCTATGTGATTGATAAAGGCATTGCCAGTCCTGAACTGCTTAGCCATGTGTTGGTCTCGAAATACGCAGATCATTTACCGCTGTACCGTCAACGTCTGATCTATCAGCGGGCGGGAATCGAGCTTTCTAGATCAACTTTATCTGACTGGATAGGTCGCTGCGGTGTAGAACTGGAACCTCTGGCCAATGCTTTAAAAGAGGTGGTGCTGCAACAGCGGGTGATCCATGCCGATGAAACGCCGGTCACCATCATGCGGATGAGTGATGATGAGAAAAAACCGAAGAAAGGTTATGTCTGGGCCTATGCAACAACCCAATATAATCCAATTCAAGCCGTGATTTATGACTTTCAGGATAGTCGTTCAGGCCAGCATGCTGAAGTGTTCCTGAAAGACTGGCAGGGCCATCTAGTCTGTGATGATTACAGTGGTTATAAAGCACGCTTTAAATCAGGCCAAGTCATTGAGGTGGGCTGCATGGCGCATGCTCGTCGTAAATTCCATGAACTGCATGTGACCAAGAAAAGTCAGGTCGCTGAACAGGCCTTAGTGCTGATTCAGAAACTGTATGCCATAGAAGCAGAACTCAGGAGAAAGACCGATGGTACAGCAGAACAGCGCCGCGAATACCGACAACAGCATAGTCAACCGGTGATGCAACAACTGTATGAATGGCTCAACCAGCATCAACTGACGGTGCCATCGAGTTCTCCAACCGCCAAGGCCATCAATTACACTCTGAAGCGTTGGCCAGCTTTAAGCCGCTATCTGGATGATGGCAATCTACCTATAGATAATAATTGGGTGGAAAACCAGATGCGACCTTGGGCGTTGGGACGTAAGAATTGGCTATTTGCAGGTTCGCTGCGCAGTGGACAGCGAGCGGCAAATATCATGACTTTAATCCAGTCAGCAAAGCTGAATGGGTTGGATCCGTATGCCTATCTCAGTGATGTGCTGAAAAGGCTGCCGACGCATAAAGCGACCCAAATAGAAGAATTACTACCACATCGCTGGAAATCCAACTCAAATTAAAAAATAGGCATGGGGTTCAGCGGATGCTTACTTAATACTTAGTCCTTAAACGCTTATTACCTACTATCCTTAGCAGGTTATGAATACAATTATTTTATCGATAGGTAAAAAATTTAGATATAAGACAAAAGCCGAATATTTGAGAAAATCAGTTTAAAAAGCTAACGATTCCACACTCTCCCTTATCTTACCCAGATATTTCCTTAGGTAAGTATTCAGGCTCACAATTAGACAACGCTGTTTGATTTTCAAAGAACGTGGTTACAGCAGATGGCTTTGTTGCACAAAGATTTGAAATGCAAAGCGCCCCTAATTGAGCCAAATTTAAGGCGTAACTTGGGTAAGTGGTCGACCTAATTCCGTAAATCTGTTAAGGACTGCTACACGTGCATGGATCTCATTCACTTGGCTATCAAAACGCCTTGCACTGAGTTTATCTCCTAATAATTTGATGCAATGCATCTTAGTTTCAACCAAACTTCGACGATGATAGCCTGACCATTTTTTCCATAGTGTCCTGCCTAAACGTTTAATTGTTCGAAGTAATTCATTTCGCTCTAGCGAGCTACTCTTTGTATCTTTCCATGGTTTCGCATTTTTTCTAGGTGGAATCACCGCATGCGCTTGCCGATCTGCAATGACCTGACGGCATTGCTTGGTGTCATAAGCTCCATCGGTATAAACACAGTTAATCTGCTCATCTTGTGGAATCTGATTAAGTAAATCACCAAGCACCTGTGAATCACTGACATTATTGGTTGTAAGCTGAACTGCTCGTATTTGTAGGGTTTTAGCATCTATACCAATATGAAGTTTACGCCATTGGCGACGATATTCAGGTCCATGTTTCTTGCATTTCCATTCGCCCTCACCTAGAAACTTCATGCCTGTAGAGTCCATGAGTAGATGCAGCCCATCGCTACTTTTTTGGTAGCTGATTACAATATCAATATGCTTTTGTCTTCTACAAAGCGTGGTGTAATCTGGAGCTATCCAATTTAATCCGCAAAGTTTAATCAGACTTTGCACAAAGCCAGTG
>NZ_CP055283.1:0-9444 GCF_013374795.1 Acinetobacter sp. NEB 394 | reverse complement strand
CCATCATGGGTCGTAATGCAAAATAACATTCAAGAGTGTTTTAAAAGCATGAGTGTAAATGAAAAACGCCTTTTGATTCTTTCTAGCCCTCTTGCACGTACACAAGATGCTACGGAAAAAGACGCTATTATCATCACGGCAGAAGATTTTTCGAAAGAGTGTGGGATCACACAGCACTCAGCATATGCACAGCTAGAAAAAGCAAGTAAGTCATTGATTAAAAGATATTTTTCTTATCATAATGAAAAAAACAAAAAGGTCTTATCTAATTGGGTAATTGACTGCACTTACGAATCAGGAGGGATTGCTATTCGCTTTCCCGAAGTTGTCTTATTTATGCTCAAAGAGTTCGACAAGGTAAATCCCTATACCAAGTACAAAAAAGACATCATACTGAGATTGAAAAGGGACTACTCTTTCGACTTATATCATCTAGCTAAAAAATTTCAGGCAATGGGGAGATTTGAAATATCCCTAGAAGATTTTAGAAATGAGCTAGGCGTGCCCGATTCATACAATGACCTAAGCAACTTAAAAAAACGTGTAATTCAACCATCATTAGATGAAATTACAGAACAGACAGATATTAACGTAACCTACGAGAACATAAAATCGGGGCGTGCTGTCGTTGGCTTCCGTTTTACAGTCAAGGAGAAGTCGAAGCTGAAAGCGATTGAGGGTGGAGATCAAAATACCGTTCATATGTTCTGCAAGATGACTGACAGCCAGATCAACACTTACAGCTCCATTCTTTCAAATGTCCACAGCATCAGTGACCTTGCAGGCAACAAGGACTATCAAGCATTTGCGGTATGGATTTCGAATATTTTACGAGATCCAAAATCGGTTCGTGAAAATACAGCAAAGCGCATTTTCAAGGCTTTGCGAACTGAAACAGACTTTAAGGGCTAAGTTTGACCTGCCAACCACACCAAGATTTTGAAAAAATCCTGGTGTGGTTGGCCAGATCCACTTACTGCTTTTGATCCTTATGTATCCCACGGACTTTATCTTTCCATTTTGAAAACCGCTTTTGAATCAATTTCTGTACCCGTTCTCTACTGAGTTTAATCCTGCGGTCATTGTTCTGCTGTTTGGTTCTTCTTGCAATCCTTGCTTGCCCCTTTTCATAGAATTTTAAAACGTCTTCTTCTCTTTTTTGCTTATACTTTTCGTCCATATCTTCATGATCTGCAAAGGTTTCAACAGCTTCATACAAAGAAGAAAAGGAATGATACTTCCAATCGATACGGGTCGAATATGATGCTTCTTTTTTTAGCCTTTGAATATCAAAAGCTTCTGTGATCGGCAAATGAACTTTTTTCTGAGTAGCCCAAGCACCTTTAGCTTTATGTGCTTGCCCTCGATTGAACTGCTTTTCAAGTTTCTGTACCACTTGCCCCACATCAGCCAAAGTACCGCCAAACATAGGAATGGTGTCAACCATGAAAGCGACATTAGAAATCGCTTCACGGTACTCAGAAGGCTCTAACCTTGCTTGACGCTTTATCACATCCTTAGTCGGCATATTAGCTTTTGATTGAGTAACCGTCTTTTTGATTAAATCCTTTTTAATCAAAATCTTTTTATCAATCTCAACTTTGGCTACAGAAAATATCAGATCCATATAAACAGGCGTGAGATGCCAAGTCCATCGAGATCCACTGATTTTTCTAGGTGGTTTACCCTGTTTTAAAGCCTGTTCATCGGCATACTTCTGCATCTGTCTTACTTTGGCTTTAGGATAGTCTGACTTTCTCAATTCTAGCTTTACGACTGAATCAACATTGTAGATGTAGATCCTCTGTTTCTCATGCTCTAAGCTATGAAATTCTTCACGATTTTCTGATCCATCCCTTTCCTTGAAGTCTTTTTTTATAAAGTCTTTCTGATAAGCAATCGCAAGGTTTTTCCTTTTTCGTGGAGTTGGCGCAGGCTCGACTTGTAAGTCTGCAACTAGCTTTTGATACAGCAGAGAAGTATCTCGGATTTCTTGAGGTAGAGTAATCAAAATACAAATGATGACCTGTCTTTTTTGCCTTAAATCTTGGTTGTACTGAATAACAAGGTGTCCATTACAGGCAAAGTTTTTATTGTTTGTTGCAGAACCTAAACCAACATTGTACCGCTTAATTAAACTCGCAATTCCTTTCTCAGCTTGGTCAATATCGATAAATATTTTTCGATAGAAAGTCGCTTTTCCTTTGCTAACACAATTCAAAATTGCCGACATAAAAAATTTGTTTGAAGTGGTGTAAAAAATCACTTTCATTTCCCCATTTGCTCACCAAGCAATAAAATTTTGAAAAGGTGTAATAGTGGAAATGTAATAATTTAAAAAATTTCAGGTATTACTTTTTTTAATAAATTTACATTTAAAAACAAATCCTTGCAAAGCAAGGATTTTGAAAAGAAAAGTCAGCGAAGCTGGCTTTTCTTACGAAGCGAAGCTTCGTGGCGGGGCAATCAGGGTGTAATCAAGTCGTTCCTGTAATTTGATGAAACTCTGATTGCCCCGCCCTGAATAGGGTGATAAATTCGGCTTGTTAAACCGTATTCTTTAAAAATTGGTTCTTCTTTTTTAGAAGTTAGGTCTAGCTCTTTGTTCAACAGGGAGCTACCAACTCCCTTTGCTTTTTTCTTCTTTGTAAAAATGTTTTGGGAGTCTGACTAACTTCTAATTCATTGCTTTTTTGGCATGCAGGTTGGCGACCTGTATGTATCGAACGAATACGATCTACCTCAGCGTGAAGCGTACTGCCATGCCAAATGGCTCGGTATCGCAAACGAAGGGGGCTAAAAGGTGTCAGCGCAATATCATCTTTGATGGTGTTGCGTGTCAGCCTTTTTTCTATCCGTTCCAATTGTGTGAACAGAGCCACCAATGCCTTTGTGCGAATGGTGGTTGGTACTTGGGCGACCATGAAACCATAATCGAAGCTGTAGACGATTTTTTTGTCGATTCAGCCGTGTTTCTGTAGGGAAAATAACCGCAGATGCAATGCCACGAGAGGGAGTGTCACAGTGAAAGAGCAGAAGCTCGGGGATCTGTGGAAAGTAGATGATCATCATTAGGTCGAAACTTTTTGGTTGTGTGGAAAGACACAATCAGCACGAATAGCTCAACTCTAGCAGAACCTAAGCACTACGTTGTTTGTAGTGTAGGGGTGCGAGTGGGTATCAATGGGATATAACTTTGTTTTTAATTCTTGCCAAGCCTGTTTACGGAACGACGACAGGGGAAATCGAAGATCAATTGATTGATCGGGGAGTGGAATTAAGGGCTATAAGCTATCCGAAGGGTACATAGTAGATTTTGGTGTAAGTGTGGAAGATGGAGCTGTGACTGTAGTTATGATTTTTCATAATAGCCACTACAGTTGATTTTTTTAGTCAAAAGCTAAGAAAAACAGTTTTGATTTTAATTCTTGCGAATGTCTTCATTTGACGCAAAGCAAGCAAAGGATCATTTATCCATCGGGAGATCGGGAGAGTAGGCGGGGGCGAAACCCACTATTATTGGCGAATGCGTTAACTATCTTGGTTTTAGTAGTTTTACAACAAGATAGACAAAAATCGTACAAGTCAGTAGGACGAAAACTCGAGCGTGTGTGTAGTGAAAAAGCAAAAGAAGGACTGCAAGTAACCAATTTCAAAATAGGTGGTTTTGAGATGCTCAACTTAAGATTTGGTAGATCTTTAATCGAGTATGAAATGGTATTTCTTTGGTACTTGCAACAAAAGCAAACGTAGTCGCTTGGCTTACAAGCAAAGTCTGACGCTTTCTCGTTCAGACCTTTATGATTTTAGGTAACAAAATCATCAGGATCTCAGTCCTGTAAGCATGAGAGAGTTATTCATCGGCTTTACCTTTTCGTTAAATAGATGAACTGTCAGAGATGGCAGAGTGAAATCCACACATATTCTGTGTAGCAATCCTCAGCTTTACGAGGACTATCCAACGAACTGTAAAATTTAACAGTATTAATTATGGAACGATTTTTTGTTGATTAGTCACCAACTTTCTATCCATCCCTCTAATCAATACATCCAAGATTAAAATCTTGATTAAATTAACATTTCATCAAATTAATCCACTCACTTTCTCAAGTGAATTGATTAATTCTAAACACATAGAGAGATCTATTGTTTTATCATTTTTTAAAGACCGTACTGCACCTTTGTAGTACGGTCTTTTCTATTTCCATGAGATAAAAAATAATTCACTCACAGATATTCACTTCCTCTCAAAAATGATATAGCGTTCTTCGGGTAGCTACTGGCAACAGGGCAGGTCTGATCCAAGACGTTGGCAGATAAAAAAATGTTGGGACTGTGAATTGTGTGGCAGATCCGAATATGGCACCTGTTAGCAAGAAAAAACCTACCAGACTTTAAAAACACACATAGGTTTGGATAGAAGAAATTTTTCGGAACCGCAATTCAGCAATGAATTGCGGTTTTTTTTGCTTATTTGAATCGTATTGAAACCACATTGAAAAAATTATTCGAAAACCCTACCCCCTGATAAAACTCCACCATTTGCGTTTTAAGCTACTTTTTAAAACCTATGGATCCTATAAAGGGGGAATGTCTATAAAAATCCAATACAGAGCAAATGAGGGTGATTTAAAGTGTTAAGGAGTTAATTCTTTTACTCAGATCAGAAAAGTAAGATTTAAATGACATTGTTAATTGAAATTGTTAAGTTAACAGTCAAGTATTAACACAGGTTGAAAACTGGTTTACATAATGAAAAAACTGTCAGTTTCAGAGTTGGCCAAGCTTTACGGATATTCAAGACAGGCCATATATGCACATATAAACAAAGGAAATTTATCTAAAGGATCTGATGGTTTAATTGACTTTACAGAAGCCTTAAGAGTTTTTGGGGAACCACAAAAAAAAGAGACTAGTGTCAATCAAAGTCAATCAATTAACAGTCAAAACTTGACAGAAGTTGACTTACTAAAACGTCAAGTTGACATACTGGAAAAACAGTTAAATCAGGCAGTGCTGAGAGAAAATCAATCGCTAGAACGTGAATCGTTCTATCAGGAACAAATCGAAGCTATGCAACGTCTACTGGAAGCCCCAAAACCGCCAAAAGTAGAAGATCCAACACCTGCTGCTGCACCTCAAGAAACGGTTGAATTAGCCAAAGAAGAAGCTCCAGTAGAAGCCGAGATCCAAACTCAGCCTAAAGATGACGGATTGACTACTTTGGTTGAAAAAGAAAATAAGCGGATTCCAGAGCCTGAGAAAAGGGGTTTTTGGAGCCGTTTTTTTAGACCCTATGATTAACCACGATTGTTTAACTAATATGAACAAAGTCGTGAAACATTGCTTAAATAATAGGCGTGGAACATTAAGAATCAACAAAAAAGCCCAAATCAGCTGAGTTGGGCTTTTCACATCGACATAAGATTATGAATTATAACAAATAAAAAATTGCATTTCGCATAAGCTGTATTATGTTAAGTTTAGAGAAACTTAAATAATGAGTAGAATAAAAGTTGTGATAATCAGTTTTAAGAATAATTTTTTTAATTGCCTGACTAATATACTTACTATCAGACTAAATCATGATATAATGTTAAATATATTTAACACAAAGAGCTACTATGTTTAATTTATCTAGTGAAAATCTTACCCCAATTTATCAGAAGTTTCCGCCTCTAATAGAAGAGATAAATGGCGAAGAAATTCCAACTTTTCAGTGGGATATACCTTATACGATTAAAGATATCTCATATCTAACACATAGCCACTATAGATACTATGGTAAATTTCCATCAGTTCTAGCTGGAAAAATTATTGACTTGTTTCCACCAAAAGATAAAAACAGTTATATTCTAGATAATTTCTGTGGCTCTGGAACAACCCTTGTCGAAGCAAAGCTTAGAGGAATTAATTCAGTTGGTTTAGACATCAATTGGATTTCTGCTCTTGCATCAAATGTCAAAACCAAACATATAAATATAAATAAAATTAGAAACTTACATGACAGCATTCTTTTTCTATATAAACAATATGTGTCGAAACCATTTGATAGTAATTTAGATGTATTAACCAGTTTTGAGGAAAAATGGTTTGTCCCAGAAAATGTCAAAGACTTAAAAATTTTACAAAATATTCTTTTAAATTTAGAAGCATCTGATGAGCTAGATTTTATTGTAGTTGCATTTTTAGGCATTATACGCCGAGTATCAAAAGCCTATGATGGTGAAGTAAGACCTCACATTAATAAAGAGAAAAAAGTTAGGGAGGTGATCTCTGCTTTTTCTAAAAAAATTAATGACATGATTAGTGATCATATTAAATATATGGACATCACTAACTCTAATACCTTTGCTACATGCTATGTTGGTAATAACTTAGATTTACCTGATACTATTAAAGAAAAAAATATATATTTAGTAATTAGTCACCCGCCATATCTAAACAGCTTCAATTATTCTCCTATCTTTAGCTTAGAATTATATTGGGGTAAAGTTTTCGAAAAAAATTACTCTCCCCTTGTTTCTCTATATAAAGAAGAAATGAAAGCTCACCCTGCGAGTGAATCTATTACTGAACAATATTTCAATCATCTAAGAGATTGTTATACACAAACCTTTAATATTCAAAAAAATGGCGACTATCTTGCTGTAGTTATTGGGGATTGTACACGTAAAGGTGAACTCATCCCCGTATTAAAAAATACCCAAAAAATTATAGAAGAAATTGGATATAAAACTATTATGTTAAATTATCGAACCACACATTATGGTTTAGGTAAATATGCTTACAAACATCGTGCAGACTACCATGATGATATTAACGGTAAAAAAGATGGAATTCTTATCTTTCAGAAATAATAGATAAACTATTATTTAAGTAATTTAGAGATACAAGTTCTTCAATATGAGTACCATCTGACTTAAGTTGTTGGAAAATTTTACCATCATATTCTGTTAATATACTCATAATAAGATCTTGTATCTCTTTATTCTTTTCAAAGTTATCTTTTGTTATTAGATCATATAAATTTGATACCGTTGCGCCATTTCTTTCAAAATATTGATTAAATACTTCGAAAGCCTCGATTAATATACTATCTGGTACTACAAGATTGATATCAATACAAGCACTAATCATATTTCTGCTTTTTCTTTCCCAGTGTGCAAATTCAGTTAACACTAAAATACTTTTAAAGCTTGGATCATCAACCTTATCAAATGATCCAAATCTCTTCTTACGAACATCTAAAGCAACAAATGAAGCCTGTTTTGCTTTTTCTGGTGTTTGCGGACCAGCTAAACAATTATTAAGAACTAAAGATATTCTATTCTCCTGTAAATTAAAATTAGATATTTCTAATATACGACAGTTATTTAATGGTAAATTGAATTCTCTTAAACTTCGACTATTTCCTATTATATCTATACTATTATCACTACATTGTGCAACTATAAGTCTATAATGATCTTTGACTTGTTCATTAAAAATGATTTCATTATTGATTTCATTTTTTACATTAATGAATAAATTATTATCACAATTTGCAAAAGATACAGATAACTTGTGTCTATTCATACCATGACTTGAAAAACCGATATTAAAAATACTATCTAATTTTAAATCATATTTCTTAGTCTGTTTATTTTCATAATCTTTAAATTTATTTTTAAATGAAGTTGAGACTGTTTGCTCGACTCCTACCTTTTTACATTCAATAAAACCTATATAATTTTCTAGATTAGTAACACTCCCTCCCTTAAGTAAATTCTCATTTACATCTTTTGTAATTAAAAACTCAACTTTATGCCCTGCATCAGAAAAGCCGTATAAGTTAGGTTCAATATGTAATCTTTTTTTCAGATTTTGATCGTAATGTAAAGCTCCATATGTTAGCACTTCTAACATATCCCCAACCTTTCGCCCTATTTGATGACCAGCACTTCTATAGAAAGATATATATTTAAAAACATCGGATAATTTCGACACAATTGTTCCTAAAATAAAGGATTATATGTCCTTAAACATTTCACACAAGCTTATGTTTAAATTTTCAGAAATTTTCTTTATTTTTCCAATTGATGGGTTAACCTTACCATTTTCAATTTGAGTCAAATAGGTTCTTGTTATTTCAGATTGCTTTGCTAAATCTTCTTGAGAAACCCCTCTAGACTTACGTAAAATTTTAATTTTACTACCAAGACTTTCCAAAAAATAATTATCCACTATATCGCCCTATTACATATCTCAGAACATGATACACGTGAAAAAATCTATATCCCCTAATAAATCAACTAAAAATTTAACATAAAATCTCTTATACGCAATTTCTATACTTAGCGTGAATTTCAATGAATTGCTGTTTTTTTGCTTATTTAAATTGTATTGAAACCACATTGAAAAATTATCCGAAAACTCCACCCTTGATAAAATCCCTCCATTTGCGTTTTAAGCCACTTTAAATCAATTGTGCTAGTTGGGTATAGAAAGTAAATAAAAAATGCCATACAGCGCAAAATAGAGCAGAATACGACTACTTTTAATCACAATATATGGTTTATGGGTCTCTAAATCCCTATCTCTCTTTTTTTGCATCTGACTGCACTTTCCGAGCGAGTGTCTACGAGCGACCACACCAAAATTTGCGCTTAGACCCTCTGAAAAACCGTTTTTAAAACATTTGCTTCAAAAAAGCAGTAAATCAATTGCTTATATTTGCTTCTAGATCGAGCGAAGCGAGTAAAAAAAGCTTCTGAGCGAAGCGAAGCCGTAGTTGCTTTTACTTTTTTAGAATCCTCTCAAGATCGTAACCCAAAACTGCCCCTTAAACCGAGCTTTAGCGAGGTCAAAATGCCACGAGCTTTAGCGAGTGTCATAGGGCAGTTTTCACTCCCCTGTTTTCTTTTATTCTTTTAATAAGCTTTTAAAAGACTTTTAGCCCCCCATGTAAGCCATATATATCAATGCTTTCAGACTTTAAAAAAGTACTTTTGAGGGACTAACTAAGTACTTTTGAGGGACTTTTAGCGTTTTAAAAAGTACTTTTGAGGGACTAACTAAGTACTTTTGAGGGACTGAAAAGTACAATAAATACATCGTACTTTAAATGAGTAAATTAAATAATATGGGTATATTTTGTGCGAAAACCCAATACAAAGTACATTCCAAACTAGATTCTTTGTTGCGTTTTGCTAAAAAAGCACAAAAAAGACTCGAATTTGGATCTAAACCCAAAACCAAGCACATTGTAGATTGGATACTGGATTGCATTTTATTAAAAAAAAGTACAAATAGGGGACTCAAAATTTGAGCGAAAACCCATAAAAAGTTTATTGTAGATTGTGTACTTTTATAGATTTTTTGATCTTATATTGCTATTATTAAGTACATTATATCTATTGTACTTTTTTGGTTTTTAGCTTTATGAAAATAACAACTTACCCT